>CAZSNV010000007.1:0-42133 GCA_964608035.1 uncultured Gemmatimonadaceae bacterium | reverse complement strand
GGGACCGCGGCCGCCTCGTCCACCGCCTCCGCGCGCGGGGGCTTCGTCGGCAGTGAGGGGTCGCACGCGCAGGCGGCGCGCGCCATCCGCGAACTGCACATAGGCCACCCGGCGTCCATCAGGAGAGGCGACGGGCCAGCGTTCCTGGAGTTCGCCCCGGGTGAGGCGCTGCTCGGATCCGTCTGGAGCGCGCTTCCACAGACGGGCCGCAGGACCGCGTCCGCGCACGAACGCCACCGAACCGTCCCGCGCGACCGTAGGCTCAGCGTCGGGAAGCGCATCACTCGTCAGGCGCTCGACCTGGCCACCTCGGACCATGACCCGGAACAGATTCGACCCACCCTGCCGGTCGGAGACGAAGACAATGGTCTGGCCGTCTGGCGACCAGGCCGGTTGCCGGTCCCAGCCGGATCCACTCGTCAGGCGCGTCCAGCGCCGGCCGCCGGCGTCGCGGAGCCAGAGGTCGCCCTCGAAGGAAACCGCCAGGCGCCCGTCGGTCGCGTGCACCGGGTCGCGAACGGGCGGAAGCGTAGCAGCCTGGTTGAGGGCGGCGACGAGAAGAAGGATCTGCATCGGAACTCCAGGGGACCTCGGGATGACGGCGCAAAGGCCGGCCCCGTAGCATTCTGGAGCGCAGCCCCGGAGTCAAGGAAACCGGGGCATCAGGCATCAGGCATCGGGCATCAGACCCGGTAGTTCATCAGACATCCCTCGTCCCCATTTGCCCATGACATCCGACTCGACCGAACTCCAGGAACACGTCGAAGGATCCGACGGCATTTTCGTCATCCGCGGCAGCCCGGTCGCGAGATCGTGGAATGGCATCCAGTACAAGATCGGGATGTCGGCGAAGAACGTGCCCGCAAAACAGCTCTCCATGAACGTCGCCGTCGTGCCTCCGGGGGGCGTTGCTTATGCACACGTTCACGTCGGTTTCGAGGTCATGCTGTACATCCTCGAGGGCCGTGTCCGGCACGAATACGGCGACAAGCTCAGGCAGTCGGTCGACAACGCCGCCGGCGACTTCATCTACATCGAGCCCGGCGTTCCGCATGAGGTCTTCAACCTCAGCGATACCGATCCTGTGGTCGCGGTCGTCGCACGGTCGGATGCCGACGAATGGGCGCACATTGTTGTGTACGACCGGAACACTGGACGAATCGGCGACACTCTAGAGGCGTAGAAGCGACTCGGCTCTGGAGGGCGTACCGGCGTTTCACACTTGGCGGTGTGAGCCGTTATGCATAACTTGTCGCTCGAGCACAGCGGGGATCGACCCTGCGACCTTACCCCTCGACGGAGGTGCTTCATGCGGATGAGAACGCCGTTACTGGCTGGCGCCCTATGCCTCGCGTATGCAACACCTGCGTATGCATGCAATTTCTACTTCGCCTCCACCTTTATGCGCATTCATTCGCGGCCATCGTTCGGGGCCGGCGTGAGCGCGTCCTTCAGTGATCCAGCCACATTCGCGATCAGCGGGGACGTCGCCATGAGACTGGGGAATAACATGGTGGTGCAGCCAGGTATCGGCGTCTGCACCGGCGGTGACAATACCGACCCATTCTTCGGGGCCGGCGTTGCGTACAAGCTCACGCAAAGCGGAACGATGGCCTTCAACCTGCAAAGCGGCATCGCCTATCAGACGCGGGATGGCGGCAGTGTCATGACCGTTCCGATCGGTGCCGCCGCATCGTTCGCCGGGTCTGGAGCCATGGGGTTCTACGCGGGCGCGTCGCTCTGGTGGCAGCAGTTCGAAGCCGACGGTGGCGGTTCGTTCTCCAACAGTGATCCCGTGCTCTTTGGCGGATTGCAGAGCGCTTCAGGCTCGCTCGGCTGGTCGCTCGGTGGGCAGCTCTTCATGGGCGATGAAACAGAATTCGGCGTTGTCTTTGGCATCCACACGAATCCGGGCGCCAGCGCGATCCGACACATTGGAAAGCTGTTCAGGAAGTAATCCTTCGCAGCTGCATGACTAACTGGCCACGGGAGTAGGTTCTTCCCGTGGCCAGTTCTTTTTCTCTGGTTTTCAGACGCCGACACTGCTCCGTCAACTTCGGAGCGAAAAGGGGCAATTGGCGGTCGCCGACCACAGCCGCCTAACGCGGTGCCGTGCTGTCATGCGAATGGTTTCGCGCGCCGTACATGAGTTCGACATGTATGGCCCCCCATGGCAGGTCCGTGTGAACGCCGAGCGCCTTGAAATGTCACGTTCCGGTCGCGTCCACTTGCGCGGGAGCAAGCCCGGCCGCATGATCGTCGTTTCGAATCGTAGCTCGCAACTCGTGCAGGCGAGGGACCGTCCATGAAGCACACGGCATCGATCGCGCTGGCGTTAGGTTTGGCCCTGTCGGGCTGTTTTCACCAGGTCGTCCAGACGGGGCGAACTCCCGGGCCCACAGTGGTGAAGAAGCCATGGACTGCGACCTGGCTCTGGGGCCTTGTCCCGGCGAGCCCCATCGACGTGACTCGTGACTGTCCCGGCGGCATTGCCACCGTGGAGACCAAGCAGAGCTTCATGAACGGGCTGGTGGGCGGGCTGACGCTCGGGATATTCACGCCCCGCGATGTCACCGTGACGTGCGCATCCGGGACTGCTCGCGGATCCGGCATGAAGGAGTTCATCGTGGCGCGAGATGCGTCGCGCGACGAGAAGGCCGAAGTGCTTGCCGAAGCGATCTCGGAGTCTGCGCGCACGCAGCAGCCAGTACTCGTCAGCGTCCAGCAGTAACTCCCCGACTACTCTGCGAGGTTTGCAATGCGTACAAAAGCACTGACCCTGGTCCTCGGAGCCATGTTGCTGACTGGTTGCTACCATGTCACCGTGGTGTCCGGGACGTCGCCTGCACCAACCGTGGTCGATAAGCCGTGGCAGAACTCGTTCGTGTATGGCCTGGTTCCGCCCCCGGAAATCAATGTGAAGGAGCAGTGCCCGAACGGCGTCCAGAAAGTCGAAACAGAAACGAGCTTTGTAAACGGCCTGGTCGCCGCTTTGACCTGGAGCCTCTACACTCCGATCCACGCCAAGATCACTTGTTCGGCGAGGTAGCCTGGGGTTGGAAGCTGGTGTTGCTGCATGCTTGACTGGTCACGGGAGTAGGTTCTTCCCGTGGCCAGTTCTGTTTCTCCCACCATCGTCAACGTCGGGTACCGCTCCACGAACTTCTGGGTCGTGAGCGCGGGGAAGAACCGGCTGCTGGTGGACCTCGGGTGGCCGGGACGCGCGGCAGCGCTCTTCGCGAATCTCGAGCGCATGGACGTGCCGCTGACGGAGATCCGGTACGGACTGGCGACCCACTATCACATCGATCACGCCGGCGCCGCGCAGGACCTCAAGCTTCGCGGCGTCCCTCTGCTCGTAATGGAGGAGCAGGTGCCGGCCATCCCGCTCATGAAGCAGTGGACCAAGCCGGCCGATGGGTACACGGAGATCACGACGCACGACAACATCGTGATTCCAACGTCGGAAAGTCGATCCCTACTCGGGGAGATCGGGATCGCCGGAGAAATACTGCACACGCCGGGACATTCCGACGATAGCGTGAGCCTGGTGCTCGACATCGGGTGCGCGTTCACGGGCGACCTGACGATGGAGACGATGGTAGCGCAGGAAGATCCGGTTGTCGTCGCCCGCAGCTGGCAACTCCTGCGTGAGCGCGGCGTGACTACGATTTACGCCGGCCATGGCAATCCCTACTACCTCGGCCCGCCACCCACAGTCACGACGTAGCCTCCCTCCTCACGTGGAATACTTCGAACTCAAGGCGCCGCCGGCGCTCGACGACATCGTCCATTGCGTCTGGTTCTTGCGCGGCGAGTTCGCTTCGTGTGACGAACCGCAGACGGTGGTTGCCGACGGACGTCTTGAGATCATTCTGCACCTCGCAGAGCCGTTCTCTCGTGTGGACGGCGACGCCAGCACGCGACAGGCCGACGCGCTCGTGTCCGGCCAACTGACGGCGCCCATCCGACTGGCTGGAAACGGAGCCGGCGATGTGGTGGGGATTCGGTTTCGTACTTCTGCCGCGGCGCGCGTCCTGCGGGTGCCGCTCGCCGATCTTACCAATCGCGTCGAACCCCTTGCGATAGTCTCGAAGCGCCTGGCCGCGGACCTGCTCAACGCGGCTCGTTCGCGTGAGCAGCCGGGCGCGCGCGCGGCTGCGATAGCACGCGCACTGTGGCGACACATCAGCCGTTTACCGGATTCGCTGGCTGCGCATGCGGCAAGCGCGCTCGACGCATCGAACCCAGTTCGCATTGAAGCGCTTTCGCGGTCACTGGGAACGAGCACGCGCACCCTCGAGCGACGTGTGACGATGGCCACGGGGCTGCCGCCGGCCACGCTTCGGCGCGTGATGCGCTTCCGGCGCGCGTTCCGCGTGCTCGACGGCGCCCCGCGTGGAACGTGGGCCGAGGTCGCGACCCGTTCGGGATACGCGGACCAGGCGCACCTGATCCGGGACTTCCGTCAATTCGCCGGCGCGCCGCCGTCAGCTTTCTTCGCCGAGGAACCGGACCTGGCACGCGCGATCATGGGCATCGACCCAGACCAGGCCTGACTGTCGCATTTGTACAATCGCGCGTACCCTCCGGCGCCAATCATCACGCTCCACCAGAACAGGGTCTCCGCCGTGCCGTTACGCCGATTCGCGATACTCCTCTTGCTGGCGCCCGTCGCGCCAGTCGAGAGTCAGGCAACAGGGCTTGCCCGCGCCGGCTGGCTCGCCGGATGCTGGGAACTGCGCGCGCCGAATCGCGTGACGCTGGAGATGTGGATGCCGCCGTTAGGCGATCTCATGATCGGATCGAGCCGGACCACCGTCGGCGCCAGGACGAGTGAGTTCGAGCTCTTACGGCTCAAGGTGGACGGCGACCGCCTTGCCTACATCGCGATGCCAAATGGCCAGGGAGAGACCACGTTTCCGTCAATCGAACTTTCCGATACGGCGCTCGTGTTCGAGAACACGGCGCATGACTTCCCACAGCGCATTTCGTACCGCCGACGCGGCGCGGACTCCGTCATCGCGGCCATCGAAGGACCCGGACCGAACGGCGTTCGCCGCATTCAGTTTCCGATGCGCAGGGCGAGCTGCCTGACGGCAACGCCGCCGTCGCCTCCGGATACGGTGATCATGACCGCCGATCTTTCTCCCGACCGCCGGCACCTCGTCGTTGCACGCGGCACTGCACCCGATATCGACGTTTACCTGTTCGATGCTGCCGGTCAGATGGTGCGGCGACTCACGGAACTCCCGAATTTCGACTATCAGCCCAGGTGGTCGCCCGATGGGCAGCGCATCGCGTTTGCGGCCGTGCGCGACCGGCAGCAGCAGGTCTTCACGATGAAGGCCGACGGTTCGGACGTCGTCGAGTTGACACGAGGCTCGCAGAACTCTGAGCCCGCGTGGTCACCTGATGGCCGCCTGATCGCATTCCGATCCGAACGCGACGGCAACCCGAACATCTACCTGATGAATGCAGACGGGTCCGAACAGCGGGCACTCACGATGGATCCACAAGCTGAGACGTCGCCGGCATGGTCACCTGACGGGAAACAGTTGCTGTTCACTTCGCTCGTTAGTGGCCATACCGAGATCCACGTGATGAACGCCGACGGCTCCGGCGTGCGCCAGCTCACGCAGACCGCCACCGGTCATTCGCGGGCTGCGTTCTGGTCGCCGGACGGAAAACAGATCGCCTTTGGAACAAACCGTGATGGCAACGACGAGATCTACCTGATGGCCGCCGACGGTTCCGGGGCGCGCAACGTTTCCAACCATGCCGCCTCGGAGTTCCCTGTAGGCTGGTCGCCCGATGGAGCGGAACTGCTGTTCATTTCCACGCGGGACCGGCCGGCGCGCGATGTCTACCGGATGAAGGCCGACGGCACTGGCGTCATACGCGTGACTACCACGCGATAGCTCGTGCGACACTAATCGGGAAGAACAGATTGAACCGCGGCCTCCGCGGTCAATGCTTTCCGGGAGATTGTTCACCATTCGCCTTAAGCCGAGGCGGAGAGACGAGACGTGGAAGTTCAGGAGCAGTCCCACAGAGAGCCCGCTCAGTTTCAGGTAAGACAGGAGTTGTGCTTCGTGAAGCCGTAGCAGTTTCTCCACAGCCTTCAGCTCCACGATAACGG
This sequence comes from uncultured Gemmatimonadaceae bacterium, assembly GCA_964608035.1. Classification (GTDB taxonomy): domain Bacteria; phylum Gemmatimonadota; class Gemmatimonadetes; order Gemmatimonadales; family Gemmatimonadaceae; genus JABWBJ01. The sequence goes on along the minus strand of CAZSNV010000007.1, from coordinate 35,991 downwards.
TGTCTTCGACCACGAGGTCGAGTCGGTAACCGATGTCGATTCGAACTCCATCATAGTAGACTTGGAGTGGGCACTCGGCTTGAACTCGCAAACCTCGTGCGAGTAACTCATGCACCAAGCAGGCTCGGTAGGCGCTCTCCAACAGCCCGGGCCCCAGCGCCGAATGCACCCGAATGGCCGCACCAATGACGGCTTCAGTGATTTTGCTAGGCTCCATGTCGTGACCATGGTTCAGCGCCGTCACACCGGCGTCACGCAGCCGCCAGTTGCGGGCCGAACAGATTGAACCGCGGAGGTCGCAGAGGACGCTGAGGATGCGTTGCACGCAATTTTCTCGGCGGCCTCCGCGCCCTCCGCGGTCCATTCTCTTTGTGAAGCCAAGCGCGAGATCGTAATCGGGCGCGTTTCCCGCCGGAGGGATGGCTATTCTGGACGCTGCCGGACGGCGATCTTTCCGGTAGCCGTTCAACCAGCCGATCATGACCGTCACCAATACCCGCAACGTTCACGACTCCATTCTGGGCGCCATTGGGTGGACACCGATGGTTCGCCTGCATCGCGTGGTCCGGGACGTTCCGGCGGCCGTCTACGCCAAGATCGAGACGTTCAACCCGGGCCACAGCATCAAGGACCGGATGGCGGTGAAGATGATCGAGGACGCCGAGCGGCAGGGGTTGCTCAAGCCGGGCGGCACGATCATCGAGGGCACGAGCGGCAACACCGGAATGGGACTTGCGATTGCCGCCGTCGTAAAAGGCTACAGGTGCATCTTCACCACGACGGACAAGCAGTCGCGCGAAAAAGTCGACGCGCTGCGCGCGTTCGGCGCCGAAGTGATTGTCTGCCCCACCGACGTCGATCCCGAAGATCCGCGTTCGTACTACTCGGTCTCCTCTCGGCTCGTCGCCGAGACTCCGAATTCATGGAAGGCCAACCAGTACGACAACCTCAGCAACTCGCAGGCGCATTACGAGACCACGGGCCCCGAGATCTGGGAGCAGACCGAAGGCCGGATCGACCATTTTGTCGTCGGCGTCGGCACCGGCGGGACGATCTGCGGCGCCGGGAAATACCTGAAAGAGCGCAACCCTCAACTGAAGATCTGGGGCATCGACACCTACGGATCCGTCTTCAAGAAGTACAAGGAGACGGGAATCCTCGACAAGCACGAGATCTACCCGTACGTGACCGAGGGCATCGGCGAGGATTTCCTCCCGCAGAACGTCGACTTCAGTATTGTCGACCACTTCGAGAAGGTGACGGATCGCAACGCCGCGATCTTCACCCGGGAAATCGTCAGGCAGGAGGGCATCTGGGTGGGGAACTCCGCCGGTTCGGCGATCGCGGGCCTGCTTCAACTCAAGGATCGGTTCAAGGAGGGCGAGACGGTCGTCGTCATCTTCCACGACCATGGCACGCGCTACCTGGGCAAGATGTTCAACCCGGACTGGATGCGCCGGATGGGTTACGAAGCCGTCGGCGGTCCCACGGCGCGCGAGCTCGTTCGCAACAAGAAAGTGGCGGATATTGTAGGCGTCGAGGTAACCGCCGCGGTCAGCCAGGCGGTGTCACGGATGAACGAGAACGATTTTTCACAGATCCCGGTGACGCAGGAAAAGCGCATTGTCGGCTCGTTGAGTGCTTCACACGCCTATGCCTGTATCGTCAGGGATCCGTCGATCACCGCGGAGCCCGTGAAGTCGATCATGCAGCAGGCCTTCCCGTACGTGGACATCGAGACGCCGGTGCAGTTGCTGGCACCGATGATCACGCCCGAAAACCCGGCGGTGCTGGTGAGGGATTTTCCGGCGGACAAAACATATGTCCTTACCGGATACGATGTCTTGAACGCTCTGTAGCTCGGATGTTGAAGTGGATGTGAGATGTGGGATGTGAGATAAACTGCCATCCGATCAGATCTGATCTAAACTGTCTTGCCTTGACTGACGAATACGCGGAAGCTGCGGAGTTCTACGACCACGTTGTGCCATATGCGACTCGGCCCGACGTGGAGTTCTACGTTGATGAGGCGCTGGTCGCGCGTGGTCCGGTCCTGGAGGTTGGATGCGGAACGGGTCGCGTTCTCATTCCAATCGCGCGGGCTGGTGTGTCAATCGCGGGGCTCGATGGCTCGGCGTCGATGCTGGCCAGATGCAGGGCGAAGCTGAGCGCGGAACCGGCCGACGTTCAGGCGAAAGTGGAGTTGTTCGAGAGTGATATGCGCGCGTTCGACCTGCAGAGAAAGTTCGCGCTGGTCACGATCCCCTTCCGCCCCTTTCAGCACCTCCTGACCATCGAGGATCAACTCGCCTGCCTGGCCTGCATTCGCCGGCATCTCGATCGCGGTGGCAGACTTATTCTCGACCTCTTCAATCCGTCGATGGATATGCTCGTGAACCGGCCAATCGGCGTGGAGATGCCCGAGGGACCACCGTTCACCATGCCCGACGGACGGCAAGTGACACGGAGTTTCCGGATCGCCGACCTGGATCGATTCCAGCAGGTGAACGGGATCGAGCTGATCTACGACGTCGTGCATCCTGACGGACGCAGGGAGCGGCAGGTGCATGCGTTCAGGATGCGGTACCTCTTTCGCTACGAAGCCGAACACCTGCTGGCGCGTTCAGGATTCGTCGTCGAACAGCTCTACGCCGGATACGATCGGAGTGCCTACGGCTCGACGTATCCCGGCGAATTGATCTTCATCGCGCGGAAGGCGTCATGATCGACACACGCCATCTCAGGCCTGCAGTTGGCTCGAACGTGATCATGAGCGAAATCGATAGTCCCGTTGGTGTTCTCGTGGCTGGTGTGACGGATGATGGCGCCTGCCTGCTCGAGTTTCGCGATCGCGAGATACTGGAGACTCAGGTCGCCAAGGTGAGTGCGCGAGTGGGACCAACGCGATCCGGCGCGCATCCGTTGCTCGACCAGTTGCGCGCCGAGCTTGTGGAGTACTTCGAGGGACGCCGGCGCGAGTTCACCGTGCCGCTGGTCTATCCGGGAACGCCATTCCAATCGAAGGTGTGGACCGCGCTCAGGGCAATTCCGTTCGGAGAGACCATCTCATATGAGGAGCTCGCCCGACGGGTGGGGTCACCATCTGGTCAGCGTGCCGCTGGTCATGCCAACGGCCAGAACCCCCTTGCGATCATCATTCCGTGCCACCGCGTCGTGAACAAGGACGGGAAACTCGGTGGTTATGGTGGCGGCCTGTGGAGAAAGAGGCTCCTGCTCGACCTCGAGCGCTCGCGGGAACCCGACCTGTTCTCGCGGGTTGCGACTGAACAAGGCGCGCAGATGATTCGCTGACAGCTCTCGCCTTCCACTCACGCGCCGGCGCAACCGGTAGTTCTTTGGACTCAGTCCACGACGTCGGTATCCGCCTGCCCGGTGATCCGGCGGCTCATGTGCGACCATGACATTCCCACGGCCAGCACCAGGCTCAGGCCGATCAGCACGACGCGGGCAATCCCTCGACCACTATTCGCGCTCACGATCCCGCTGCTGATCAACAACCAGATCACGCCACCGCAGATCGCTGTTACGATGGCCGCACCGCCAATTCCGATCGATCGCCGAGTCGCTTGCAGGAAAACCACCCACGCGGCAACCAGCAGCGTCTTCAAGTCATACGAGACTCAGGGTGCGGGCAAGCACGCCCAACGCCGCGCCTCCGGCCAGTACCCAGAGCAAGGTGATTCGAAAACGGAAAAGCGCAATTGCCGCGGCGAGCGCGATCAGGGCGACGACCGGCACAAAGCTCGATGGATCCGGCACCGGGACCGTCACCCAGCCGAACGACCGATCGGTCACATCCGCAAACAGCGTGTGCACGGCGAACCACACGCCAAGGTTGAGCACGACTCCCACCACGGCCGCCGTAACCCCGGCCAACGCCGCCGCGAGCCGCCGGTTTCGCGTTATGCGCCCGATCCACGGCGCCCCGACGAAGATGAACATGAAACTGGGTGCAAAGGTCACCCATATGGTGATCGCCGAGCCAAGGATCCCGGCAACAATCGGATCCAAGGTTCCAGGCTGACGATACGCGCCGAGGAAGGCGACGAACTGCACGACCATGATCAGCGGTCCCGGGGTCGTCTCCGCCAGTCCGAGCCCGTCGAGCATTTCACCCGGCGTCAGCCAGCCGAACACGTCAACAGCTTGCTGCGCCACGTAAGCGAGGACGGCATACGCGCCCCCAAAGGTGACTACGGCAACCTTGCTGAAAAACGTCGCCTGAGTGGCAAGCACGTTATCGCGCCCGAGAAGAAGCACGACGAACGCGACAGGAACGAGCCAGATGAGGAGCCAGCCACCTGCCATGCGCGCCGTTCGCCGCCAATCGACCGCGACAGGTTCGACTCCGCCGGATGGCGTCTGAGCAGGAGTCGCGCGTTCAGACAGGAATCCAGCGAGTGCGCCGCCGAGCACGATGAACGGGAACGGCACGTGAAACGCGAAGATGGCCACGAACGCCATGGCAGCGATCGTAGTGCCCAGCACGCCACCAGCGGCGCGGCGTTTCAGCCGAACCACCGCCTCGAGCACGATGGGTAGCACGGCAGGTTTCAATCCAATGAACAACGCCGCGACGAAGGAAATGTCGGCGGCGGTGGCGTACAGGATGCTGAGGAACAGCATCGTCACGAATCCGGGCGCGACGAACAGCAATCCAGCGGCGAGTCCGCCTCGCAGGCCATGAAGTCGCCAGCCGACGTATGTCGCCAGTTGCTGCGCTTCGGGACCGGGCAGCAGCATGCAGAAACTGAGCGCGCGCAGGAAGGCCGGCTCGTCGAGCCAGCGTTTCTCCTCGACCACCACGCGATGAATTACCGCGATCTGCGCGGCAGGCCCGCCGAAGCTGGAGGCGGCAATGCGACCGTAGGCCCTGACCGCGTCACGGAGGGAGACCGGATTCACATCCCGTCCCGTCACATCGAGGTCTTGATGTTGCAATCGGATCCGTGGGTCGCCAGTACGAGCCTTGGCTCTGATCGCGAACGGTAGCATACTGTCGCAACCTCAACAAACCAGGGAAGGAATGGCTGCTGGACGATCCGGCACGCTGCTGCTCACGCGCAGCGACGTTCGACGCACGCTCGACATGGCACGGTGCATCGATGCGGTCGAGCGCGCGTTCCGACTGTACGGATCGGGCGTGGCGTCTCCGCCGGCGGTTGCATCGGTGCACGTTCCTGCCGGCGGCTTTCACGTCAAAGCGGGCGTGCTTCCCTTCGGAGAGCGGTCATACTTCGCCGCCAAGACCAACGGAAACTTCCCGGGGAATCCGGCTCGACACTCTTTGCCGACAATTCAGGGCACCATTGTCCTGTGCGACGCCGAGCGCGGGACACCGCTGGCGTTGCTGGATTCCATCGACATCACCGCTCTCCGCACGGCGGCGGCGACCGCGGTCGCGGTTCGTCACCTCGCGCGCGCCGACGCCTCGTCCGTGGCGATCATTGGATGCGGGCAGCAGGGGGCGATGCACGTGGACTCGGTCTCGCTCGTCAGGCAGGTCGGGCAGTTGCTTCTCTATGATGCCGATCCCAAAGCGTCAGCGGGGCTCGCGATGCGCGTCGAGAGCGAACGGCAAGTCCCCGTGATCGTCGCGTTATCTGCCGGGGAAGCGGCCCGGCAGTCGGAGATCTGCGTCACCTGCACCACGTCGACCGAGTTTCTCATTGGCCCGGAGGACATCGCCGCAGGCACATTCGTCGCCGGCGTCGGAGTCGACTGGGAGCGGAAGCGCGAGCTGTCTCCTGCCTTGCTCGCCAAATCGCTGGTTGTCGTGGATGTGCTGAACCAGTGCGCGGCGTTTGGCGACCTGCATCACGCGATCGAGGCCGGCGCCATGTCGGCCGACGATGTGCACGCGGAACTCGGCCAGATCCTCGCCGGCGTCAGGCCCGGACGCACATCGGTTGACGACGTGATCGTATTCGACTCGACCGGAATGGCGTTGCAGGATGTGGCGGCGGCAGCGGTCGTCTACGAACGCGCCCTCGAACTCGGCCTCGGCACTATCATCGACTTCTCGGCCTGACGAGGGCCTATCGCTCCCAGGCTCGGGCGCGCCGCCCCTCGGCCATCACCCGCTCGATGTCCGCGGCGCGCTTCGGCACCGCGGCGGAGAGATTCTCCCGACCCGTCGGCGTGACCAGGATCTCATCCTCGATCATGATCGCGATCCCGAGCTCCGGAATGTAGAGCTTGGGCTCGATGGTCACGACCATTCCTGCTTCGAGCGGGCGTGACCAGTCGCGGCCGTCCGTGGCCTCGAGACCCACCATGTGGCCGATGTCGCGCACGCCGAAGCCGGCCGCCGAGTAGCGGGTAATGCCGGCATCGCGCGTGAGGTAGTGTGTCGGGGATGGCATCAGGCCCCAGACGCGATCCACGCCCATGCGCGCGATGTCTTCGTTAGGCTGCAGCCCGTGCTTCTGGAAGACTTCGGCCGCGCGCTTGATCACGTCGACCATCATCACGCCGGGACGGATGGCGGCGATAGCCGCCTCCTGCGCCTCCAGGACGATGTCGTAATACTTCCGCTGTTCGGCGGTGAACCGCCCCGAGACAGGAATCGTGCGGCAGAGATCCGAGCCGTAGGTATTCCACTCAGCTGCGCCGTAGTCGATGAACAGCAGGTCGCCCGCCTTCATGACGTTGCTCACCGCGTTGTAGCGTTCGCGTTGCAGCGTGAAGAGCGTCATCAGGTTGGGGCCGGACATCACAATCGGCGTGAAGGACGCGCGTTGCGATCCTTCGCGCTTCCAGACGTACTCCATCAGGCCGCCGATCTCGCGGTCATTGAGTCCAGGACGCGCGGCACGCATCGCTTCGATCAGACCGAGGCCGGCGATTCGTGCCGCTTCGCGCAGCGCCGCGATCTCGTGAGCGTCCTTGACGGCGCGCAAGCGGGCGATCAGCGGATGAACGTCGCGGATCTCGGCGCCAGGGACGAGCGCCGCCACGTTGCGCGCGAACTGGGCCTCGTGGGTGAGCGGGGCCGCCACGCCGGGCGGTGCGTACATCGCGGCCCCGGTTGGCATGTAGAGCTGCCGGCGACCCGTCATGAGAGAACGGATCCGTGGTGCGAATGAATCGAGCGGTAGCGCTTCGTCGATCCCGGTCGCTCGCGCCGCCGCGACGCCGGGAACCAGCCTGAGTCTGGGGCGATTCCAGGGCGCGTGGCGGAAGAGGGTGTCGGCCATGGGGAACTGTCCGCCGGCGAACTGGAAGTCTGTCGGGAGAAAGAGGGTAGTGCGCCATCCGCGCAGCGCAGTCGCCGATGGCGCTGCGGCCTCCATAACGAGTATCGCGTACGGAGACTCGACGCCGGTGAGATACCAGAAATCGGGATCCTGCTTGATGGGTTCGTCGCCCGGACTGATCAGGTATCGCCCGGGAACCACGACAACGGCCTCAGGAATCTGCCTGACGAGTGCCGCTCGACGCCCGACGTAGACTTGCGTTGGAAAGGCGACATCGCTCTGCGCTTTCACGACTGCAGGCCAGAGGCCACAGGCCACAGGCCACAGGGCCGCAACGCAGCGAATCCTCGCGCGCACGGCCGATTCCCGATTCCCGATTCCCGATTCCCGCTTCACCGTTTTTTCGAATTCACCGGATAGGCGACGTCAGGCGGCGGGTCGCCTTTCGGCCAGTCGAGTTCCTTGCCGGCGAAATCGGGCCGGGGTCGCGTGTTGATATAGGCGGCGAGGTCGTACGCCTCCTGGTCGGTCAGCGTGCCCGGCGTGGTCTGGGGCATGGCGACCTTGATGAAGGCAGCGGCGGTCTGCACGCGTGCCATGCCGGCGCCGATGTTGTAAGACCCCGGCCCCCACAGAGCGGGAAATACGTCGGTGCCCGCGCCATCGGGACCGTGACAGACACTGCACTTTGCCGCGAAGGTCGTCGCGCCGCGCGCCGTGTCACCCTGCACCGGCGCAACGCGAGGAAAACTCTGTCCCTCAACCTGCGCAAACACAGGGTACCCGCTGGAAAGGAACGCCAGATACGCGATGATGTCACGCATGTCGCGACTTTCGGGAACCAGCGCCGTTCCGTTCATGCTGCGCTTGAAGCAATCGTTGATCCGGTCCTCGATGACCTGGATGCCGCCGACGCGCGCCCGGTACTGAGGGAATCGCGCGTAGACGCCCACCCACGGCATCACGTTAGCCCGCGTTCCGTTGTCCGGATGACAACTGACGCACTGGAGGCGGTTGCCGACGTGCGACGGCAGCGAGTCGCGCGTGTACGCGAGCAGCGCTTTCCCCCGTCGAACGGATCCGAGCAGCACAGAGTCCTTGATCTCGGACTCGTCTGGCACGCGAAACGCGACGCGCGAAACAGGAGTCGGCTGCACGCCGGTGTCGGTCAACGGCGCCTTGTCGGCCTCTGGCTGGCATGCGCCCAGCATGGTAAGGAATACCAAAGCCTTTCGTTGTCGTCGCGGACTCACTCCGAACACACGCATCGCCTGGGCCTCATCGGGGTCGCTGACACGATACCGCGCGACAGGGCTCGCGGACAACGGCGACCGGCGCCTCGCTCGGCGCCAAACCAAAGGGCCGCCCCTTAACCGGAATTGGGGTCAGAGTCGAATTCTCCTTGGGACGACTTGATCCAGAACTCGTGAAATCGACTCTGACCCCAATCCCCGGGTCGCGGACAACGGCGACCGGGGCGTCGCACGTCCGCAGTAACGAAAGGGCCGCCCTTGCGGACGGCCCTTTCTGTGGGAGGTGCTACGAACAACTACCAACCGAGGTTGAGACCCAACCCCAGTACCCAGTTGTGCGCCCGTCGTCCTTCGTTGCGAATGCCAATCGCTTCACCGTAGTCGAAACGGCTCATGTGATCCTTGGCCATGACGCGCACGCCCAGCGAATTGGTCAACTGGAGGTCGAGTCCACCGCCCGCGATGACTGCCACGTTCGTGGACGTCGTGCGAACCGGGCCGACGGTCAGTTCGTTGCGGATGGCGCCAATCCCACCCTCGACGAACGGAACGATCCCCGTGCCTGAACCGGTCACCGCCGGCAAACGCAGCTGAACACCACCGTCGTACATCAGGACCTTGCTGTCGGCGAAGCTGTAGCCGCCGATGATCGGGAGGCCCGCTTCGAGTTCACTATCGGCGTAACCGACATTGCCGACGATCGCGATGTTCGGCGTCAGGTTGATTCCCAGTTGAACGCCATACACCGGCGCCCCGGCGTTTCCGATCTGGAACCCGAACGGTCCGCTGGCAATGGCACCCGAGGCCAGGAACCCGACATATGGAGTAACTCGCGCTACCGGCCGACTCTGTGCATCTGCGGCGGGAACGGCGGTGACTATAAGGGCAGCGAGCACAACCGCACTGACGGAATACTTCATTAATGGCTCCAGAAGGTGTCGCCCGTTGTAATGCACCTACGATGCCGTAACGGCTCTTTGTGGAAGTCATTGGGACGCCTGCAGTTCTGAAACCAGAGATGGCGCCGCGCCGCCTGTCGTCCCAACGTTGGGACGCCCAATTGTCCACGTTCCCAACACGAGACCGCGCCGCCAGCAGCGAACCACCTTCGGGCGGCATCAGATAAGGAAATGGTCCGAGCTACAGCAATTGAGTTTCAGACACTCTCGATGGTCGACCCTGAGGTAGCGCCGAGCAGCGACGATACCGCTTCGCTCGTGGCGCTGGCTGCGCGGGGCGACGTGACCGCGTTCGAAAGCTTGTACGCCAGGAGCGCCGGACGGGTCTACGCCGTCTGCATGAGGATGACCGGCGATCCACAACGCGCGCGCGAATACACGCACGACGCGTTCATCCGCGCCTGGGAGCGTTTGTCGACGTTCCGCGGCGAGGCGGCGTTCGAGACATGGATGCACCGCCTGGCCGTCAACGTCGTGCTTACCGCCACGCGAGGCGACCGCCGTCGTGAGGCGCGTATTGTTGCGACGGCTGACGAGCCAGCAGCCGAGTCCGATGTGACACTCAGTCGGCCGGCGCCTGACGTGGAGACGCGGATCGACCTGGAGCGAGCCATTGCCGCGCTGCCGCCGCGGGCGCGGGAAGTATTCGTGCTGCATGACGTCGAAGGATACCGGCACGAAGAAATCGCCGATCGACTGGAGCTGCAGCCGAGCTCTGTGCGCGCACAGTTGCACCGCGCGCGACGACTCATCATGAGGATGTTGACCCGATGACCGATCACCTGACCTGGGAGACGCTGAACGATTTCGTTGACGGCGTGCTCTCTTCACCAGCCACCGCGGACGCCGAAGCGCATGTTCGCGAATGTTCAGCCTGTGCCAACGCGCTTGCCGAACTGAACGCAACGATAGCCGGCGCGCGAGCACTGCCGGGCGCCATGACACCTCCTGATGGACTCTGGAGCGATGTGCGGGCGACAATTGAGTCGCGAAAGGTCGCGCATCTGCCCTCAGGTACGAGCGTGCCACAGCCGCGTGGATGGTGGATGACGCCCGGACGACTGGCCGCAGCTGCGGTTGTGCTCATGGCAGCCACCGCGTCGCTCACCGGCGTCGTCATGAACTCCCGCACTTCCTCGGCCGTTGCAGGTCGAGGACCGTCAACGATGGCAGTGTCCGTGTCATGGCAGGCGTCGGAGCGGGTGTTTCAGGCGAGTGTGCTGGAGTTGCGCGAGCAGCTCGAGGTACTGCACGATCATCTGTCTCCGGGAACAGTGGTGAAGGTCGAGCGCGCTCTGGCGACGATCGATCTCGCAATTGCCGAGGGACGCGAAGCACTGCTGCGCGATCCGGCGAATGCAGCACTATCCGAGTTGCTGGCGTCCAACTACCGACAGAAGATCGAACTCCTGCGTCGCATGACGCAACTTGCTTCCTCATAAATGATTCCCTCCCCCGTTCGTTTCGCCCTGTACCTGGCCGCCGCGTCCACGATTGCGGCGCCGGTCTCGGCACAACAGAAAGTCGACATCCGGCGCGCGGTCACGCGCGATGTGTACGTGCGCCTGAACGGCGCGTTCTCATCGCTTCGCGTGACCGGTTGGCAGAAGGACTCGCTCGTGATGACGGGAACGCTCCCGCGTGACTTTCGTCTCGAACCCGCCATGGGCGGAGTTGGTGGTGCGCCGGCTACGGGCGTGAAGTTCTACGTCGAAGGACCGTCGACGACCAACGCAGCGGCCGTGCTCGAACTGTTTGTTCCGGTTGGAGCGACGGTCTGGGCCAAGTCGGGGAGCGCGACGATTGACGTCACCGGGATTACCGGTGGGTTGGACCTGAACATCGTTGGCGGAGCCATCACGGTGAACGGCACGCCGCGAGAGCTGAACATCGAGTCGATGGACGGCACGGTCACGGTCACCGGTGCGCCGGTCTGGATGCGTGCCAAGACTGCGACCGGCGACGTCACCGTGCGCGGTTCGTGCACCGACCTTGGCATCACGACCGTGAGCGGCACCGTGACCTTACGGGAGGGCCCGTTCGAGCGGACGCGAGTCGAGTCGGTCACGGGAAACGTTTCGTTCAGCGCCGGCGTGGCCCGGGCGGGCAGCCTCCTCATCGATTCGCACAGTGGGACCATCGAACTGCAGATCGGCAAGGCGTCGGTCGATATCGATGCGACGACCATCACTGGCAGTATCACGAACAACGTGACGACGCGCCGTCCAACGCCTGGACGGGAAGGGCGAGGGGAAGAGCTGACCCTCAGCCTTGGCACCGGCGATGCCCGCGCCACGCTGCGTTCCTTCAAGGGGAACATCCGGCTCATACGTTAGGCAGCAGCACCCTTCGATCACACTCAATCCTCAGGACAATGACCCGACTTCACATTGGGGCGCTCGCGGCCGCCCTGTACCTCCCGATCGCCGCCCCGACCACTGCCCCGACACCGGCGCCGGTTGGTCCGCCGTGGATCAGCATCGAGTATCCGGTGAATCCGTACGACGCGGCGACGCGTGATGCGTTCCTGGTTGTGCACGCGTTCCACCATGGATCGCCGATGGCGTTCCCGGTGAGCGGCACCGCCGAAGGGCTCGTGAATGGGCAGCGGCGGAGCATCAACCTCGAGTTCCAGAAGGCGTCGCGTACCGGCGAGTACGCGCTGCGCAAGCAGTGGCCGGATCAGGGAACGTGGACGCTCGTCCTTGGCGTGGCGCAGGGACCGGAGGACCGGGTGACTGCGCTTGTCGACCTGGCGTCAGATGGACAGGTGGCCCGTGTGACGGTGCCGACCCGGAAGGAAGGCACGTGGATAGTGCCGGCGAAGATCGTGATGTCGGACGTGGAAGCAGGACTTCGTGCCAGGTCCGGGAAGTAGCCGGCTAAATGCAGAATGCAAAATGAAGAACTGAAAAGAACACCCGTTTCTGATTCTTCATTTTGCATTTTGCATTCTGCATTCTGCATTCTGCATTCTGCATTCACGCCAGTTCCTCCCAAAGCCTTGCCGCGGCAACCATTCCTTTCTCGAAGTTCTCGACCGCCATCCACTCGTCAGGCGCGTGAGCGTTTTCCCCGGGAAGGCCGAAGCCCATCAGCAGGACGGGGGCGCCAAGGATTCGCTGGAAATCGCCGACCACCGGGATCGACCCACCCTCACCGGTCAGCACCGGCTCCTTGCCGAAGGCCCGCTTGAGCGCCCGACGCCCAGCGTCGAACAGCGGCCCCTCCAACGCGGCGCGCCAGGGTCGGCCGTGGTGCAACGGTGTCACCGTCACGGTTACCTCGGGCGGCGCCATTCTTCGCACATGGTCCGTCACCAGGGCCGCGATCTCGTCAGGCGACTGATCCGGAACGAGACGACAACTCACCTTTGCCATCGCCTTTGATGGCAGCACGGTCTTGGCGCCCTCGCCGGTGTAGCCGCTCAGGAGACCGTTCACTTCGAGCGTTGGTCGGGTCCAGATCCTCTCGAGCGTCGAGTATCCCTTCTCGCCGCCAAGTGCGGGCGCACCAGCTTCCTCCCTGAATCCCTCTTCACTGAAGGGAAGCGCCCGGATCTGCTGCCGAACGGCGTCTTCCCATTCGACGACCTTGTCGTAAAACCCTTCCACGGCCACGCGACGGTTCTCGTCGTGAAAGCTGGCGATGATTCGCGCAAGCGCAGTCGCCGGGTTGACCACGGCGCCGCCGTAGCTGCCCGAATGCAGATCCGACGCGGGGCCCTGAACGTCTATTTGCAGATAGGCCAGCCCTCGCAGCGAGAACAGAATTGACGGAAGCCCCGGAGCGAACATCGCCGAGTCGGAGATGATGACTCCATCGCATGCAAGTCGGTCGGCGTGCTGCTGGACAAATGCCGACAGATGTTCGCTTCCAACCTCCTCCTCACCTTCGGCCAGAACGATGACATTCACCGGCAGCGCGCCGTTGGTGGCGAGGTGCGCCTGCAGTGCCTTCACGTGGAGATAGAGTTGTCCCTTGTCGTCCACGGATCCGCGCGCGTAGATGCGTCCGTCGCGGATGGTCGGTTCGAAGGGTGGCGAATGCCACAACTCCAGCGGTTCCACGGGCTGCACGTCATAGTGTCCGTAGACGAGGTAAGTCGAAGCGGACGCGCCCGCTCCGCGCCACTCGCCGATCACGATCGGATGGCCCTCGGTCGGAAACACTTCCGCCTTCATCCCGGCGGCCGAGAGCTTGGCAGCCAGCCAGTCAGCAGCTCGCGCCACATCGGCCTTGTGCTCGGACCGCGCGCTCACGCTGGGAATGCGAAGAAACTCAAAGAGCTCGTCTGTCGCGGACTGGCGATTAGCGATGAGCCAGGCTGATGGATCCAATGGATTGGGGATGGGGGATGTGGGAGATGCGCTCGGGCTCATAGTTGCGCAACCGCCGCTTTGCGCTTTGCGCTTTGCGCAACCTCAGCCCGCTGCGGAGCCCCTAAGTTCAAGTATGCCCAACCGCCTGCGCGACTCTGCCAGTCCCTACCTGCGCCAGCACGCCGATAATCCGGTCGACTGGTATGAATGGGGGCCCGAGGCACTGGAACTTGCGAAGACAACACGCAAGCCGATCCTGTTGAGCATCGGATACGCCGCGTGTCACTGGTGCCACGTGATGGCTCACGAGTCGTTCGAGAACGACGCGACCGCGGCAGTGATGAACGAGCTCTTCGTGAACATCAAGGTCGATCGCGAGGAACGGCCGGATCTCGACGCGATCTACATGCAGGCGGTCCAGTCGCTGACGGGCCATGGCGGTTGGCCAATGACGGTATTCCTGACGCCGGAGACGGTGCCCTATCATGCCGGCACCTACTTCCCGCCTGACGACCGACAGGGCCTTCCCTCGTTTCAACGCGTGTTGAGGGCAGTCTCAAACGCATGGCGCGATCGACCGGCAAGTGTCGAGGAAGCTGGCCGTGCGCTGACCGAGCATCTCCAGCGCGCGGCCAGTCCTCCGACATCCATACAGACCGTCGACCGTCGAACGCTGGATCTCGCCTTCCGCGCGCTGGCGCGATCGTTCGACGGGCGTCACGCCGGATTTGGCGGCGCGCCGAAGTTTCCGCCAAGCATGGCGTTGGACTCTCTGCTGCGATACACAGTCCGCACTGGGGAACCGCTGGCCCTCGACATGGTCGTGAAGACGCACTCGGCCATGCGCCGCGGCGGCATTTTCGATCAGGTCGGTGGTGGGCTGCATCGCTACAGCGTCGACGCCGAATGGCTGGTGCCGCATTTCGAGAAGATGCTCTACGACAACGCGCTCTTCGCCCGGCTCGGTGTTCGCCTGTGGCAGGTCGCGCGCGATGACGAGGTCAGGGAGTCAACGGAGCTGACGCTGGACTGGGTGTTGCGCGAGATGCGTGATGCCGGCGGTGGTTTCCAGTCATCGCTGGACGCGGACAGCGAGGGACACGAAGGACGCTTTTACGTCTGGACACGCGACGAGTTCATGGAAGTGTGCGGCGCTGATGCCGCGGTCGCCGCCGCGCATTGGGGCGTCACAAAGGACGGAAACTTCGAGGCGAGGAACATCCTCTTCGTCCCCGATGGCGTTGACGCGACTGCAGCACGAACGGGGAAGAACCGCTCGGAGGTCATTGCCGCACTCGCGCGTGCGCGGGAGCGCCTGTATGAAGCGAGGGCGCGCCGGGCGTGGCCATCGAAGGACGGCAAAGTCATTGCGTCCTGGAACGGCCTCATGATCCGCGCCTTTACCGAAGCAGCCCGTGCGTTCTTACGCGAGGATTATCGCGAGGCCGCTGTGCAGGCGGGACACTTCCTCAGCGCTCAACTCGTGCGCGACGGCCGAGTGTTCAGGTCTGCGCTGGACGGACGCGTGTCCGGACCGGGGATTCTCGAGGACTTCGCGGCCGTTGCGTTGGCGTTTCTCGACCTCTATTCGCTCACCTTCGACCCCATCTGGTTGCAGCAATCGCGTGCCCTGACAGCAAGGACCATCGACCTCTTTCATGACGCGGCAACGGATACGTGGTACGACACCGCCATCGATCACGAACCGCTCCTGATACGACCGCGCGAAGTAACGGACAACGCGACCCCATCAGGGACTTCTCTCGTCGCCGAACTGCTTCTGTCCTGGGCGGAACTCGACGACAAGCCGGAATGGAGATCATTGGCGACGAGCATCGTTTCTCACGTGGGCGATGTCATCGCGCAGCATCCGCAAGCGGTGGGTCATCTCGCCGGCGTGGCCGACGCGCTGGTCAACGGAACCGCGCAGATAGCCATTGCCGGGGACCAGAAGGATTCAGCGTTTCGCGAGCTCAGCGACGTCGTGGGGTCGACGTTCGTGCCGGCGCTGGTTGTCGCCGGAGGCAATCCCTCAGCGGACGGCCAGCCTGCGCTCATGGCCAATCGAACGGCCGCTGGCGGCCGCCCAACCGCCTACGTGTGCCGAGGTTTTACGTGTGATCTGCCAACGTCAGATCCAGAAGTATTGGCAAGGCAAGTCAAGCAATTGGTTGGAGATGCCGCTGGCGCACCGGCTGGCAAGGAATCGTGAATTCAAGCGGCGGCAACGCGCGTTTCCGATCAGGCAACTCGTTATCTCACTGAGCTTTCAATCGTCTTTTCCGCTGTAGGAGGTTGCTGCCGCGCTCGGCAACCCGCGCTTCCGGTAGCGACGCATTGAGAGTGTCTCTATCGGGAGATATCCGCAGCAGTACCACCATATTACCGTCCTACGTTCCGCGCCTGGCGTCTCCGGGAAACGAACCCTGAACTAATGCGATCGAACCAAGCATTCACTGGGAGAGTCAAGCGCCTGACCATCGCGGCCGCGATCATCGCTGCCTGCACCACGGCGACGGATCCCACACCGATCGCGACGATCGCGCTCCTGCCAGCCCTCGATTCGATCGAGTTCGGCGCCACGTTCAACAACTGGCTGGTGATCTTGAAGGACGCCGCCGGCCAAACGCTTACCGGACGTGTGCTGAGATGGGAATCGAATCACACCGCGGTAGCGACAATCGATGCCAGCAGCGGCGTGGTGACCGGGGTCGCTGGAGGCTCGGAGGCGATCATTACCGTCCGCGCCGAAGGGAAAGAAGCCCAAGCTGTGATCAGGGTCCTTCATCCAGTGTTGTCTATTGTCACGACGCCAGACAGCTTCGATTTGCCGATGACAACCACCCGCCTCATCGTCGCGCAACTGGTAGGACCCAACGGGATCGCCCTGACCAACAGGGTCATTAGCTGGTCCAGCTCCAATCCGGGTGTGGCCGTCGTAAGTACAACCGGTGTCGTAACACCGGTCAGCCTCGGCACCGCTACAGTCACTGTTCGCGCCAGCACGAAAGAGAAGACAGTTCGTGTCCGCGTAGTCGGCGAGCCGGTTACCAGCGTTCGGATCACACCGCTGCAATCGGTGCACGTGATCCGGCTCGGCCAGGCAAGACAGCTCACGGCAGAATGCCTGAGCGCGTCGCAGCAGGTGTTAACTGGGCGGCCAATAGCCTGGACTTCCGGGAACCCCGTTATCGCGTCCGTTGGATCGACCGGATTGGTGACCGGGAATGCCCTGGGTCAGGCGTCCATCACCGCGACGTGCGACAACACGGTGAGCGCGCAAACCATCGCGCAGGTCACACCTGTTCCGGTCTCCACCGTGACGATTTCGCCGGGAGGTCTGACGATCGCCCAGGGATCGCAGGGGCAGTTGCTCGTGACCGCGCGCGACAGCGCCAACAATGTGCTGTCACTTCAGGGCCGAACGGTGGTCTGGACCTCCAACAACAACCCGGTGGCGCAGGTATCGGGTCAGGGTGTCGTGGGGGGCGTCTCACCGGGAAACGCCGAGGTGACAGTAAGCGTGGACGGTGTCGTCAGCGCACCGGTTCCAGTGACGGTTACGCCGCCCATGTTTTCGGTGACGTCAGCACGCGATCGAGGCTTGCTGCTGAAAGACTAGGGAAAGCTGCTTACTGCTGCGTGCTGCTTGCCCGCAGCATGCAGCACGCAGCACGCAGAAAGAAGTAAGCAGCGGTCTTCCCCTTCTCTACAGATCGGCGCAGCTCTGCAGGATGGTGCGGCAGTTCCTGCAGATGACCTTGCAGCGAATCTCGGCAAGGTCGCCGGAGCCGCAGACGTCACACATGGCCAGTAGCGGCCGGGGATTCTCGCGAACCTGAAGTGTGAGTGCCCCGTTCTGTTCCGTCCCTTCAGGGCCGTGGGGTTCGCGGCGCGAGCGATCCTCGCACGCGCGACTCACTCGAAGTCGAGCGCCAGGTTGAGTGCCGCCGCGGAATGGGTCAGCGCGCCAACCGAAATCATGTCGACGCCGGTGCCGGCAATCGCGCGGACGTTGTCGAGCGTGACGCCGCCGGACGCCTCGAGGGCAGCGCGCCGCGCGGTGACCTTCACGCACTCGCGCATCAGTTCGAGCGGCATGTTGTCCAGCAGGATGATGTTGGCGCCCGCCGCGGCCGCCGACGCCACCTGGTCCACCGTGATGCACTCGATTTCGATTCGCGCGCCGGGAGGGGCCAGCTCGCGAGCGCGCTTGATGGCGATCTCGACCTGGCCGTCCACCGCCGCCAGATGGTTGTCCTTGATCAGCACCGAACTCGCCAGGTCCATGCGATGGTTGGTTCCACCGCCGGCGCGGACCGCGTACTTCTCGAGGCTGCGCCAGCCCGGTGTGGTCTTCCGCGTGTCGAGAATCCGGACGCCGGTCCCTCTCACGGCGTCGACATACCGCGATGTCAACGTCGCGATCCCCGAGAGCCGCATCATGAAGTTCAACGCGACCCGTTCGGCCGAAAGCATCGCCCTCGCGTGACCGCTGATGTAGACGACGGTCTCGCCCCGCATGGCGCGCTCGCCGTCCTCCGTATCCACCCGCATCGAGACCTTCGGATCGAGCATGCGGAAGGTCTCGAGCGCAAACGGGATTCCAGCGACCGTCCCGTCCTGCCGCGCGACGAGTGACGCACGGGCGCGCCGATCAGTACGAACGGTCGCGATGGTGGTGATGTCGTTGAAGGCACCATCCTCTTCCAGCGCGTCGCGGACACGAGTGACCAGCTGTTCTCGCGTGAGCGGGAAACGCAATCCGTCGCGTGCCGCCGCCGGCATCTCGAGCGGCGTGACGCGTCGTGGTGGCGGGAGGTTGGGCTCCAGGTTTGGCATGGTTCGGTTCTGCGGAGATTACTCGCCGGGATCGAAACCGGCGACTCCTGCCAGCTGCTGTTGAGGTGCTTTCCCGCCGACCGCGACCATACGCTCGAGTGCTCGCCGAGCCTGGGCCGCGACTTCCTCGGGCACCGTCACATGAAACTGCATCTTCTCGAGTGAGGCCAGGACCTTCGGCAGTGTCGTCATCTTCATGTACTGGCACTCCGCCCGATCCGACGCGGCGTAGAACGTCTTGTCCGGATTCGCCCGTCGCAGACGGTAAAGGATCCCGGTCTCGGTTGCCACGATGAATTCGTTGTTCGCCGACTCCGACGGGCGCCGGATCATGCCTTCGGTCGACAGCACATGCACGCCCTCCGACGGAATCGAGCCCGCGGACATGGCCTCCACGACACTGGTCGCGCACCCGC
This sequence comes from uncultured Gemmatimonadaceae bacterium, assembly GCA_964608035.1. GTDB lineage: Bacteria > Gemmatimonadota > Gemmatimonadetes > Gemmatimonadales > Gemmatimonadaceae > JABWBJ01. Next base: position 16,979 of record CAZSNV010000007.1, on the reverse strand, counting down.
ACTCAGGGTGCACGAGCAATTCGGCGCCGGGATGTTCCTCGCGCTGCCGCGCCAGGCTGAGCGGGGTGATGCCCGCATGCACGTGACATTCGCCAAGCCAGACGCGGATGTTCTGCCGGCCGGTCACTCTGCGCACGTGGGCGCCGAGGAAAAGGTCAGGGAGAAACAGGATTTCCTGGTCGGCCGGGATCGAATTCACGATCTCGACCGCATTGCCTGACGTGCAGCAGTAATCGCTTTCCGCTTTCACGGCCGCGGTTGTGTTGACGTAGGAGACGACGACGGCTCCCGGGTGCTCGGCCTTCCAGGCCCGCAGCTGATCGGCGGTAATCGTATCAGCCAGCGAACATCCCGCGGCCAGGTCCGGAAGGAGCACCGTTTTCTGCGGCGACAGGATGGCGGCGGTTTCAGCCATGAAATGCACACCGCAGAAGACGATTACGTCGGCGGACGTCTTCGCAGCCTCGCGCGAGAGGCCGAGCGAGTCGCCTACGTAATCGGCGACGTCCTGAACCTCGGGCCGTTCGTAGTTATGGGCGAGGATGACCGCGTTGCGCTGGCGCGCGAGTTCCTTGATGCGCGCCGTCAGGCCGTTCGTTAAGCCAGCAGACATACCATGAATCTACATGGGGCATTGCTTGCATCGCCCGTCCCCCATCCCCCGTCCCCCGTCACAGTTCGATGTGCTTGCGTGCCCACCCTCGTCGCGGCTTGGGAAAATCGCTCCGATGGTGGCCACCGCGCGATTCCTTCCTCGCGAGCGCCGCCGTGACGATGAGGATCGCGGTCTCGCAGAGGTTGAGCTCCTCGGTTGCGCCTGCGGGAAGGCGCTCATGAATGTCCGCCAGCGTGGCGAGGCAATCGCGAAGCCCGCGGGCGTTGCGGTCGATGCCGCTCTTCTCCCACATCACGGCGCGGATCGTATCCGCGGCAACCTGCGCGGCGCCGCGATCGCGAAGCCGCGGCACCGACCACCGATCGGCGCGTCGCGGTACAGGATAGCTTGGGACCTTCTCGAGGTCACGGGCGATGCGTTCGGCAAACACCAGCCCTTCGAGCAGGGAATTCGACGCGAGCCGGTTCGCGCCGTGGACACCGGTGCAGGACACTTCGCCGCACGCATACAGGCTTTCGAGTCGCGAACGTCCGGCCAGGTCGGTGATGATCCCGCCCATCATGTAGTGGGCCGCTGGCGTGACCGGTATGAGATCTGTGCGGGGATCGATGCCCCGCGCCGCGCACAGCGCAAAGATCCCCGGGAATCGCTCCGTAAAGCTGTCGCCCAGGCCACGCGCGTCGAGAAAGACCGCTCCGGTGCGCTGACGCTCGGCGAAGATCTCACGAGCCACGATGTCACGCGGGGCGAGTTCCGCCAACCGGTGTCGCTCGGGCATGAAGCGGCGGTGATCGCCGTTGAGGAGCGTGGCCCCTTCCCCGCGCACCGCTTCGGACACCAGCGCCAGCGGATTCTCTGGCGTGTCGAGCGCCGTGGGATGGAATTGCACGAACTCCATGTCGGCCAGCTTTGCCCCAGCCCGGTGGGCGATGGCGTAGCCGTCACCGGTGGCGACGACCGGGTTCGTCGTGTACCGGTAGACCTGCCCGCACCCGCCGGTAGCCAGGACCGTAGCATCGGCACGGATTTCCACAGCCTCGCCGGCCACGCTGGCGCGCACTCCGGCGCAGCGTCCGTTCTCGACGATCAGATCCAGCACCCGGGCCCGTTCCAACACACTCGTGCGCTCACTCTCGCGAACTCGCTCGACGAGTGTGCGGGCAACTTCGGCACCGGTGCGGTCGCCGTGCGAGTGGACTATGCGGCGGCGCGAATGCGCTGCCTCGCGACCGAGCCGCAGCGCGCCGTTGGGTGTGAGATCGAACTCGGCACCCGCGACCTGCAGCTCGCGCACGCGGGCCGGACCCTCTTCGACCAGTACCCGAACGGCCTCTTCGTCGCAGAGCGCGGCGCCCGCGGCGAGAGTGTCCTGCGAGTGCAGTTTCGTTGAGTCACCGGCGCCTAACGCTGCGGCGATGCCACCCTGCGCGTAGGCGGTGGCGCTGTCGAACAGCGACCGCTTGGTGAGCAGCATGACATCGGCGCCCACGGACGCCCGCCAGGCGGTATGCAGCCCTGCGACGCCGCTGCCCACCACGAGAAAGCGCGTCCGGACAAGTGAGGGCATGAAGCAATGCTAGAGGGCAGAGAACGAAGAGCAAAGAGCAAAGGGAGGCTCGGGGGCGTAAACAACGGCATCGGTAAAGACTGCGACGGCGGGAAAGTGTCCGCGTTCCGAGGTGCGTAAAACGGTCAACCGCGTCTGGGAACACCGCCAGGCGATGGCAGTGACCTTATTACGCCGTTGACCGTTTACGCCGTTCGGAGCGCGGACCATTTCCCGCAGTTATCTGTCTTTACTTATGCCGCCGTTCAGGTTCTCGGGAACCGTTGCCGCGCGAGTCGCCTGATTGGAGATTGCATCCACATGCCTATCACCCGTTTACGCAAACGGTTGCGAGCCCGAGCAGGGCTGACCGGTTTGGTGCTCCTGGCCGGGATCCTGCCCGCCAGCGCCCAGACGGCACTGGGGCCCTGGGAGATCCTCAAGGTGGAAACCACCGCCTCGTTCCGCGGGATGTCCGTGGTGAACGATCGCGTGGTGTGGGCGAGTGGGACGCGGGGCACTGTGATTCACACAACCGACGGCGGAACCACCTGGGGCGTCGACAGCATTCCCGGCGGAGGAGCGTTCGACCTCCGCGCCGTTCACGGTCAAAGCGACCAGGTGGCACACGTTGCCGCGACTGCCGGACGGATCTGGCGCACGACGGACGGCGGCCGCACGTGGTCGCTCAGGTACCAGGCCGCCGATACCTCGATGTTCCTGGACGCGATCGTCTTCAGGAACGACCGCGAGGGAATGGCGTTAGGCGATCCCATAGGCGGACGGTTCGTCATCCTCGTCACCCGGGACAGTGGAGACACCTGGAGCGTAGCTCCCGACTCGTCGCGACCCGCCGCGCTGGAAGGCGAGGCTGCCTTCGCCGCCAGTGGCACGTCGCTGGTTTTCAAGAGTCCGCGGCACGGGTGGCTCGGCACCGGCGGCTTGGCTTCTCGCGTCTTTCGTACCATCAACGGCGGCCAGAGCTGGACCGTGTCGCCGTCCGCAATCCCCCCACGCGGCGGAACCGCTGGCGTGTTCTCCGTGGCGTTCGGCGATGCGATGCACGGCGTGGTCGTTGGTGGCGATTACGAACGCCCGGACTCATCCACTGGGACGGCGGCACTCACGAGCGATGGAGGACTGACGTGGGAGCCTGCCTCACGCTTCCCTCGCGGATACCGGTCCGGCGTCGCCATGCGCCGAGTCAACGTTGATGACTTGATTGCTGTCGCGGTCGGAACGACGGGCTCAGACGTGAGTCGCGACGGCGGTCGCACGTGGTTGCCCCTCGACGGCACGTCGTTCAATGCGGTACAGTTCGCGCCTTCGGGCGTCGCCTTCGCCGTTGGTGGCCGAGGTCGAGTCGCTAGACTCGTTATCCGTTAACCCCTGCGCTTTGCGCTCACAAGCCCACAGACCATTTCATATGAATCGAACCCGTATTTCGGCCCTCTCCTTATTCGCACTGATCGCCGCCTGCGACCGCTCCGCTCCTCCGCCGGCTGACACTGCAACGGCGACTCCGCCCGCGGCACCGGCCGCGACGACACCTGCCGCCGACGCGGCTCCGGCACTTTTCCGTGTGCGCCTGGAGACGAGCAAGGGGCCAATCGTCATTGAAGGGCATCGCGACTGGTCGCCTAACGGCGTCGACCGGTTCTTCCAGCTTGTCGAATTGGGGTTCTATGACGATATCCGGTTCTTTCGCGTCGTCCCCGGCTTTGTCGTGCAGTTCGGCATGCACGGCAACCCGCAGACCCATGCGCAATGGACGGGCCGGCAACTGATGGATGATCCGGTCAAGCAGTCCAACCGGCGAGGCACGGTGACGTTCGCGAAGACGGGCATGCCGAATTCCCGAACGACGCAGCTGTTCATCAACCTGCAGGACAACGCGGCTCTGGATGCGGACGCGTTCGCACCAATTGGCGAGGTCGTCGAGGGAATGAGCGTGGTCGACGCGTTGTATTCCGGTTACGGTGGCGCGCCTTCCGACCAACAACCGCAAATCGCCGCCGAGGGCAACGCTTTCCTCAATCGCACGTACCCGAAGCTCGACTTCATCCGAACGGCACGGGTGGTCAAATAGAGGCATCAGGCATCAGATTCGGGCATCAGGTTCTCTGGTTCTGATGCCTGATGCCTGATGCCTGATGCCTGTCTTGCCGTACGGCGTGTGGACGCCAACTTACCTCGTCCATGCGCAGACTCGTCATCCTCGTGCTGGTCCTGCTGGCGGTGCACACCGCGCTCCTCTTCGTGCGCGCTTCCCAGGCAGCGCCGCCTGTCGTCGGAGAAGGACTCGACGTCGGCGTCGTCTTTGACGTCGGCGGCCGCGGGGACAAGTCATTTAATGATGGCGCATTCGTCGGCGCCGAACGGGCAATGCGCGAGCTGGGAGCGCGCGTTCGGTACATCGAGCCCGGCGAGGGAACAGACCGGGAGGCCGGGCTTCGTCTGCTCGCCGCCGAAGGCCTGGACCTGGTCATCGGCGTTGGGTTCATCTTCAGCGACGACCTCACGCAGCTCGCGCACGAGTATCCGAACGTCCGCTTTGCGGGGATCGACTATGCCCCGCCAGTAGACGCCGCGGGCAACGTCATTCAACCGCCAGCCAACCTCGCCGCGCTCCGCTTCCGCGAAGAGGAAGGGTCATTCCTCGTCGGCGCGCTCGCTGCGCTGGTCGGCAATTCAAAGCGCCTCGGCTTCATTGGCGGAATGGACTTTCCGCTGATTCACAAGTTCGAGGCGGGGTTCAAGGCGGGAGTCGCCGCAGTTTGCGCGGACTGTCAGGTGGTCGCGCAGTACGCGGGCGTCACGCCGGAAGCGTTTCGCAATCCCGGGCGTGGCCAGGAACTCGCCCTCAGTCAGTACCAGTCTGGCGTGAACGTCATCTTCCACGCCTCAGGCTCCACCGGACTCGGCGTATTTGAAGCCGCTCGTCGCCGGGGACGCCTCGCCATCGGGGTCGATTCGGATCAGCAGGCCGAAGCCCCCGGCTTCATCCTCACCTCGATGGTCAAGCGCGTCGACGAAGCCGTCTTCAAGGCTGTAAAGAGCGTTCAGGACGGAACCTTCAAGGGCGGGATCTTCCAACTCGGTCTGGCCGAGCAAGGCGTGGACTATGTGTACGACGAGCACAATCGGTCGATGATCCCGGACAGCGTTCGCAATCGGGTCGAGGCACTGCGCGCTGACATAGTGGCCGGCCGCATTCGCGTCCCGTTTACGCGATGAGTATCGACGGCGAGGCTGGAGGCCAGAGGCCAGAGGCCAGAGGTAACACCCACGATTCACGATTCACGATTCACGATTCACCTTTTTTGTTAGCATCCGGGATCCGGAAATCCTTCGGCACCGTCGAAGCCAACCGGAACGCAAATCTCGAGGTGTCGAAAGGCGAGATCCACGCCCTCGTTGGTGAGAACGGCGCGGGCAAGTCGACACTCATGCGAATTCTCGCTGGTCTCCACGACCCGGATGCCGGCACGGTCGAACTGGAAGGACGCGATGTCACCGGCTGGTCGACGCGTCAGGCGATCGACGCCGGGGTCGGCATGGTGCATCAGCACTTCATGCTCGTTCCGACGCTCACGGTCGCTGAGAACCTTGTCCTTGGCCGTGAGCCACGGCGCGGCGTGCGGCTTGACCGGGTCGCCGCGTCCGCCGAAGTCGAGGCGTTAGGCAGGCGCACCGGGCTCGTCGTGGCGCCGAACCGCCTGGTATCGGACCTGTCGGTGGGCGAGGCGCAGCGCGTCGAAGTCCTCAAGGTGCTCTGGCGCGGCGCCCGGTTGCTCATTCTCGACGAGCCGACTGCGGTGCTATCACCGCCTGAGGTCAAGGATCTGTGGATCGTCCTTCGTCGCCTGACCGCTGAGGGGAGCACGGTGGTGCTGATCACCCACAAGCTCGACGAGGTGATGGAGATCTCGGACACGGTGACGGTGATGCGCGCTGGCGAGACCGTGGGGCGCACGGCTACTCGGGACGCGTCGCCATCTGCAATTGCGAGAATGATGGTGGGGCGCGATGTGGTGCTTGCGGGAACTGAGAGGTCAGAGGTCAGAGGTCAGAGGGAGAGGCCAGAGGCTGAAGGCCAGAGGCTGAAAGCGACACAGCCGAGTCACGAGTCACGAGTCACGAGTCACGACCTGCTGACCGTCGACAACCTGACGATCGCATCAGGCCGCGGCGAGCACGCCGTCAAAGGAGTGAGCTTCGCCATTGGCCCCGGCGAGATCTTCGGCATTGCGGGCGTCGAAGGAAACGGACAGTCGGAACTGATCGAAGCCATCGCAGGGCTGCGCCGAGTCTCGTCGGGCACGATCACGCTCGGACAGCGCGACATCACTAAGCTCGACGTGCGGGAACGCGGTGACGCCGGTCTCTCGCACATTCCCGAGGACCGCCATCGGCGGGGGTTGGTGCTCGACTACTCGGTGGGCGACAATCTGATCCTCGGACGCCAGCACCGGTTCACGCGGCGCGGCGTCCTCGATCGCCGGGCCATCACGGCGCACGGCGCCGAGCAGGTCAAGGCGTTCGACGTGCGGCCGCCTGACGCGACCCTGCCGGCCGGCGCCCTCTCCGGAGGCAATCAGCAGAAGGTCGTGATCGCGCGCGAGATGGGCCGCGAGTTCTCGGTTCTTCTCGCCTGCCAGCCGACGCGCGGTGTCGATGTCGGCGCCATCGAGTTCATCCACGCCCGGATCCGTGCCGCGGCCGCGACCGGACGCGGCGTGCTGCTCGTGTCGGCGGACCTGGTCGAAGTGCTCGCGTTGGCTGATCGCATCGCCGTCATGTACGAAGGGCGTTTTGTCTGCGTCCTGCCGCGCGAACAGGCGAGCGCTGAAATCCTCGGCCCGTACATGACCGGTCTCGAAGGCCGGGTTGCATGAGCAGTCGCGCGGACGCGGGGTCCATCGCCACGACCTGGATCGCCCCGCTGGTGGCCCTGCTCATCGCCGCGATCGTCGGCGACATCCTCATTCTCTCGTTCGGCCAGGCTCCCGGGGAAGTCTATCGGCTGCTGATCGAGGGCACGTGGGGGAACGCGTACGGGCTGGGCCAGGTGCTGTACAAGGCGACGACGCTCACGTTCACCGGATTGTCGGTCGCGTTAGGCCTGCGGGCGGGCTTGTTCAACATCGGGGCCGAAGGCCAATTGGCTGCCGGTGGCTTTGCGGCCGCGATGGCGGGTCTCTTGCTCCCCGCGGGGACACCGGTGTTGCTCGCGGTCCCGGTTTGCGTGCTCGCCGCTGCCGCCGGCGGTGGCGTGGTCGGCGCCGTGCCGGGAGCGCTCAAGGCCAGGTTCGGCGCCAGCGAAGTGATCGTGACGATCATGCTGAACTTTGTGGTCCTGGCGTTCCTCAACTGGATCGTGGCTACGAAGCTGCACGTCGGCGAGTCGCTCCATACCCCTCCGATAAACGCGGGCGCCTTACCCCGGCTCTCTGATCTGGCGCCTGCATTCCATGGCTCGGCGGCGAATGCCACGATCCTCCTCGCCATCGCCACGGCCGCTGCGGTGGGCTGGTTCCTCTTCCGCACACGCGCCGGCTACGACCTCCGCGCCACCGGCTTGCAACCTGACGCTGCGGAATACGGCGGCATCAGTGTTGGCCGCGAACACTTCCGCGCCTTGACCATGGCCGGCGCGCTCGCTGGCCTGGGCGGCGTGAACTACGTGCTGGGCTACAAGCTGTACTACGAAGAGGGCTTCGCCGCCGGCTCCGGCTTTCTCGGCATCGCAGTGGCGCTCGTGGGACGGAACCATCCCGCCGGTGTGCCCCTGGCAGCACTGCTCTTCGCCACTATCTCACAGGGAGGACTCGCCGTCAACGCGATCGTGCCCAAGCAGATGGTCGAAGTGTTGACGGCGGTCGTGATCATCGCAGTCGCCGTGACGGTTCCCGAAGTGCAGCGACTGGTCGGCTCGGCGCGGCGCAGGGTGGCGGTATGATCATCCTCGCCTTTCTCGTGCAAACGCTGCGGATCGCGACGCCCTACCTCCTGGCCGCGTCAGGCGGAGTCCTGTCCGAGCGGGCCGGGATCATCGCCCTCACGCTCGAAGGCTGGATGTTGACGAGCGCATTCTGCGCCGCGTTGGGCAGCTTCTACGCGCAGTCGCCCTGGGTGGGATTGCTCTGCGGTGTGGCAGGCGGCGTCGCCGCGGCCGCCCTGCATGCGCTGGCATCGATCAGGTACCGCGCCAACCAGGTCGTGGTCGGGATCGCGATCAACCTGCTCGCCATCGGAACGACGCGATTCTTCCTCCGGCTCGCATTCGACAGCTCGTCAAACTCGCCGCGCGTCCCCGGATTCGACTGGTATGTCGCGTCAGGTGACACCGGTTCCGGCGCGGTCGCGCTCCTGGCATCGCTGCTCAATCCACTCGTCATCCTCGGACTACTTGCGCTGCCAGCCGTCGCCTGGATCCTCGCCTATCTCCCCTTCGGCCTTCGCGTCCGGGCCGTCGGCGAGAAGCCGGAAGCAGCAGAAAGCCTGGGTGTTGGGCCGGCTCGTGTGAGATGGGCTGCCGTGCTCGCCGCGGGCGCGCTGACCTCACTCGGCGGCGTCTATCTGGCGCTCGACCAGCACCAGTTCACCGACAACATGACGGCCGGACGCGGGTTCATCGCCCTCGCCGCGGTGATTTTCGGGAACTGGCGGCCCACGCGAGTCGCGGTCGCTTGCGTATTGTTCGCGGCAGCCGAAACGCTCCAGATCCAGCTTCAGGGATTGCAACTGATCCCGTCCCAGTTTGTCGAGATGATTCCCTACGTGCTCACGATTGTCGCACTTGCCGGCGTCGTAGGACGCGCCGTGCCTCCGGCCGCCCTCGGAAAACCGATTGGCTGAGTGTCGATGCAGATGACCGCAGCGCAGGCGCTGTCGTCGCCGATCACGCGCATCATCCTCGTCCTCATCGGCGCGGCCCTGCTGTACGTGCTGGGACGCGAGCTGAGGAAGATCCCGCCGAAACTCATGGTCCTGATGGCCACGGCCTTCATGGACATGGTCGGGCTGCTGATGGTCGTTCCCCTGCTGCCGTTCTATGTGAAGAAACTCGGCGGCGAGGGGGTGGAGTTTTTCGGGATGCACCTGGGGATCGGGATCCTCTCGGGGATCATCGCGTCGGCGTTCACGTTGGCGCAGCTCCTCAGTTCTCCGATGTGGGGGCGGTTTTCTGACAAGTTCGGACGGCGCCCGGCGCTGCTCATCGCGCTGAGCGCGGCGGGTATCGCCTACCTCGTTTTCGGTTTTGCCGAATCGCTCTGGCTGCTCTTTCTGTCGCGGATCGTGCAGGGCGCCGGTGGCGGCACGGTGGGCGTCATCCAAGCGTATGTCGCCGACACGACCGAGCCGGAGCATCGCGCCCGCAACCTGGGCTGGCTCTCCGCCGCCACCAACCTGGGCGTCGCGTTAGGCCCGGTCGTGGGGGCATTTGCGGTGGTCCTGGGCGAGAAGGACCTCGTCCCAGGGAGCGCCGACGTGCGGATGGGAGAAGCGGCTCCGGGTATCGTTGCCGCAATGCTCTGTGGAATCACGATCCTCTTCGCGTGGAAGTACCTGAAGGAATCGAAGACGCAACAGCATCTCGAGTCGGAGCGCCGGCGGCCGCGCGAGGCCGTTTCGCGCATGTTCACGCACTTCGGCGAACCGTCTTCCCGGCTCATCTGGATCTATGCGATCGCTATCGGCGCGTTCCAGGGCACCTTCCCGGTCCTTCCCCTCTTCCTGAACGACCGGTTCCAGGTCACCGAAGCGACGATCGGCTACTTCTTCATGTACATCGGCAGCATCTCGGTCTTTGCCCGCGTGTTGTGGCTGGGGAAACTGGTGGACCGGATGGGCGAGGCGCGGCTGTCCCGGTTTGGGCTCGTGCTGCTGGCGCTGGGACTCGCCACGATGCCCCTGGCGCCGAACCTGTTGTTCCTCGCGTTGTCGGTCGCGATGCTGCCGTTAGGCACGGCATTCACGTTCCCTTGTGTGACCGCCCTCCTCTCACGCGTCATCAGCCCCGCAGATCGCGGACTCTACATGGGGCTCCAGCAGAGCTTCGGCGGTGTCTCGCGCATCATTGCTCCGCTGGCGGCCGGGTTTGCGTTCGACACGCTCGGCATTGGCGTCCCCTTCTTCGCCGCGGCGGTCGTGGTCCTGGGGACCATCTCGCTCGGCCTGGGGCTGGACCAGTATGCGAAACGGCCGGCGCAGGCGACGGTCACGTAGGGAGACGTGAGATGGGAGACCTGAGATAGACTGCCAACCCGATCAGATCGGATCTTTTGGTTGGCAGTTTTTCTCACGTCTCCCATCTCACATCTCGTTCCGGGTCGCGCAACGTGGTTGTCACCTGTATCCTAGAACGATGCGTCCTTCCCGCATTTCATGACGGTGTCACTCGAACGCATCACGAACGCGCTCGCTGATCGATATTCCGTCTCGATCTACACCGTCGAAGTCACGCGGAAGTAGATGACACTCGCGCTGGCCGGTGTTCGCATCGTCGACCTGACGCAGGTCATGGCCGGTCCGTTCTGCACAATGCTCCTCGCGGACCTCGGCGCCGACGTGATCAAGGTCGAGCCGCCCGGAGGAGATCTCTCGCGCACGATGGGCGGTCACCGGCTACAGATGAAGGGCAAGGATCACGCGCCATTTCTCGCCCTCAACCGGAACAAGCGCAGCATCGTGCTCGATTTGAAGCAACGATCCGACCTCGAATGGTTGCTCGTGCTTCTCACGGACGCCGACGTGCTCGTCGAGAGTTTCCGTCCCGGCGTTGCCGAGCGGCTGGGTCTCGGTTTTCCAGCGCTGGAAGCGAGAAGCAAGCGGCTGATCTACGCGAGCATCTCCGGATTCGGGCAGACAGGACCATGGGCCGATCGCCCCGGCTTCGATCTCATCGCACAAGGAATGTCGGGAGTCATGAGTGTGACCGGATCCGCGGATGGCAAGCCCGTGAAATGCGGCATTCCGATCTCCGATCTCGCGGCGGGACTGTTTGCCGCCAACGCCATCCAGGCAGCACTGCTGGCGCGAACGCAAACCGGTCGCGGTCAGCACGTCGAGACGTCGCTGTTCGAGGCGGCGTTAGGTCTTTCGGTCTGGGAGACGACCGAATACTGGGCGACCGGCGAGGCGCCGCGGCCGCTCGGCTCGGCGCATCGGCTCAGCGCTCCCTATCAGGCCTTTCGCGCACGCGATGGCGTTCTGACCATTGCCGCGCTCACCGCGTCGCATTGGGCGCGACTCTGCACTGTTCTCGATCGCGACGACCTCGCGACCGACACGCGATTCGCAACGAACGCCGATCGACTCGGCAATCTGCCAAGCCTCGTTGTCGAGATAGAGAGAACACTCGCGGCGCGCACCGTGGATGAGTGGGTCGAGCGTCTGCTCAACGAGGGCATTCCGTGTGGTCCGATCCTGGACTATGAGCAGGTGTTCGCTGCCCCGCATACCGCGGCCCGTCATATGGTGGAAGTCGTCGACCATCCTGTAGAAGGCCCGGTACGCACGCTCGGCATCCCAATCAAGATGAGCGGCACGCCGCCCAGCGTCAGGCGGCCGCCGCCGCTGCTTGGCGAGCACACCTCTGAGATCCTCGCCAGGATCGACTCGAATAACTCGCCGTGGGGGGACGCATGAGCGGCCAGGGCAGCGTGCACTACGCGAAGTCAGGTTCGATCGCACTCATCACGTTCGACCGCCCGGGAGCGCGCAATGCCATGAGCTGGTCGATGTACGACCAGCTCGCGGCAGCGCTTGACCAGCTGGACGCCGACTCCACGATCAGGGTCGCGGAGCTGAGCGGCACGGGCGGGCACTTCGTCGCCGGCACGGACATCGGGCAGTTCGAGTCGTTCGCGTCAGGCGAGGAGGGTGTCGCATACGAGCGCCGCCTCGAGTCGATCGTGACGCGACTGGAAAACGTCCGCGTGCCAACGGTTGCAGTCGTACAGGGACACGCTGCGGGCGCCGGCCTCCTTTTCGCCACGGCCTGCGACCTGCGCGTCTGCACGCCTGACGCGCGCTTTTCGGCGCCCATTGCGAGGACCGTTGGAAACACACTCTCGTTGAAGAGCGTTGCCCGCCTCGTCGCTCACCTCGGACCGTCGAGAACGAAAGCGTTGATCATGACCGCGGGTGCCCTGGAAGCAGCCGACGCGAAATCGGCGGGCTTTGTCAGCGCCGTCGTTGAGCCGAACCGGCTCGAGCAGCATGTGGCTGAGCTGGTCGCAAAACTTGCCGAACTCGCGCCACTGACGCTGCGCGCCACCAAACGCCTGGTGACGCGCGCGATCGACAACCTGTCGGCCGGAGAAGCCGATGACATCGTCCGCGAGGTCTACGGAAGCCGTGACTTCCACGAAGGAGTGAACGCATTCCGGGAGAAGCGCTCCCCATCGTGGGAAGGCCGGTGAGCTTGACCGACACCAACGCATCCACGCGCGATCTCGAGCACGCGCTCAGGACCGCGGTCGGTGGCGAGGTGGGGTTCGACCGGTTGACGCGTCGTATTTATTCCACGGATGCGAGTATCTACTCGATCGAGCCGATCGGTGTCGTGTTTCCCCGATCCGCTGACGATGTCGTTGGAACCGTCGAAGTGGCCACGCGCTTCGGTGTGCCGGTTCTCCCGCGCGGCGCCGGCACCAGCCTCGCCGGACAAACCGTTGGCAATGCCGTGGTCCTCGACTTCTCGCGGCACATGCACGCGCTCATCGGCATCGATGCCGATTCCCGCACGGCGCAGGTGCAGCCCGGGCTGGTCCAGGAGGACCTGAACCTCGCCGCCGCGCGGCACGGGCTGATGTTCGCACCCGATACGTCCACCGCCAACCGCGCCACGTTAGGCGGAATGATCGGCAACAACTCCTGCGGCTCGCGGTCGGCGCGATATGGCATGACGATTGACCACGTCCACTCCCTGGACGTGGTGCTTTCGGACGGCGGCCGCGCGACGTTAGGCGCTGTCACGCCTGACCAGGCACTGCAGAAGTCGCGCGGCGACTCACTCGAGGCGCGATTATACCGCGATGTCGCTGCGCTCACCGAGCGACGGTCTGAGGCGATTCGGACCGGGTTCCCGCCCTATTGGCGCCGAAGTGGTGGGTATCGTCTCGAGCGGTTGCTGCCCGAGCGCGGCCCCTTCGATCTCTCCAAGGTCGTCGTTGGATCGGAAGGAACGCTCGCGATTACCACCGAGGCGACAGTCAAGCTCGTCCCGCTGCCTGGCGCCGTTGCCGCGCTGGCGGGTCACTTCGAAAGCGTCGCTGCGGCGCTCGCTGCGGTTGACGACGCACTCGACGCGAATGCGGCGGCGATCGAGCTCGTCGATCGCACGATCGTCGACCTGGCGCGCGTCTCGCCGCTGCACAGCCACCTCGTTTCAATAATCAGCGGCAATCCCGGTGCGCTGCTCTGGGTCGAGTTTTATGGAGAGACAGCCGCGGAGGCAACTGCTGCTGCAGCCGCACTCGAGGAGCGATGGCGTCGTGGGGGCCATGGTTACTCGGTTGTGCGCGCCACGACCGCGGCAGAACTCAAGCGGTTTCGCGAAGTGCGCAAGGCAGGACTCGGACTGCTCAGCGCCGCCGGACAGGGGAACGAGCGGTCGATCGCGTTCGTCGAGGACACCGCGGTCGACCCGCGCAAACTTGCCGATTACACGAAACAGTTCGCCCGCATCCTGGACCGCCATGGCCTGCGCGCCGGTTTCTACGGACACGCATCCGCCGGGTGTCTGCACATCCGTCCATTTATGGATCTCGGGCGCCCGTCCGCCGTTGCAACGTTGCGTGCAGTTGCTGAGGAGGTTGCATCGCTCGTGCACGCCTTCGGCGGCATGAACAGCTCGGAACACGGCGATGGACTCGTCAGGGCGGAGTTCAGTCGCCGGCTCTTTGGCGACGATCTCTACGAAGCGATGCGCGAACTGAAACGCGCCTTCGATCCCGATAACCGGCTCAATCCCGGCAAGAAGGTCGATGCTCCGTCGATGACCGACTCGCTGCGGGAGCCGAATCTCCCACGCGCCCTTCCTTTGGCTACACAATTCGCTTTCCCGTACGAGGATGGCCTGCGTGGTGCGGCCAATCGGTGCGTGCGCGTCGGCGCCTGCCGGAAGTCAGCGGCATCGGGCGGGACAATGTGCCCGTCCTTCATGGTGACCCGGGAGGAACGACATTCCACGCGCGGCCGGGCCAACGCGCTCGTCGACGCGCTCTCCTCGGCAGATCCCCGCGCCGCCCTCGGCGACGACGCATTGATGGAGGCACTCGATCTCTGCCTCGAGTGCAAGGCCTGCAAGTCCGAGTGTCCCATGTCGGTCGACATGGCGATGCTCAAGGCCGAAACGCTCTTCCATCGTTATGCGCAGCGCGGAACGCCGTTGTCAGCGCGCTTCTTCGGTCATGCTCGGCGCATCAATCGGCTTGGCTCGGCGTTCGCGGCGGCCGCCAACGCCGCCAACGCCGCCGGTCGTCTATCCACTCTCCGCAACATTGTGGAGCATATTCTCGGCATCGATCGACGCCGGCCGCTGCCAACGTTCGCGCGGCAATCACTCTCCGCCTGGTACCAGCATCGCGCGCCTCAGGGGTCGGGAGCGCGCGGGGAAGTTGTCTTTTTCGGCGATTCGTTCAGCAGCTACACCGAGCCGGAGATCGGCATCGCGTCCATAGAGCTCCTCGAGCGCGCCGGTTGGCGCGTCCGCCTCGTCGCCGACGTCTGTTGCGGACGATCGTTGATCTCGAAAGGCCTGCTGGTTGCAGCTCGCCAGCGTCACGCCGCACTGCTAGACCGACTCGCGCCCGCCGCCGCGGCTGGCGTGCCGATCGTGGGATGCGAACCGTCATGCATGTTCACGCTGAAGGACGAACTCGTTTCCCTCTCTCGAGGTGATCAGCGCGCCGTTGCCGTCGCCCGGCAGGCGAAGCTCGTGGATGAATTGCTGGCAGACGCCATCGACGACGGATCACTCGCGATGCCCGCCGCTCGACAGGAAACACCGATCGTCTTTCACGGTCATTGCCACCAGAAGGCCGCCAGTGCGCTATCGCCAACCGTGAAACTGCTCGAACGGATTCCCGGCGCGCAGGTCACTGTGCTCGACGCCGGGTGCTGCGGCATGGCCGGCTCGTTCGGCTTCGAGCGCGATCACTATGACCTCTCGATGCAGATCGGCGAGATGCGCCTCTTCCCCGCCGTCCGTTCTGCGCCTGACGCGCTTGTCGCCGCGACCGGCGTTTCGTGTCGCCAGCAGATTGCGCACGGCACCGGGAGAAGAGCGGAGCATCCCGTTGTACTGCTCCATCGCGCGCTATCAGCGCATTCCACCTGATTCGTTGTTACCCTTTGCGCTTTGCGCTTTACGCTTTGCGCTCGGTGCTCTGACCCCTGACCTCGGACCTCTGACCTCCGCCTGATGCTCACGGAAAGCGCAGTCATCGCGTTGGCGGGGCTCATCGGCGTCGTCGCCCTGCTCTTCCTCACCATCACGCGATTCAAGTGGCACGTCTTCCTCGCCGTGCTGGTGCCGATCCTGCTGTTCGCGCTCGTCCCCGGGATCGATCGCAAGGTCTTCATCGCCGCGTTCGAGCAGGGCTTCGGCCGGACCGTCCAGAGCATCGCGGTGGTCATTGTGCTCGGTTCGCTCCTGGCCGAAGCACTCAAGCACACCGGGGCGATTGAGCGCATAACGCTGTCGATGATCAAGTGGGTCGGCCAGAAACAGATGCCGCTGGCGCTCACGTTCACCGGCTACCTCGTCGGCATCCCGATCTTTGCCGACGTCGGCTACGTGATCCTGAATCCACTCGTGCATTCGGCGGCAATCCGTACAGGACTCAACATGAGCACGATGGCCACCGGATTGATCGGCGCCATGCTGCTCACCCACGCCATCGTCCCGCCGACACCCGGGCCGCTGGCCGCGGTCGCGATCGTGCAGGCGGACATGGGCAAGATCATCCTGTTTGGTTGCATTATCTGCTTCGGTGCATCGCTGGTCGGTTGGATGTACGGACGGGTGGTCGGGCCGCGACTCGAATCGCCGCCGTCACCGGAGTTCGTTGGCCAATCATACGCCGATCGCGGCCTCGAGCACGCGCTCCCAACGCCGCCCCGCGCGTTTCTGCCGCTCCTGCTGCCGCTCGTATTGATCGCCGGTCAGAGCATTCTGGCGCTGGTGCTACCGGCGGGCCACATCGTCAATACGTCGATGCTGTTCCTTGGCTGGCCGGTGGTCGCCCTCGCCCTCGGCGTCGCATTCGCTTTCCGCAATGCCACAGTGGAGCAGCGCGGCGAACGCACCAGCACCTGGGTAGAGAACGCGCTTCGCACGTCGGCCATGATGATCATGGTGACCGGACTTGGCGGCTCGTTGAGCCAGATCCTTCGCCAGACACCCGCAGTCGACGTGATCGCGCAAGGCATGGCATCCACCGGGCTCCCCGCGATTTTTCTCCCGTTCGTGCTCGGTGTCGTGGGCAACATGATCACCGGATCGGCAACTGTAGGGGTGATCACAGCCGCATCGATCACGGCGCCCATGATGCCGGCGCTCGGGCTGAGTCCCGAAGCGACGATGCTCGCCGGGTCGTGCGGCTCGATCATCATCAAATACGTGAACTCCAGCTACTTCTGGGTCTGCACCTCGCTTACGCGGATGCCGCTGCGTTCGGCGCTGATCTCATTCGGTGGCGTGACCTTCGTGAACGGAATCTCGGCGATGGCGATTACCTTTGTGCTCTGGTCTGTCGGGCTGATTTGATGTCGCAGTGCCGAGTCACGAGTCACGAGTCACGA
>CAZSNV010000006.1:0-43256 GCA_964608035.1 uncultured Gemmatimonadaceae bacterium | reverse complement strand
CCGCCGCTTTTCGCCGCCGGAGAGTTTCGTGACGTCCGAATCGGGCGGCGGGCAGCGAAGGGCGTCCATCGCCACCTCGATCTTGTTGTCGAGGTTCCACAGGTCGAGGTGGTCGATCTGCTCCTGCAGCCGGCCTTGCTCCTCGAGCAGCTTCTCCATCGCCTTGTCGCTCATCTGCTCACCGAACGCGATCATGATCTCGTTGAACCGATCGAGGATCGCGCGGTCCGACTTCACCGCGAGTTCGACGTTGCCCCGCACATCAAGCGACGAATCGAGCTGGGGTTCCTGCGGCAGGAAGCTGACCTTGGTGCCTTGCGCAGCCCAGGCTTCGCCGTTGAAGTCCTGGTCGATGCCGGCCATGATGCGCAGCAGCGAGCTCTTTCCCGCGCCGTTGGCGCCGAGTACGCCGATCTTCGCGCCGGGGTAGAAGGAGAGCCAGATATCGTTCAGGATCACTCGCGAAGGCGGGACCACCTTCGTGAGCGACTTCATGACGTAAATGAACTGTTGGGCCACTTTTGAGACGGGGGACGGGGGACGGGTGACGGGAGCAGGAATCTAAGCCCTCTCCCGTCACCCGTCTCCCGTCACCCGTCTCCTACTTACGCTTCATCTTCGCGTGCAGCGAATCGATCCGGCGTAGATAGCCGAGCGTCTCATTGTACCGCCACCGCCTGACCTTCGGAGCCACGCTCTCGATGGCAGGCCATGAGCGGTGATCCAGCGAATCGCGGCGCGCCATGGCTTGTGCAGAGAGGATTGTTCCCCGGCCGGCATTGTAACTGGCGAACATGAACTCGCGGCGATGCTCCTCGACAGAGTCCTGCGCCCACAGCCGCCAGAGGCTTCGATCGTAGAAGATCCCGGCCGCGATGTTCCACTCGGGATCGTCGATGCGCGACATCTCCGGATTGCGCGAGGAGATTTCGTGGAAGGTGGCGGGCATGAGCTGCATGATGCCGCGCGCACCGACCCAGCTCGAGGCAGCCGAGTCGAGGTTGCTCTCCGCCATGCCCTGCGCCTTGAAGAGTCTCCAGTCGAAGCCGACGCCGAAGTAGCGCTTGGAGTACTTGCGGAACACGTCGTCGTACCGCTCGGAGTTGCGGCGGACGGCAGCCGATCGCTGATCGCTGATCGCTGTTCGCTCTGCAGGAGCCGTCGCGACCTGGCTCGCTATCGCGGAGGCAACGAATAGCGCCAGGCTAAACGGCGCGTTCAGTTCAGTGCTCCCGCAACGACCAGAGCGACCGAGACGAAGATCGCCGCGACGAATATCGCCACCGCGATGTTGCCCTTCCGCAGTTCCTCGGGGAAGTTCACCTCGGGTGTCATCTTGTCGATGACGCGATAGGCTACGAACATCAATACGACGCCAAGGATGGCGTAGACAAAGTTCAAGGCGATGATCGTGAGATCCATCAGCGGCTCAGCTCGATGTGACGTTTGAGTATACATACCCAAGGCCACAGGCCACAGGCCACAGGCCACAACCGCAGGATGTGCCGAGTCACGAGTCACGAGTCACGAGTCACGAGTCACGAACAATGATCGAGCAGAGTTCCTTCCTCGACTACTGGCCCTCCGTCCGCGGTCGCACGCGCCGGTTGATTCCGCTCATTCCGGGCGACAGGATGGAATGGAGCGCCGGTGAGGGACGATGGTCGTTAGGCGACACCATCAGGCACCTGGCCGCCATAGAGCGGTGGATGTACGCGGAGACCATGCACGGCCGGCCAACCGCCTATCCCGGACACGGGCGCGACCTCGCGGACGGGATGGACGCCGTCCTGGCCTACCACGATCGCTGCCACAGCGAAGCGATGGCACTCTTCCGGGGCCTCACCGCCGACCAGTGGATCGCGAAGGCGGTCACCCCCACCGGGAAGGCCATAACGACGTGGAAGTGGGCCCGCGCCATGGTCGAACACGAAGCCCACCACCGGGGCCAGATGTACTTCATGCTGGGCCTCATGGGCGTGGACACCCCACCGCTCTTCGGGCTGACTGAACCCGAAGTGGTGGCGCGTTCAAGCGGGTAAGCAGGGCCCCGCGAGCCAGCGCCCCGCGGCTGGTATTGCTTGACGCCCATCCAGAGGCGCCGTAGCGTCTCTTGCTCGCCGTGCACAGGGCGAAATGTCCTGGCGAGTACCTCCGGAGGCACCATGCAGATTCGGTCCAGGGTGGTGCGAAGCGGGGTTTGGATCGTTCTGGGCCTTGTTGCTGGTTGTGAAGAACCGGCCCTGACCGTCGGCTCGCTTGTGGTCACAGTGTTCATCGATCCCCCGTCGGTGATGGCGATCGGTGCGAACGTCACCCTACTGGCGACCACCCAGGCTGGCGTTACGGATGCTTCGGGGAATGTGACGTTTCCCCTCGTCCTGCCTGGCACCTATCAGGTTCGCGCGTCAATGATCGGATACTGCCAGACCGAGGTTACAGCCACCGTTTCGGCTGGAGCCACTACCAACGTCACGATGACGATCGCTGCGGCGCCCTGTCTCAACGGCACCGACTGGATCGCCACCGGAGGCACCGAGCCCTTTTATGGCCTCGTCGATATCCGAACGGGGATTTCGACTGACTCGGACCCCTGTCCGAACGATCGACTCGTCGAAAGCACGTCCGGATCGGCCGACCTGCTGACCAACGCCTTGTCGCTCATCGATGTGAGCATCACCTGTCACGGTGCCGCCTGGATATTCACCGCCAATCACGCTCCCTGGTTCGACAACACTGCGGCGACGTTCCCCTGGACGAACAGCGGCGGCGACGTTCTGACGACCACGCTCCCTGCAAACCGGTTGCGCGTACCCGTGACGATCTGGATTTCGGACCCGGCGATCAACGAACCCATATATCGGGCACAGGTCACCGACGACCTTTCCAAGGCAAACGGATTCCTGCTGAGCATGCGCAGCGGACTCGTGCTCACCAACAGTGCAGCGGCGAACACTCCGCCCGACATCATCCACGTGGGAGGTCTGGCTGATGGTCCCGGAAACCCAACGTATGGGCTCATCGGCTTCGGATGCGACCATACGCCGTCGATAACGTCGTCGGTCGCATACCGCTCACACCACATCAACGTCTATGCCGTCGAGGCGATTGTCGGCGATGGCTCGCCCTCGGGACGCAACTGCGTCGGTCGCGGCGCGAAGAACGTGATCTTCATCAAGCGCGCCGCATCACATGTGACGCTGCTTCACGAGATCGGCCATGCCATCGGGCTGTACAGGCCGTCCTGGGGACACGCCGACGCCATCAAGGGAATGATTCCGGACAACGTCATGTGGAGCGGTGCTTCGGTCGCGGGTCACCTCACCCTGGGTCAGATTGTGCGCGCGCACGCCGACACGTCGTCGTGGCTCAATTCCGCGTCGTCGCCGCTCCAGACTGCGTGCCACTGTCCGGGCGACACGGCAACACCGGACTGTCCAACGATCACGAAGGATATCCCCCGGGGTATGCCTGGCGTGGGCATGGACGATCCAGCCTGTCACGTTACCACCGACGTCTCGTGTCTGTCGCTACCGCCGTTGATGACGGGGTACATCACTGCGCGTGGTTTTACCGATGACGTGGCGACGAAAGACGGATTCGGCGAAGGCTCTGTTGGCAGCCTCTCGCCCACGATTGCCACCGCCACATTGTTTTCTGAAGATGGGAAAACCGTGATGGCCGAGGTGATAGCGGGGTCAAGTTCGGGCACGACGACGCACGTGCTGATGTCTCTGGGCGGCACCTTCGTCAAGGTGAAAGTGAACGTTGGTACGGTGTGCCCTCCATGACCAGGAACTGTGGGATGACGACGCGGGCCCGCGTCGCAGCCGGCCTGCTCGCGGTGGCTGCGTCGTTGGCCATCGCCGGCTGCCAGGACCCCGACCCAGTAATCGATCCTCGGATCTGGCTGATGGCGCGTTGCATCGAATGCACGAGTCGGGAACAGGCCAACGTCGTGGCGATGGGAGACAGCGCGATTCCCGCGCTGCGGTATCTGCTTCTTCACGGACCGCCCGATACCACGGTCGCCCGGCAGGACTCGGCCCTGAGTGCGCCATACCCGGGACCGCCGCCAATCGGGGGAACGATCACACCGCCCGACACTCTCGTCGACCTTCGCATCGAGGACTTTGTCGCGATATACCGGATGCGTTCGAGCCTCGCGCTTGGTCTCATCGGCACGGACAGCGCGAGGCGAACCCTGTGCGCTGGAAAAGCGATGCAGTTTCGCGCTGACGTGAACGGCTTCATCGATTCGTCGCTTGCCCTGCTAAGTGGGTCGTGTCCGTGAGCAGCACGCCGACGGACGTCACCGACAGCGAGCATGAGGACGTCCTTCCGGAACGGCTGCGAATACATCTGGAAGGACAGTTCGCGATCGAGTCTGAAGTGGGACGCGGCGGCATGGCGACGGTGTGGCGCGCCAGGCGGAAGAGCGACAACGCGGCCGTCGCCATCAAGGTGCTCCGCCCCGCGCTCGCCGAAGCGGTTGGATCTCGGCGGTTCCTTCGTGAAATAGAGATCGCGGGGACCACCCGGTCACCGTATCTCGTGCCGCTCGAAGGATCGGGCCAGTTCGGCGGGCTGCCGTATTACGTCATGCCGTTTGTCGATGGTGGCTCGCTCCGCCAGCGGATGCTCCGCGATCGCGAGCTTCCAATCGCCGAAGCGGTGCGCATCGGTCGTGACATCGCCGCGGCGTTGGCGGCTTTGCACCGGGATGGCATCATCCATCGCGACGTGAAGCCGGAGAACATCCTCCTTGGGGGTGGACGTGAGGTGCTGGTCGCGGACTACGGCATCGCCCGCGCGCTCACCGCGTCCACGAACGAGGTGATCACGAGTACCGGCGTGGTGGTTGGCACGCCTGCCTACATGAGTCCCGAGCACGCGAATGGCGATCCGGTCGACGCGCGTTCGGACCAATATTCGTGGGGTTGTGTCGTCTACGAACTGCTGCTTGGGGTGCCGCCGTTCCATGGGGCGACATCCTCGGCGATCATCGCCCGGCACCGGCACGACCCTCCGCCTTCGCTGCGCACCGTGCGGAGCACGATCCCCGAATCGCTCGAAGCGGTCGTGACCAGGGCGATGGCAAAATCGCCCGCCGATCGCTTTGCCAGTGTCGACGAGCTGCTCGAGGCGCTCGACCGCGTGGACCTCGGCGATCTCGAATCGGTGTCGTCCGGCGCGCGACGCTGGCGGCGCGCAGCGACAGTCGGGGCAGTCGTTCTCGGGACGGCGGCCGTGGCGTGGTTCGGCTGGCAGTGGACACACCCGCCACTCGATGCGGGTCGCGTGGCGCTGTTCCCGCTGCAGTCAACCGATTCATCGTTGAAGCAGGACGCGGCGCGTGTGTCGGTTCTGTTGCGAAACGCGCTCGAGGACATCGAGCCGCAGCGATGGGTCGACGGAACTTCCCTGCTCGCCGCGAGCGAACAGGGCGGATCGATCGACGTGCAAAAGGCCAGTGCCTTCACACGTCGCGCTCGTGCTCGTTATTACGTCGCCGGTTCGATTTCGCGCCAGGCCGGCGGTGCCGATTCAGTTCGTGTAGCGATATCGCTTCGCGATCTGGAGCAGGGGCTGGACACCACCGTAATCGTTACTGGCGCCGGCGCTGCAGTGTCCGACGTCGCGCTGAGCGCGGTAATGGGACTCCTTCCTCGACTGACAGGTCTGGAACGACAGATCAATCCGGCCAGCTTGCTCGGACGGTCGCCGGCGGCGGTATCGAACTGGCTTCGCGGAGAGCGTGAATACCGGTCGTTCCGAATACACTCCGCGTTAGGCTACCTTCGTCGCGCCGTCGCCGCCGACTCGTCCCTCGCGCCGGCCGCGATCCGCGGAGCGATGGCCGCCATGTGGGCGAACGATGAGCGCGAAGCGAGCCAGCTCCTCGCCCTCGCGCAGCGCCACCGCGAAATGCTGAGTGATCGTCAGGCAGCATTCGCCGAGGCGCTGCGCCTCTACCTGCTCGGGGCGGCGGATTCCGCGGTCGCGGCCGTTCGAAGCGTCCTGGCGGCCGATTCGTCCTGGCCCGAGCCGTGGATGATCGCAGGCGAGATCTTCCTCCATCTTCAGCCAACAGTCCCGCTCGATTCACAGCTCCTGCGTGAAGTGCCACCGCCCGTGATCTGGCCTCTCGAGAGTTGGGCCCAGGAGGCTTTCACCCGCGCCAGATCAGTCGATCGTGGCTTCACCGCGCCGCTCCCTCATCTGGCGGAGGCGGCTGCGCGTCGCGGGGACGTGGTCGCACTCGACTCGTTGCTGGCCGAGCTCCGTAACAACGCCGCCGATTCAACTCCAGTAGCCTTTCTCGGCCTGGCCCGGCGTTGCCTGACGAGTCGAATGAGTTCGGCCGACTGGACGTCCGTGGCGCGCGCGGGCCCAGGGATCACGTTTGATGTAGGCGTGATCCTCTCCGGCGGGTCCGCATCCCGCGCCATTGCCTGCGCGGAGGGAGCGTGGACCGCGTTGCGGAGTTCCGACGTCGATCCAAACACAGCGTGGGGCGCGCTCGTGGCAGGATTCGCCACGCATGCTGCGGCAGGATCACGAGACGCCGCCCTCGCGCTGGTCGACAGCGCCGTCGCGAAGGGAATGAACGCGGCGCTCGGCCTCTACATTCTTGGCGCCGCGGCGGGGATCGATCCTGGCGACCGCGCCAACACGTTCGTCGCCCAGCTCGATGCTGCCATCGATTCGCGACCCGCGCCGTCTCTCTGGCTGCTCGCGCTCTGGAGCGCGCGTGCCGCGGACACGGCGCGCCTGATGAAGGTGCACGCACGCCTCGAGACGCTGAAGGCGGAACGCGGAACCCGTCTCGACACGTTGATGTCGAACGTCGTCGCAGCATACCAGATGCTTGCTCGGGGCGATACGGCTGGGGCAATCGGCCGGTTTGGCGCACTTACTCCGCGCGCTCCGACCACCGTCGTGCAGGGCAGCCTCTGGGAAAGTCTCGCCGCCGAGCGTCTCGTGTACGCCCGCCTGCTGCTGGCCACAGGGTCGCCGGCCGCCGCACATCGCGTCGCGTCGGTCTTCGACCAGCCGGGCCTGTTCCTGAATCCCCTGTTCCTCCGGCCAAGCCTGGAGATTCGTGCCCAGGCGGCACGCGCGCTTGGTGATGAAAATCTCAGACGGTCGGCTGAAGAGCGACTCCGGCGGCTCGCGCCGGCTCCACGTTAGGCAGTCCGGGGGCGTTTCGCCCACGTACACGTACGCAGTTCCACTTCATCAGCGAGGACGATATGGCACGCAAGAGAGCGGGGTCGGCGAAGAAGAAGGTACTCAGACTCCAGAGACCGCCGATGCCGAAACCCAAACCGCCGATTCCGAAGCCGCCGATGCCCAAGCCGCCGATGCCGAAGCCGAAGCCGCCGACGCCCAAGCCACCGATTTCGAAACCGGCGAAGCCGATCCCGATTTCGTATCCCGTGGAACTGCCGCCGTGGACGGCTGACGACCTGAAATGCACGCCGCCCAACATCTGCAAGTTCCTGGATGCCCTCAGCGCATGGCTGCATCAGAAGTTTATTCCCGACTACACCGCGCTCCGCATCGCGGTCTGCAACGTGGAGAAGAAGGCGTTTACCAACACGGGCATCAACAGCAGTCCGCCCAAGTTCTGCGTCGGTGGCCCCGCCAACGAACCCGCTGACCCGCCCAAACCGCCGGTCTGGTGACCAAAGCGCAGTGAACGCTCGCCGCGCCCGCACAGTGCGGGCGCCGGCAAGCGCGTTCGTGGACGCGAGTCCGCCACGCTTCTGCAGCGGCCTTGCCAACGAACCTGCCCCGCCAGTGCCCTTTGGCTACTGACGTCGTCGGGCGGCTGGTTTTCCGGTTCGCTGCTGCCCTGATTCCTCACTTGCATGGATTTCTCCGGACTTTCCGAGTCACTCGGCTCCAGCCCCCTGACTGCTATTCCGCTGCTGTTCCTCGGCGGATTGCTCACGAGCCTGACGCCATGCGTCTATCCGATGATCCCCATCACGGTGGCGCTCGTTGGGCAGGAATCCCTGGGCACGGGCGCGAACCGTTGGCGGCCGCTACTCCTCACGCTCTCGTACGTCGTTGGAGTGGCAATGGTGTACGCGATCCTCGGCGTCATCGCCGGAATGTCGGGGAGCATTTTCGGCAGCATCAGCTCGAACCCGTGGCTGTACTTCCTGCAGGCCAACGTGCTGCTGCTGGCCGGGTTGTTCATGCTCGACGTGTTCACGTTCACCCTGCCCGCGTCCACGATGGAGTGGGCCACCCGGGTGGGCAGCGGTGGGCACTACGGCGGCGCCTTCGCGATGGGATCGGTCTCCGGACTCGTGGCCGCGCCCTGCGGCGCTCCGGTGATGGCGGCGGTATTGACCTGGGTCACGCGAACCCAAAGCGCCGTTCTGGGGTTCATTTACCTGTTCGTGTTCTCCCTGGGGATGTGCGCCCTGCTGGTGGTCGTTGGGGTATCTTCCGGGAGCGCCGCCCGGCTCCCCCGAGCCGGCGCCTGGATGCTCCGCGTGAAGCGGATCTTCGGACTCGTTATGCTCGGCGTGGCTGAGTATTACCTGATCAAGATGGGGCAGGTTCTTCTATGAAGCTGATTCGGTTGCTGGCAGGGATCGCGCTGATCGCGACGCCGATGATTGGCGGCGCGCAGGAGTCGGGCATCGCCGTGGGCAGCGATGCACCCGGCGCGGCGGTGGAGACGCTCGACGGAAAGCCGTTCGACCTGGCCGAGTACGTGAAGAAGGGGCCGACGCTTCTGCAGTTCTGGGCCACGTGGTGCTCCAACTGCAAGGCGCTCGAACCACGCATCAATGCCGCGATCAAGAAGTATGACGGCAAGGTGAGGTTCGTCGCCGTGGCCGTCTCGGTGAACCAGACCGTCGATCGCATCAAGGCGTACCGCGACAAGTACCACATGACCCACGACATCGTGTACGACCGGAAGGGTTACGCGGCCGACGCGTATGAAGTCGCGGCGACGTCGTACATCGTGGTAGTCGACGGCAAGGGGAAGGTCGTGTATACGGGACTGGGGTCGGACCAGGACATCGATGCGGCCGTGGCAAAGGCGTTGAAATAATACGGGCGACTCATACGCGGTTGACCGTTTTACGATTTCGGTCGCCGACTCTTTCCCGCAGTCTCAGTGTTTACCTATAGCGCTGTTTACGCCCCTTAGAACCTGAACAGCGGCATAAGTAAAGACACATAACTGCGGGAAACGGTCGGCGACCGAAATCGTAAAACGGTCAACTGCGTGGTGACGGAAGAGATCCCGATCATTTAGCTCCCGTCTCCCGTCGCCCGTCACCCGTCAGGTCAAGTTCGAAAAGTGTCCGCGGAGTACTCGGCACTTCGGTTAGCGACACCACCAGGTGATCCACCACAAACGGTTCGTCAATTCTGACGGCGAGCAGTTGTCGCGCTTCGTCCTCCGTCGGCGTGCGGTAATGACTCAGCGTCACATGGGGCGTGAAGGCGTGACGTGATCGCGCGAACGGGAGCCCACCCTTCCTGATCCGGTCGTGCAGCGCGCGCAGTGCTCCGTGCGGGTCGAGCGGGAGCGTGAACGTGTTCGTCTGCATGAAGCGCATGGGGCGCTCAAAGTGCAGCGCCAGCGGCTCCGTCGACTGCGCGATCGGATCGAGCACCTCATGCAACCGTTCGATGGGAGTGTCTGCAGCGATCGGCCCAACGCCTGACGAGCCGATGAGCGTGAAGTGCGGCTTGGCGAAGTTCGCCATGCGCGGGTCGTAGCGCTGTTGGATGGCGTGAACCTTGTCGGCCAGGTCCCCCTGCAGGTTGACGAGGACGAAGATGCCGCTCTTCGGCTGCCACTCGGACGTCATGCCGATGAAGCCCTCTGGTCTCTGACCTCTGACCTCTGACCTCGCGTCACTTGAGTGGAACAGGCGTCGCAGCCACCGGCGTTACCGGAGCCCCGAACTTGCGACCAAGGTCGGTAAGGTACGTATCAATCGTACCGTTATGCCCCATGATGTACTTCGAGATGAACCGGAAGATCGGGTTGTAGACGTCGCCGTGTTCCGTGATGGTGACGCGGGTCGAGTTCCCCTGCGGCTCGAGCGCGTACGCCCACGCGCCGCCATACGGCAGGCCTTCCCCCACGATTCGTGTCACGAGTCGAGTGGGTGGCACGAGCTCTTCGACTTCCATGGTCATGGTTCCGCTGGACGCGTCTTCGGTGACCCGTTGCCGGCCGGTCGATGAATCCGTGGTGACGGCCGCGCTCTTGAGGCCTGATCGCCAGGCCGGTGCGGACCCGAAATCGGTGATTGTAGTGAACACAACGTCCGCGGGCGCGCCGATCATTACCGATCGCGAAGCCACATGCCCCACGGGCAGCCGTGCGCCGACGAGCCCCACGATGCCAACCATTGCCGCTATAGCGACCACGATGGCGACGATGACCTTAAGCATTCGCGTCCTCTGATGCGCGGGAACGCAGAATCTGTGTAGCGAGGTGGTCGAAGGCGAGTCCCTTTGCGCTTTGCGCTTTGCGCTCTGCGCTATTCGACTCCGCCGGCCTCTAGAATGAGCTTCAACGCCGGCTCGCTCACAAAGATCGGATCATGGAACGTCCGTCCCCACGACAGCGCGGTGACGTCGCGATAGTCGTGCCGCGTAGTGTCGCCGTGGCCCGGATGCAGGCGCTTCCAGATCGAAGCGCGCACATTCGGGTCGGCGCCGTGCTCCAGCAGTAATTCGGTGAACGGAGCCACGAAGGGTCCCCGTCTCTTGTAATTCATCCAGAAGTTCGGCTGGGAGACAACCGTGTTGAAGAGCGGCGTATAGCCTCCGAACCCGCTTTTGCCGACTGCCGCGCGCGCGTTGACATCGGCGCCCATGGCGATCAGCCAGCGCGCGATCTCCATCTCGTCGAACTCGATCGCCATGTGGAGGAGCGTGGTGCCGGCCAGCGGTGTGCCCACGGTCGCATCGATCGGATCGCCGCACAGCATCTCCTCTGGATAAATCTCGCGATGGCTCCACGTCCGGTTGAGCATTCCCGCATCACGCCGCAGGTGTTCGTCGAGCAGGTCGAACCGGCCGCGGTGCAGCGCCCAGACAGGCGTGTCCGGGTACGCCACGCCGTGCTTCGCGTACATCTCGAGGATCGCGTGCTTGGCCGCCGGGTTGCGGGAGTCAGTCTGGATGACCGTTTCCACGGGGGCGTTCAGGGTGCCGTCGTCGGAGTACATCCGGACGCCGCCGAACTCGAAGATGACCGCGGTCCCCTCGACGTTCAGCGTGTACGCCGGACCGCCTAACGCGCCGTCCGGCGGCTTGGGCTTGCCGAGCATTTTGTGGATCATGCGCGCCGTGCCGATCTTCCCCTGGAGGGTGGCGCGCCCCAGGGCCGATCTGTGATCCTTCGCGCCCATGTCGGTCAGCATTTGGATAATCCGGTCGCGGCCGACGTTTGCCGCGTACGTCATGGGCGGGCCCCAGTTGCTGTCTTTGCGGATGAGGGCGTCTTCGTGGATGAGATGTGGATTCGCGGTGACGAGTTGGCGCACAGTCTCGATGTCGTCGGCCCAGATCGCGCGCACGAGTTCGACCGCCTGCACGAGCCGCGTCCAGCTCGACGCGTAGTAACTGCGCGCGAGCACCAGCTGCGCGTCGGCGAGCTTCGCGCTGGGTGGGTCGATCGGATCGGGGTGGAACTCACGCAGTTCGGCGACTGCCGAACTGTCGCCCGCGTGAATCTCCCGGAGGAGGTCCTTGGCCTGGTGCTTGAGCTGATCCAGGTCCGGATAGACGGGCAGATTGCGATGCGGCACGACGAGCCTCCTGAAGTGCCCGGGGTCCGCTGTCGTCGGGCGAAGGAGGTTCGTGGTGAACTGCCTTCATTGCATGCTGCTCAGGTGGACTCTGTCCTTTCCGCGGACGGGAGGCGTCCTGCGCGCCTGCATCGATGATGCGAAGGCGGCCGCGACTCGGCAAGGACCCGCTCCAGGCTGTTCAGCCGTTTCAGCGGGGAATGTCGCGCCCTTCGCCGAAGCCGAGTACCCAGAATTGCGGCTGACCGGCCGCAGCGATGCGCTCCGGCGCCTCGGTCTCGGCGTCGTCCGCGAGCTGGAACGTGCCGAAGTGCGTTGCCACGGTGGTGCGCGCACCGAGCTGTTTGTGGGCTTCCAACGCCTGCTCCGGAGACATGTGCACACGGGACATGAACCACTCGGGCCGGAACGCCCCGATCGGTAGGAGAGCGAGCCGCGGCTCTCCCATGCGGGCGCGGATCTCTGCGAAGTGTTCGCCGAATCCCGTGTCCGCCGCAAAGCAGATCGAACCGGAAGGTGTCTTGATCACGAAGCCGGACCATAACGAGCGATCTCGATCGAACAGTCCGCGTCCGGAGAAGTGGCGCGCGGGGACCGCCGTCACTGTGACGTCAGGTGAGATACTTGTGGCACTCCACCAATCCAGCTCCTCGAAAACCGGCATGTCGCGACGTTCGAGAAAGCGCTTGTTGCCCAGGGGTGCGATCAGTTTGGGATGGTGCGCTCGAGCGACCCGCTTGAGCGATGGCAGGTCGCAGTGGTCGTAATGGTTGTGGCTCAGCAGGACGACGTCGATTGCAGGAAGGTCCTGGAACCGAATGCCAGGCGGCCTGACGCGTCGCGGTCCGAACCAGGAGACGGGTCCGCAGCGATTGGACCAGATCGGGTCGGTGAGGATGTTCACGCCGTGCGTCTGCAGCAGCACGGTCGTGTGATTGATGAACGTCACGCGCAGTTGGATCGCCATCGACTCGCTGCGGTGGTGCGGGTCCCGCGGGCTCGTCACGATACGGGCGCCAGAGACCGCGTTGCCTGTGGGTCGCCCATTTCGCCGCGTCGCGGAAGTCATTGTGAGGTGTTACGTGCTGGTTCCGGAATCGCTTGCCGTCAAAGTGGTCGGAGACGGGACCGCGATACGGTGGCGTGGAGGCGAGCCAGCCGAGCGTGACGATCAGGCCCGCCATGAGGGCGATGATTGCCACTGTGGTCAACAACAGGTTCAGTACGAACGTCATTCGTTTCCTTACCTCAAGTTCGTCGCCTTCAGTCTGCCTGCATCGGCAAGTTAATGCTTCGCAATGACAGCCTTAACCAGGGGTCACGCGGAGGCGGTGCGTCGGGTGCGCGTCATTCGGCCCGCGGCATCCTTGTTCTCAGTAGCATACTAGTGCTACATTTGATGTCATGGTCCGCGCACTCAAGCTCAGACAGGTTGGTGGCTCCGTCGGCGCCACACTTCCGAAGGACATGGCCGACCGCCTGCACCTGGCGGTGGGAGACTCGGTATTGGCCGTGGAGACTGAGCACGGGATCCTGCTGACGCCGTACGATCCAGCCATCGAGGCCGGTTTGGCGATCGCGGCCCGGGCTGCCAAGCGTTACCGCCACGCGCTCCGCGCACTCGCGAAGTAGGCGCGACGGTGCGTGAACCCGTATGGGTACCGCGCATCGTCGTCGAGGCGGTTCACCTTGAGCAGGTTCGCGCCCATGGTGGGTTGGTCGGCGTCCGCGATGAAGCGGCTCTGGAGAGCGCGTTGGCGCGCCCACGGAACAAGCTGGCGTACGGTGGCCGAGTCGATCATGCGGCGCTGGCCGCGGCGTACGCGTTTGGCCTGGCCCGCAATCATCCGTTCAACGATGGCAACAAGCGGATTGCGTTCCTCGTCGCCGTGGTCTACCTCGGCCTGAACGGCTGGGACTTTGATGTTACCGAGGATCAGGTGGTCGCGAGGATGGTGGCTTTGGCCGCTGGGCGCCTTACCGAGGCAAAGCTCTCCGCCTGGTTTCGCGAAGGGATGAAGAAGCGGAATCGACGATCGTGACGTGCCAGCCGCTACGGTTCATGCGAGATCGCCCAATGAGTGTCCCGGGCGCAGACCCATGAGGAAATCAGATGCGGGGACACAACGCACGCCCTGGACGGCGAGGCGCTCTCCACCCCGGTACACGAGGAGGGGCTCGCAGGAAGGATAGTCTTCCTTGAAGGTACGCAGAGCGCGAACGTCTTCGACACGGACGCTCGATGCATTCTTCACTTCCACAGCCCAGAATCCGTCCGGTCCGTAGATGATGAAGTCGACTTCGCTTCCAGCGCGTGTGCGCCAGTAGGAGAGTTCGAAATCGCCCCGTCCATAGGCGATCCACGCACGCAGGTGCTGAGCGATCAGACCCTCCAGGGCAGCTCCTTCGATTTCCTGTGGCCGGTCCAGTGGCCCGGCCGGACGAAGGGCGCGGTACACCCCGGTATCGAAGAGAAAGAGTTTCGGGTGCGCGACCGTTGCCCGCTGCGCCTTACGAATGAACACCGGCAGGCGCCACGCCAGCAGGAGATCCTCGAGGATTCCGAGGTAGCCTTCCACGGTCTTGCGACTGACCTGCGTCTCCCTTGCCACATTCGCGATGTTCAGGACGGAGCCGTGCGAAAAGCTCACGACTTCGAGGAACCGGGCAAAGCTTCCGACATTCCGGACCAGTCCTTCGGCCTGGACTTCCTGTTCCAGATACAGAGTCGCGTACGACCGGAGCACGTCGTGGGGATCCTCGGCCATTACGACGAGTGGCACGAGTCCGCGTTGAAGAGATTGCGCCAGATCGAATGTCGGCAGTTCAGCCGCCATGAAGGGATGCATGGTGCGGAGCACTGCGCGCCCGCCTAACAAGTCAACGCCTTCGCGACGGAGTTTGCGCGCGCTCGATCCGGTCAAGATGAAGCGGCGTGCTGGACTGGACTCGATGAGGTCGTGCACGACGGGAAGCAGGTCTGGAACGCGCTGCACTTCGTCGAGCACGATGTCGGATTGATCCGGGTTCCCGAGCACGAGTTCCCGAAGCCGTTCGGGTCGTGCCAAGAGCTCCCGATACGTTTCAGGCCGGAGCAGGTTGATGAAGAGCGCGTCGGGAAGCGACTCGCGCAGCCACGTGGTTTTGCCAGTACCTCGGGGGCCGAATAGAAAGAAGCTTCGCCCGGGCAGCTGCAAAAATCTTTCTATAGTCGCCATATTGAGACTTAATATGGCGGAGCAACCGCCACATTGCGACCACTTTGCATGATCAGCGATAGAGCACTTGGCCGTAACATCAACTACGTCAATGCCTTACGTGCTCCGTGATAGGAGTCAGAGAGAGCCCCACCCAGCGACCAAGGCGAGTGCTTGGTCGAGTGTCCGATGGTCGAACCGCTCCGGGTCGAAATCTTCTGGCAGCGCATCTGAATCAGACTCCAGCAGCATCGCGTAGCCTGGTGGGCCGCCAACGTCTTCGGGCGGAGCGGCACGAGCTCCGCCCATGAGGCGAGGTGACCAGTCGAACTCATGCGCACCTGGCATCGGCACAAACGATTCGACCTTGATCGCGTGCCGCCAGTCGTCTCCGAAGTCGTAGGTGTAGGTGAACCGTTGACCGGCCTTCAGACTCAGATCTGCGAGAGTGAACGCAGTCGCGTCTTCGGCGTCGGACTCGCGGTCTGGTCTCTCGAATCGACGGTTGCCGAGATCGAAGGAATAGAGGTGATAATCGAGCCAGGAGAACACGAGCTGCAACACGCGGTGCAGCTTATGAAGAGTGTAGCTCTCCGGGACTCGGACTCGTCGCCAGATTGGTGGGTCGATGTATTCGAGCGCGATGTGGAGCACCACCTGCCGTTGTTGGACGGCCTTCCCCCTCGTTCTCCCTGTTAGTCGCGCGGTACTCGGCCGTGTTGATCGTCGCGGCATTTCGCCCTCACCAGGTTGGGCAGCAATCAACAGGCTACTCGACCAGCCGCCACGATTTGCGGTCGCCGTAAATACGCCGCACTTCGGTCCGGTCATTTGGATTCTTCAAATCAAAGACCGGCCTGTCGCTCAGCCGTTCAGTCTCGACGATCCATGGATCAACGATGTACCGGTCGTCGACGACGGCGAAGTCGTGCCCGTCCACCAAGATCGCTCCGGCCCAGCCGGCGTTCTCCCGGCTCCAGAATCCGTAGATGGCGGTGTTGGGCTCGCACGCCCGGATGTAATCGGCGCAATCGTAACAGTTGGATGCACGGCCACCACCCGGTAAGAAGGACCCGCCGTGCTCGTCGTCATAGGTGACGCCGAGCGCCTCGTCGGAGCCGTAGCGCGCCGTGAGTGCGGCGACGCGATTCATTTGACTCGCGCAGAATACTGCACAGGATCAAGAAGGCAGCAACCGTCGATCGCACCGCAAAGCGAAAAGAATTGTGGGTTGGAACGAAAACGAAATACTCGATACAAGTAGTACGCGTTCTCCTTCAGCCTTGACACGCGAAGTTCATTCCGTGAAACATAAAACGGCGTCTCCTTCGGGTTTGCGGTCGTCTTTACTTCAATGAATCGGTCAGTTCCTTCCAGTTCGTACGACCGAATATCGAAACCAAGACCGTCCCCAACCGTTTCTGAAACGTGCTCCACGTTATCTGCGAGATTTGATTTCCCCGCTCGGGTTAGGCGCTCTCGCTCGTATTCGATCACCCACACTTCCCCGGCTAGACCAAGTGACCGATTCGCAGCTTCTATCTGCAGCCATTCCAGTTTGCGAATGGACTCGCCGGCTGAGACTAGATCTGACCTCAGCTTACCCTTCATCGGCTTCGGAGGATTAGCCCGCCGTTTCGAGAACGGCGTCACGTCGGGTTGGCTGGCTTCGGCAGTGAATCGCTCCGCCAGAATGGCCGCGAGCCCTGTATCGCTGAAAAAGCGGCGTTCAACGACGTGAAAAAGCAGCCTCTGGTAGTTTCCTTGCGGCTTGTATCCGTTGATGCTTGGGAACCCAAGCTGATTAGCGATCGCACTGACGTTCTCGTGCTTGTCCTCGATCGCCCCCTTTGTACGACCGTTCAGCTGAGGTTGCAGCTCGCGAACGTGCGCGGCTTTGTTCATCTGCTCGCCGCGCTGTTCGGTCTTCAGCATGCTGAGGTAGTCGGCAACCAACGCCTCGCATTCCGCTTCGGACCAGACTCGTCTCGTTGTCACGCCAAGAGAGCCCGAATCGACAGGAACGAGAAAACTCCGTAGAACACCACCAACGCCACCAACCCCACCCTCGGCCAGATCCCCGGCTGCACCGCCTTTGGCAACAACCGCGTGTTCACGTAATACAGGTGCACCCCCGCGATCACGAACGTCAGCCCCGCCACGTTCGCCGAGATCTGCAGCAGCATGATCGGCTGCGCCAGTTTGAGCGCGATCATCCCCCAGACGACGATGATGCCTAACAAGGTGTAGTAGACCCGGCGCACGTCGCCGCCACGCCAGGCGCGGATCCGCTTGCTGCCCGTCCACAGTATGTCGGTCACCGCCCGCGTCATGCCCTCAATGACATCAAGCTGGGTCTTGAACAGGATCCACGCGCCGAGGAACGCCACCACGCCGCCCATCAGCGGCATCCGCGCCGCCATGGCGTTCGCCAGCGCCGCCGCAATCCCGTAGCCGCGAATGTCGAGCCCGGGCTCCAGGAACGTCACATACAACATGGCGGGAAGCGCCATGCCTAACAGCGCGCCAAAGAAGTAGATGACCCACTGGTCCATCTTCACCACGCGCCACCAGCCACGCCAACGCTCCATCGCCTTCTCGTCAGGCACGAACGTGAAGCCGGTGTGCGCGAGGTTCACCTTCTTGCCGCCGACCGCGGCGGGGATGTAGCCAGCCACACCGCCCATCCCGTAGCCCTTGTCGCGCGCCCAGTTCGACAGCGTGAGGTTGATGACGCCACCGGCGCCGCAGAATCCCGCGAACGCGCCGATCAGGAAATAGTCGGCGCCCTCGGGCAGGAACATGAACTTGCCGGTCGAGGGCGCGAAGCCGAAGAAGCCGGTCGCCGCCGCAATCCAGGTCGCCGGCGCCACAAAGAGCAGCGCGAGAATCAGAAAGCCGCTGAGGATCGCGATGACGAGGATCCAGTTCAGCACCTCGAGCGTCCGCTCGATGCGCTTTCCGAACAACAGGATCGACACGCAGGCGAGAAACGTCCCGACGCCGATCAGGTAGACGATGTTCGCATCTTCAGGGGTCGCGACACGCTTGGTGACGAGGAAAAAGAAAGCGCCTGACGCGGCACCAGCCCAACCCGGCCACCCGACCTGCAGGAAGTAGAGCAGCGTATAGATCACCGCCCAGAACGTCGAGTGCGGGCGCGTGCGCATGAAACCCGTGTTCGCCGGCTCGCCGGTCGCCATGGTGTACCGCATCAACTCGGCGTTGAAGTTGGTCTGCAGCAGCACGGCCACCGAGGTGACCCACAACAGCGTCAGTCCATACCTCACGAAGTTCGCGGGGCCGAGCAGGTACTCGCCGCTTCCTATCGAGGCACCGAGGACAATGACGCCGGGGCCGACGACACCCATCCATTGAAGACCCTTTGGCCTCGGCGGTTCAGGGAGTTCGGCCTGTTTCCAGGGCTCGAGGCCAGATCGGGATTCCGGTGCAGTCATCGTGACTCGTGACTAGTGACTCGTGACTCGGCACGTCCGAGGATGGACCCGCACGGGAGAGCCACGGTAATACCACCGGCTACCAGCCTCCGCAACCAGAGAGGTCTGGCGGGGGACGCGGGATTTGAGCACGCTGGAGCTGGCATGAACTCCTCGTTGCCGTCGCATCACTTGCTTCTCGCGCTCGCGAGCGCTCTCCTGCTCGCGGATCCGCCAGCGCACGCGCAGGGATCGACCTTCACTGGTCGTGTGCTCACCGACTCCGGGGTCGCACTCGCCAGCGCGGAAGTTGTCGTGAATGGTCCGAATCGATCGGCACGCACAGATGCGAATGGAGACTTTCGACTCACGCGGATTCCGGCTGGTGAGCACACTGTCGTCGTCAGGATGCCTGGCTTCGCTCCGAAGATCGATACCATAGAAGTGGCCGACGCCGGTGAGGTGCGGCTGGACTTCAGGCTGGCGAAGATCGAAGCCACGCTCCCCGAGGTCTCGGTTACCACATCGCCCCTCGATCGCAAGTTGTCCGAGTTTCACGAACGGCGGCGGATGGGGATAGGACGATTCCTCGATAGCGCAGAGTTCGCGAACGCTCACGGCACGCGCACTTCAGACCGCCTGAAGAAACTGCCTGGACTCAAGATCGGGCGCGGCCGCTTCCTGAGTGAAGCGTATGTTCTCACTACGCGCGGGGGGTCTGGCTTTCGACGTGAGTGTCGCGCCGCGATCTGGCTCGACGGCGTCAAACTGACCGGCTTCAGCGTGAACCACCTCGACCCGAATATGATCGCGGCCGTCGAATGGTATGCGGGCCCGGCAAGCGTCCCGGCCAAGTTCAACGTGACGTCGGCCAGTTGCGGCGTCCTCGTGATCTGGACCAGATGACCGGCGTGAACAGCGCTTCGCGCATTATTCGGCGGCTGACAGTGGTCACCGCTGCGGCGTGCCTGTCGCAACATCCGCCAAAGCCCAGGGCTCACTGTTCACAGGACGCGTCGTCGCGGACTCGGTGCGGACTCCGCTCGCCGGGGCCGAGGTCACCTTGCCCGCATTGGCGCAGAGCCAGCGCGCGAATGAGCGTGGCGAGTTCCGCTTCACAGCCATTCCTGCGGGCGAGCACGTGGTTCAAATCCGGATGCCCGGGTACGCGCCGAAGGTCGATACCATAGAAGTCGCCGACGCCGGTGAAGCCCGGCGCGAGTGCCGCCTGGCGAGAATCGAAGCGACCCTGCCTGAGGTGCCGGTCAGGGCATCGCTCCTCGATCGCAGACTCTACGAGTTCCACGAACGCCGCGGCTTGGGAGTCGGCCGGTTTCTCGACAGCGCCGAATTCGCGAACACACGCGGGATTCGTACGTCCGACAGATTGAGGTCACTGCCAGCCGTGGTCATCATGCGCGGGCGATTCAGCGACGCCTACGTTGCGAACAACAGGCAGCGCGTCCGCGGTACGAATCCCAGCGACTGGTGCAAAGCAGCGATCTGGCTGGACGGCGTCAATCTCGGAATCGACTACAACGTGAACCAGATCCAACCAACCGAGATCGCCGCCATAGAATGGTATGCGGGACAGGCGACGATCCCGGCGAAGTTCAACACGCCTGCTCGCCCCGGCCAAACGTACTGCGGCGTGCTCGTGATCTGGACCAGGTGACAAGCCGCGGCTAAGGGACGATCACGAATCGACCGAGGCGAGCCGGCCGGTAGACCGTGAAGTGACGACGGTCGAGCGTGAATACGCGTCTCAGGCGCTCGCGTTCGGCGACGCGAACGAGGGCGGCGTCGGCAAGGTCCATGGGCAGGTCCCGGTACTTCGACATCAGTTCCCGCATCCGCGGTGCGTCACCCCGGTCGAGCGGCACGAGCGCCAGCACCTCCGCGTCGATCAGATCCCACAACGCCTCCTGGGCGCGCCACGCGAACCCGAGCAGGTACATAGCCTCCGTTACGACGGGCCACGCGCTCAGAAGTGGACCGGACAGCGTGCGCAAGACCGACACGCATGCGTCGTGGTGCGGATCGCTCCGGTCAATCAGCGCGATGAGCGGTCCCGCATCAACGAGGACGGCTGACACGCGGCTTTTTCTGCAGCATGGTACGGAACCGCTCGCCGGTGTCAGTGGACAACCCCTGGCCCCCGCTATCCACGACGCCAATCACGTGGGCAAGGCGATCGTATGCGGTCACTGAGGCAGCCTCACCGCCGGCGTTGACTTCCTTGCCCGCCAAGGCGTGGATGGCGGCGCGCACTACAGCCGACCGTGTCTCGCCGCGCTGACGCGCGAGCTGTCTCAGCAGGCGCGCTGCCTGCGGGTCCAGACGGATTGAAGTGGGCATGACCAGTCCTGGAGGATGTCCTACACTAATGTACTACAACGCCATTCGGCCGTCAACAGGGCGACGCGCCTCAGGACTCCGCAGGCAGTTCCTCTCCAGGATTGATGAACCGGTTCCGGGCCGCCCGCTGCTGCTGCTCATAGAGCCGGGCATACCTCCCGCCTAACGTCAGCAGCTGCTGGTGGGTGCCGCGCTCCACCACCCTGCCCGCATTGAGCACGATGATCTGGTCCGCGCTCAGGATCGTCGACAACCGATGCGCGATCACGAACGTCGTGCGCCCGCGCCGCAGCGCGTTGAGCCCGGCCTGGATCAACGCTTCGCTCTCGCTGTCGAGACTCGAGGTCGCCTCATCCAGCAATAGAATTGACGGATCCACCAGCAGGGCGCGGGCAATCGCCACGCGCTGACGCTGGCCGCCGGACAGCTTCACCCCGCGCTCACCGACAATGGTCTCGTACCGCTCGGGCATGCGGTCGATGAACTCGTCGCAGTGCGCAACCTGCGCCACGTGCACCACCTCCTGCAACGTCGCATCGGGCCGCGATAGGCGGATGTTCTCGAGAATGGTCCCGTCGAAGAGAAACGTGTCCTGCAGCACGAGACCGAGCTGGCGTCGGTACTGGTGCAGGTCGAACGCCGCGATATCGAACCCATCGATGCATACGCGCCCCTCCGTTGGCCGGTGAAACGCGGCGAGAAGCCCGAGCAGCGAACTCTTGCCCGATCCACTGGCCCCAACGAGCGCCGTCGTCGAGCCGGCGGGCGCTTCGAACGACACATCGCTCAGCACCGGGACACCTGAGCGATAGTGAAAGTCCACGTCCTCGAAGCGCACGGCGCCGCGAAGCCGCGGCACGGGCGCGCGCGGGGCATCGGGCCCGGACTCGATCGGCTCGTCCAGCAGTTCGCGCGCGCGCTCCAACCCCGCCAGCGCGTCCGAAAGCTGCGTGCCGATCTGCGCAATCTGGATCATCGGCGCCGCCACCAGCCCGGTGAACAGCGCGTACATCGCCAGGTCGCCTAACGTGAGCGTCCCGCCCAGCACCTGCTGCCCGCCAATCAGGATCAGCGTCGCCCCGATACTGCCAACCACCAGCGCCGTCAGCGCACTCACCGCCGACCATCCGTTGAGCGTGACCACGACCAGCCGGAGCATCCGGTGCACGCCGCGCGCAAAGATCAGGTTCTCGCGACGCTCGGCCACGTACGCCTTCAGGATCCGGATTCCGCCCAGCGCTTCCGTGAGCCGGCCGGTGACGCGCGCAAATTCGACGCTGCGCTCGCGATTGATCGGACGGAGCCGCGCAAACGCGTAGCCCACGCCGACACCGATCCCGGCCAGGAAGATCAGCATCACCGTCGTCATGCGCCAATCGATCCAGAACAGCACGCCGAGCGACACGCTCGCCGTGACCAGTCCGCCCAGGAGCTGCACGAAACCGGAACCCAGCAGGTTCCGGATGCCGTCGGGGTCGGACATGATGCGCGAGACGAACGCGCCGACCTGCGTGGAATCGAATCGCGCAACGGGCAGCCGCAGCACGTGCGCTGCCAGCCGCCGTCGCATGTCCGCGACCGCGCGCTGGGCCGCAACGCCGAGCACGCGTGAGAGCGCGTATCCGGTCCCTGCCTGCACCAGCGTGGCAAGCATAACGAGCCCGGCCAGCGGCAGGAGCAGGTCCCGCCGCTGCTGGACGAGCACGTGATCGATGAAGTACTTCGACGAAGCGGGAAGGACGAGACCCGCGGCACGACTGATGAACGTGAGCACGACTCCGCCTGCGACGTATGCGCGATGGCGGCGCAGCAGCGCGCGCAGCTCACGCCAGGCGGACGGTGACGTGGTGGCCACCGCCAACGGATCGTCGAGCAAATCCTCCGGCCTGGGAAGTCGGTCCCCCCGCGGGAACATCCGGAGCGGGGACGTCATGCGCGCAACGTCCCGCGCCTCGCGGCGTGCGCTGCGTTCACGCGGCGGCTGGCCGCTCGGCCAGCCAGGGCGCCCCGCGCACGGTGATCCAGCGAATGAGCGTCGCGAGGCCGATGCCGACCGCCGCAATCACCGTGAGCGTCGCGTAGAGCTGATCGATGCGGAACGTCTGCCACGAGAGCCAGAGCAGCGACCCGATGCCGGTCCGCGAACCGACCATCTCGACGCCGATGGTCGCATGGAACGCCACGTTCGACGAAAGGCGCAGGCCGGTCAGCATCAGCGGCAGGCTGCCGGGCAACAGGACGTTGAGGAACATCTGCCGTCGCGACGCGCCATAACTCCGCGCCAGCTCGAGGTGTACCGGGTTCATCCCGCGGACGCCAGCCACCGTGTTCAGCAGCATCGGGAAGAAGGCGCCGAGCGACACCGCCGCCAGCTTCGACGATTCACCGACACCGAAGACGACGATCAGCAGCGGGAAAAAGGCGAGTCGTGGAATTGGATGGAGCGCGGCGACGATGGGATCCATCAGCCGCCGCAGGCGGGTCGACATACCCATGGCCAGGCCAAGGAGCAACCCGGCGGCCGCGCCACCAATCAGGCCGCCGATGATGCGGATGATGGTGACCACGAGATGCGTCGCCAGCGTCCCGTCGGAGATCATGCCCCAGAGCGACGCGCCGATGCTCGACGGCGCGGGCATGAACATGCCCATCTGCACCCCGGAGCGCTTGAGCACTTCCCAGATGCCTAACAACACGACCCAGACGATGAAGAAGCGCACCGACCAGCGCACCGGAACCGCCGCTGGAACCGCCGCCTGACCCGTGCCGGTCGCCCTCGGCGCAGTCACTTGCGCCCTGCCGAGGTTGCGTCGAGAAGCCGCCAGACGCTCTGGGTAATGCTCCGCGCCTCGAGGTAGTCGCGCGTGAGATCACGCGGTCGCTCAAACGGAATCGAGATGTCGGCCAGCACGCGCCCCGGACGCTCGGACATCACGATGACCCGGTCGGCCAGCAGGACCGCCTCGTCGATGTCATGCGTCACGAAGATCACGGTGCGCCGGTCCGCCGCCCAGATGCCGAGCAGTTCCTCCTGCATCTTGTGACGCGTTAGCGCGTCGAGGGCAGCAAACGGCTCGTCCATCAGCAGGAGGGGAGCGTCCATGACCATGGCACGTCCGATACCGAGGCGTTGCCTCATCCCGACCGACAACTCGTGCGGGTAGTGGCGCGCGAATCCTGCCAGCCCAACGCGCTCGAGAAACTCCATGGCCCGTTTGCGCCTTTCCGGTTTTGGCATGCCCTCGAGCGCGAGACCGAAGGCGACGTTGTCCACCGCGGTCAGCCACGGGAACGTGCCGTGCTCCTGGACCACGAGGCCACCGCGCACGCCACGCTCGGCGGCCTTTCCGTAGAACTGGACATGGCCGGCAGTTGGTTTCTCGAGCCCGGCGATGATGCGCAGCAGGGTTGACTTGCCACAACCACTGGGTCCGACGACGCAGACAAACTCGTGCGCATCGACTGAGAGCGTTACGTCAACCAGCGCCTCGACGTGACCACGTTCGCCGACGAACGTGTGTCCGATGTGCTCACAGGAGAAATGCCGCGAACGGCCGGTTCCCTCACTCATTGAGTCGGCGACCGGTCGCGGGGCAGTACTCATGATCGCTGAAGACAATCTCCCGTTACCACGACGCACGAATGCCGGTGGTGACCCACCGCGGCGCGCCCATGTCGGCCAAACCGGCCGGAGTGCGCGTCACTTCGAAGGCCTCGTCGAGCAGGTTCTCGACTTTCACGTATGCCATCAAGCCGCGACCCAGCGAACGGTTGACGCGCATCCCCACGAGGTAGAGACCGTCCAGCTTGATTGTATTCAGGTCATCGTCATAGCGAGAGCCGACGTATTTCGCGTCCAGGGCGATGGTCGCGAGGCGCGGTGCGTCGTATGAGAGGCCCGACGAGACCAGGTGTCGTGCACTCCTGATCGCGTTCATGCCATCCGCGGGGTGGCCGGGCGCGCGCACGCGAGTCGGGCTGAAGCTGTAACCCGCGGTCGCCCTCCAGGCGGCGCTGGGGCGCCACTCCAGTTCCGTCTCGATGCCATGACTCCGCAGTCCCGGCACATTCTGGCGCTGACCGCAGGTCTGTCCGGCCGGCATGAGGCCGCAGGGGGCGATCACTTCGGCCTGCGACCCGGCGGTGCCTATCGTGACATCCATGATGGGCGAAGTGACCCGGTTCACGTAAGCGGTGATTCGAGTGATGAACTCGACGCCAAACGTCAGGTCGACGCCAAGCTCCGCGCCCTTCAGTTTCTCCGCCTCCAGCGCCGCATTTGACTCGGTCACGGTTCCGCGGTTGGAGAAGCGGGGGAAATACATCTCGTACATGCTCGGCGCGCGGAATGCTTCGTACACGCTGCCCCGCCACGCCAGCCACTCCGACTGCTGCCAGCGCAGGCCTAACGACCCGGTGACACTGTTGACCGTTTGTCCGCCAAGTACGGAATCCGTGACGACGGTTCCCTGCGAGAGATCGCGCACCGTGCGCCGACCGTCAGCGTCGCGCACCTGGTCCGTGCGCAGGCTCGCCAGCAGGCGGACACCGTTCCCCAGGTTGGCCGCATCCTGCAGGAAGACGCCGGCCAGCATCTGCGACCCGCCGACTTTCCGCGACTGCGTCGCGACGTTATTCGTGAAGCCGTATAGCTCGGTCAGCGAGCCGCCCGACGAGGTGACGTCGGCGCCGGTCGTGATCTCGTGGCGCTCGAACGCCATCTGGGTCCACTGCAACGAGACACCGACCGATTGCGCCGGCGCTCCGTTTGTGCGGTTGATAGCACGTGTCGTTCGCGCCGAGTTGATGGAATACCGCTTCGCCATCGTCGACCGATGATTGGCGAAAGCCACCACCGTAGCCACGCCCTTCGAGGTAAGCAGCCGCAATCCGCCTCGCGCCTCGTCGAAATCCTGGCGATCCTCACTTCCGAGCGGAGGTTCGTAACCGGTAAACGTTCCGCCGGCGGCCCACAATTGCAGCGCCTGGCTGGCGTCCCACGTCACCTTGCCCGACACGGCCCGACTCCCCGCCGTTTCCTTGAGATCCGCCGGCCCGGCCTGGTCTTCGCGCAGCACCACGAAACCGTCGGTTTCCCACATGTCGGCGCCTAACGTCGCGGTGATGCTTCCGCGACGGATACTCCCCGAACCTGCGCCACGAATGGTATTCAGGCTCCCTCGCTCTGCCATGAGGCGCAATCCATCGCGTCGCGGCGAGATGGTGCGGAGGTTGACGACGCCCCCTAACGAGCGGCTCCCCCAGATCATCGACCCGCCACCACGGACCACTTCCGCCGACTCCAGCATGGGCAGCGGAATGCGTCCCCAGTCCAGCCAGCCGGAAAACGGGTCGCCGGCCGGAATGCCATCGAGCAACACCAGCGCGCGGCCGGCGGAGGATCCGCCGAGTCCGCGGAACGAGACGATTCCCGAGCTGGGTCCACTCACCATCCCGGCCTGGACGTCGCGTGTCGTGAACCCCGGGATCGTGCGCAAGAGATCCTGCACCGTCTGGGCGGCGGACGCCGCAATGGCGGGCGCGCCGATCACCGTGACCAGCATTGGCAGTGAGCGAACGGTCTGCTCCGTGCGCGTCGCGGACACGACGACCTCACCGAGTGCCCGCGCGCGTACCGTGTCCGGCGGCGCCTGAGCGGCGACCGGGGCGAACGGAATGCCAACGAGCAGCATCGCGGTGGACACACGCGACTGCCTGACGACGCGGGACAGTGAGGTCAACGATCGAGGGAACACGTGCTGAAGCTCCGTTGAGGCGTTAGGCGCATGAATTCGAACTGTTACTCAGGGCAGCCCCGACCCGCGGGCGACGGCAGACACGAACGCCGAGTCGTACACCTGTCCCTGCGTCAACGTGTATTCCATATGCCCTTCGGCGTTGGCCCATTTCTGGAACGCCGAAATGCTGGGCCAGTCGAGACGGTTCCCGGGACTGAAATCAGGCCAGCAGACTTCGC
Organism: uncultured Gemmatimonadaceae bacterium; assembly: GCA_964608035.1. Lineage (GTDB taxonomy): Bacteria > Gemmatimonadota > Gemmatimonadetes > Gemmatimonadales > Gemmatimonadaceae > JABWBJ01. The sequence continues at coordinate 16,480 of CAZSNV010000006.1, read as the reverse complement.
GGATGAGTTCCGGGGTGTCACCCGTCGCTTCAGCGATAATAGCCACGTTGCGGTCGGTCTTGCCCTGTCGGTATTGGGCGACGCCGCGCTCGTAGGCCCTCATGAATCGCAGGCCCGTGTCACGTTCACGGAGCAGCAGCCGTTCGCCAAACGCGAGCACACTCCACTGAAAACCGGGAAGTACGTCCTGTCCGGACAGCCAGAGAGTTGCAATCTTCGTAAAGCGCGTCAGGGCGGGTTCGGAGACCACAACAGCGTCGATCGAGCCGGACTCCAGGCCCATCGCCATGACAGATTCGGGGAGCCGAACCGTTTCGATATCGTCAATAGAGAGCTTACGCTGTGCGAGCATGGTGGTCAGGATGTAGCGCGACACCCCGTCCTGACCGGCACGCATGCGCTTGATCTTCGGCGCGCCCGTCGTGTCGATCCCAGACCGAACGACCATCCCGAAATACGTGCAGCCAGTGCCGAGGATGGTCATGCCGGCGGTGATGCGAATGGGCGCACCCTGCGCAACGGATGAGAGAAACCCCGCATGCATTGGGCCGGGGCGGATGTCGATGTCGCCGGTGATGAGGGCCACGAGCGTCTCTTCGGGCCGCATCGCCAGGACCGGCTCGATCTCGAGGCCTTCCTGCGCAAAGAAGCCCTCGGATTGCGCGATATAGATTGGCGCCCAACTGAGGTGCCGGCTGTATGCCACGCGAAGCTTGCGCGGCGCATTGTCCGATCGGTCGGCGGCAGCGCCGGCGCAGCCGAGGGTGAGCGCAGCCGCAATCATGATGGCCCGCGTACGCGCTCGCATCAGGACGCCTTCTTCCGGATGTCCAGCGGCATCAGCTTGCCACGCCCGGTCATCGTGGGCGCTTCACGGCGGATGCGCAGCGTGCCGGCCTTGCGCCAGGTGTACGTGATGACCGAGCCGGCGGAACCGAGGCGGTCGAGCGCGTTCAGCACGAACTCCACCACCTCGGCCTCGTCGCCTAACGCGATGGACGGCGCCACGCGGAGGGTGAGCCGGGTGAAGCCGCGTTCGTCCTCCTCTTCGGCGAACTGGTAGTCGAGCGCGCTGCCGCCATATTGTGCCGGGAGCACTTCGTCGAGGATCCGCTCCATGTCGCTTCCGACCAGGGTCACTCCTTCGCCGGTCAGCTTGCGGAAGCTTCGGATGTCCCGGATGTGCTGGGGAAAACCAAGTCGTTCCCACTCGCAGCCACAGGGCGTGGTGTCCACGGTGCCGTAATCATCCGACTCGACATTCAGCAGCAGCTTGGGGTGGCTGCTGAGCAGGCCGGTGAAGCAGAACGCCTGCACCTCGATATCGAAACCGGGAACGAGGCGAGGTGCCTGGATCATGGCCAGGTGATCCTGCATGAAATGCTGGTCGTTAGGGCCGGTCGCGTTAATGCAGCAGGAACCCACCGTGCCGACCTCGCTGAACGCGTAGCTGGAGCGGAAGGTCGCACCAGAGGCGACGATCTGCGCCACTTTCGCCGGCGTCGGCGGTTCGCCGCCACCACGCAGCACCGTTCCCTTGAGATCGATGTTGTGCTCCCGGGCGGCGACCGCGATGCGCAGGATGCGGCTCACCGATGCGTGGATTGTGCAGGCACCTGCGCGTTGCACCTTATCGTGCGCCCATCGGGCGAGCACGACCGCCTGGTCGAACGGAAGGTGAGTCGGCCATGACACGGAAGCGCCGGCAAGACGTGCCACCGACAGCGTGGCGAATGTCGCGAAACGAAACCGAAGCGGTGAGCCACCTTGCCCACCCATCCGCGCGCAGAACCAGTCCCGGGCTTCCTCGCCGGACGCGGCCTGCAGCAACATGCCCTTGAGGCCACCTCCGGGTGGAAGGTCCGACCACGACGCCGCCGGAATCCCGCTGACGCCTTGAACGTGCCTGACGACCATGCGGCCGGGCAGGAGCGCTTCGATGTGCTGGAGGTCGAGCTGGACCCTTCTCCCTGGTCCGGTGCTGCCGCCGGTGGTGGTGGAGTAGTAACGGTTCGCGGTGGGGTTGTCGAAGTCGGCCGGCGACGTGTGTATCGTCAGGCTCCCGCGCACGATCGGCGTGAGTCCCTTGAACTCCTCGAAGCTCACGTACACGCCATCGTTCCGCAGGCGCTGCAGAGTTCCCTGGAGACCTTCGTGCGACACCATGTCACGCAGATCGTCGAGTGTGCAGCCGGCGCTGTTCAGCAGCGCTCGATACGGGCTGGTGTGTCGGGCGTAGACGCTGCGCTCAACAACGCTCAGGAAGTTGCGCTCCCGGTTACGGAGCCTTTCCTGGACAATGGCCATGGCCTCCGCAATGGTCATGCGGCGCCGAACCAGTCGCGGCACTCCCGCAAGAAATCGCGCGAAGGCCACAAGCTCGGACGCCCTGTGGTCGCGATTCGGGGCCATGGCGAGAAGGTAATGCAAAAGCCGGACCCCCGGGCCTGCTTAAGTGCCCGCGGCGCCCTGACCTGCACCGGCTCCAAACCCGTCCCGCCCGCCCGCCAAAAAACGCAAGCTCCCGCCCTGCGGCCTAAGACGTCATCGGGGGGCGGTTGCCGCGACGAGGGCTGAATCGAGAGCCTGGTCCAGTGAGACCGTTCGCTCCATGAACCCCTGGGCTTTGGCCCATTGCTGGAAGTCGTCGATGCTGCTCCAGTTGACGCGGGAGTCGTGTGAAAACGTCGGCCAGCATGCCTCACGAGTGTGTTCCGGCGATTCACCCGTGCCTTCGGCGAGGATGGCCACATTCCGGTCGGTCTTTCCCTGCCGATATTGCGTGACGGCGCGATGGTATGCGCGGAGGAACCGCAGCCCGGTGTCGCGCTCACGCACGAGTAGTCGCTCGTTGAAGGCAAGAACGCTCCACTGATAACCGGGAAGGGCGTCCTGCCCGGACAGCCAGAGCGTTCCAACGCTGGCCGCGCGCGAGAGTCCAGGCTCGGTCACGGCCGCAGCGTCGAGCGATCCGTTCTGGAGCAACGCCGGGAGCACGCCGTCCTGAACTCGGATAGTCTCGGTCCGGTCGAGCGTCATTCCGCGCTGCGCCAGCATGCTGCTGACCACGTACCTCGTGGATCCATCCAGGCTCGTGCGAATGCTCCTGATCTCCGGCTTTCCCGACGTGTCGAGTCCGGGCCGCAGCACGAGGCCGAAGTAAGTGCAGCTGCCGGGTGCGAGGACTCCCATGCCTGCCGCAATGCGAACGGGCGCGCCCTGCGCAACCGCCGAAAAGAACGCCGCGTGCAAGGGACCGGGACGCACATCGATGTCGCCGGTTATCAGGGCGACGAGCGTTTCCTCGGGCAGCCCCGCGAAAACGAGCTCGACGTCCAGTCCTTCCTCGCGGAAGAAGCCTTCGGCGCTGGCGATCATGAGCGGGCCCCAGATGAAATGCCGCTCGAACGACACGCGCACTTTACGCAGCGTTTCGCCGGGGTCGGGATCGGATGACTTGTTGCACCCGAAGGCGACAAGAATGATCAGGGCACAACGCAACGTCAGACGGATGCTCCGTGGCATGGCAGAACCTAACGCAAGAATCCGACCGGAACCGGCATGGGCCCAACTGGCGCCAGGCATGAGGAACTGCCACCGTATACATCCACCGGACACATCCACAACCACGCCCCACACCATGAAGGATCTCCGTAACGCGCGCGAACGACTCGAGTCACTCCCTTCAGTCCAGCTCGGACAACTACCCACGCCTGTCGACGAACTACCGCGATTGCGCGATGCGATCGGAATGAAGGCGCGGCTCTTCGCCAAGCGCGACGATGCGATCCCCTTCGGGTTCGGTGGGAACAAGGTGCGGAAGCTCACTTTCGTTGCTGCGCGGGCGCTCGCTGAAGGCGCTGATTCCCTGATCACCTGCGGCGGCGTACAGTCCAATCACTGCCGCGCGACCGCGGCCGCCGCAGCTCGGCTCGGCCTCGCGTGTCACATCGTCGCCAACGGAACCAGACCCGATCGCCTGACGGGCAACGCGCAACTGATTTCGCTGTACGGCGCCAAAGTGACGTACGTCGAATCGCGGCAGGAACGCGCGCCGGAGATGGAACGCATCGCGACCGAACTGCGCGCGAACGGCCGCAATCCTGTCGTCATTCCGCTCGGCGCCTCAACTGCGCTCGGCGCGATGGCGATCGCGCGGGGCGTTGGCGAAATGGTTGCCCAGGGTGTCGAGCCCGATGTGATCATCCACGCCACGTCGTCAGGCGGGACGCAGGCAGGACTCATCGCGGGATGCGCGCTGTACTCCCCGCGCACGCGCGTACTTGGCATCAGCGCCGATGACCCGGCCGGTGACATACGCGCTGTCGTGCTGCGACTGGTTGGCGAGCTGGAAGCCGATCTCGGGCTGGCGACGGGCGCGTTAGGCGCGGTTGACCGGTGCGACGTCGACGACTCGATGGTCGGCGACGGCTACGGAATTCCGAGCGACGCGTCGCGCGAAGCACAACATCTCGCGGCGAGCACGGAGGCGCTCATCACCGACCACTGGTACACGGCCAAGGCGATGGCGGGGCTCATCGCGCGCTCGCGGCAAGGCGAGTTTGCTCCGGCGGCGACAGTGTTGTTCTGGCACACCGGCGGACAAGCGAGTGCACTAGGATAATCAGCGATCAGCGATCAGCGATCAGCGATCAGCGTACGGGGCCGAGATACTTGTCGAGCCACGCCAGGGATTCCTTGATCAACTCCGTGCGCGGCACATCGTGCCCACCCTCGTACAGCTTCCAGAGCTTGTCCGCCGCCGGGGTGCCGAGGAACTGGAAGAACGGTCTCTGCGCCGTTTCGCTCGGGAAGAAGAAATCGTACTTCCCGTTCAGCATCAACACCGGACTCTTGATGCGCGGCAGGTAGTTGATCGGCTCCACTTCGGGACGTCCGCGCTCCATCGTCAGGCCGGCGACGTACAGCATTGACGCCTTGATGCGCGGCTCCACCGCGGGAATGATGGCGCCCATGTAGCCACCCCAGCTGAACCCGAAGTACGCGAACTTCGTCGAGTCGAAGTCGGCGCGGGTGCTCAGGTAATCGAGCGTGCGACGATAATCCTTCACCCACATCACCACGTGGTCCCGCCAGAAGATGGACTGATCGGCGAGGTCGCTGCGGAGGCTGTCGGACCGCTCGTGCGTGCTCTGGAAGATCGGGTACACCGCGGCGCGTCCGCTCGGCGGCACGAAGCTCATGACCGGAGGCAGCCCTCCAGTGTACGGCGCCGCGCCGATCGCGCCCGATCCTGGGAAAAACACCACGGTCTGGTACGGGGGCTTCCCCGCCCTGGGCAAGTAGATCCACGCGGTCATCCGCTCGCCGCCGTAGGCCGCACTGAAGGTGACCTTCTCCCGCACCCAGTCCTCGGGCGTGGAGTCTCGCATCTCGACTTTCGCGTCCAGCGCGATCGGATCGTAATCGAACTGCGGAAGGAAGCCCGCGAAGACCGCGTCGGACACCGGCCGTTCGCGCGAGTAGTCGGTGAAGGCACGCGGGATCGGCTCAGACGCGAGGGCAAGGCTCGAATCCGCGGTATCGTACTTTGCGAGTCGAATGCCGTTGATCGCGGATCGGTCGATCGGCGGTTGAGCGTAGGCGTCTACGAAGGAGTACGAGGGATCGCTCCAGCCACCGCCGAGGATGAAGCGCAGCCCCCGGCCCGCGTCGTTGATGCACCACTCGCGCACGTTGCCGGCCAGGTCTGAGACTCCGGCGACACTGATGCCGCGCGGCGTCCCGGTCGGCAGCGGTCCGCTGCCATTGAGGTTGCTCAGCGGAACAACCCACCGCGCAAACTGGACGTTCGCCACGCGCGACCAGTGATAGATGGTCGGAAGCGACTTGCCGGCGTACTTCGCGAACGCGGCGGCCTCGTACCAACTCACGCCGCCAACGGGCATATCTCCCTGGCCTGACGGGAACGTGCCGGCTTCCCAGGTGGCCGGACCGGGCCGACCCGTTCGATCGGCAAAGCGTGCCATGACTGCTTCAAAAGAAAGACTGCGGCCGCCGGTGTCGACGAATTCGTGATCCCACCAACGCTTGTCGCTGTAACCGCCAGCATCGACAAACGCCTTGTACTGACTGTTGCTCACTTCGAACCGGTCGATACGATACTCACCGAGTTGAACCGGCCTGGCGCCGTCAGATCCCACCAGGAACGCGCGCGTACTGCCGCCGGGAATGCGTGCCATCTCCGAATGCGGTGCGTCAACGGAATCGAGCGACAACACCGCCGGCGCGGCGCCTAACAAGCTGTGCACAGTACGGAAGCCGGATTTTTCGAAGCGAAACAACCCGACCCGATTGGGCAGGCGAACGCTGTCGGTTGGGGTCGTGCCGACCAGGTGCCAATTGGATGTGTCGGCCAGTGAAGCGCGTGACACCGTCACGCCTTCCGGATTCGTGCGAACGACTGCCATGCGCGAGAAGCGCGGCCAGAGCGCTTGCAGCGTGCTGTCGTCAGGCGCAGCGTCCTCGATTCGCAGAGCCAGCGCGAACGCGCTGTCGTTCTCGGCCGCCTCGACGAGTCGACGCAATTCGGGAAGCGCGGTCTGGTGAACCCAGCGGTCGCGACGCACTCGCCCCATCGCAATAAACGCGACCGTCGCGATCGCTATCAGCGCGCCCACGCGCGCGACGATCCGTCGTGTGCGCCTCGTGCGCGTTTCCGCGAGCGGAGCCATGCCGGGCGCCGGAGTCACCAGCGACTCGATGGCGCTCAGCAACTCATCGGCCGTCTGGAAACGTTTCGCCGGATCCTTCTCCAGGCACTTCATCACGATCTGCGCGATTGCCGGCGGAACATCCGGCTTGAGCTGCACCAGCGGCGGCGGCGCGAGCGCGATCTGCGCCGAGAGCACGGACTGCGGTGTTCCCACGAACGGCGGCCTTCCCGACAGCATCTCGTAAGCGAGAACGCCGACGGAGTAGATGTCGGCGCGATGATCGATGTCCGGATCGGCAGCAGCCTGCTCCGGCGCCATGTAGGCCGGAGTGCCCAGCGAGATGCCGATGCTGGTCAGCCCCGTCGTGCCTTTCGCGTCGCTCATCGCCTTCGCCACACCGAAGTCCATCACGACCGCGTGGCGCTCGGCGATCATCACGTTGTCCGGTTTGATGTCGCGATGAACCACTTTGTGACGGTGTGCGTGCGCGAGGCCGTCGACCACGTCACGCAGCAGTCGCATCGCCTCGGAAGGCGGGAGCGCTCCCTGCTTGACGAGAAGGCCGCGCAGCGAGTCGCCCTCCACGTAAGGCATCACGTAGTAGAGCAGGCCGTCGGCTTCACCCGATTCGAGCATCGGGAGGATGTGCGGCGACTGGAGCTGGGCAGCGATGTTGATCTCGCGCAGGAATCGCTCGCTGCCGACGGCCTGCGCCAGGTCGGGACGGAGCACCTTGATGGCGACGGTGCGACCGTGCCTGACATCGCGCGCGAGGTGCACCGTTGCCATTCCGCCGTGGCCAAGCTCGCGGTCTATGGCATAACGGCCCTCGAGTGCCTTCTGGAGGCGCGACCCGATGTCACTCACGGCCACCAACGTATCACACGATCAGAGAGCAGGCGAGGACCGCGCAGCACGACAGAAGCGCGACAACATCCTGGCCGCGAATTGCGGGGGCGTTACCGCCCACGGAGAAGGGCGAGCAACTCTCCCGGGCTGTAGATGGGGAGCTTCGACTTTCGGAAGTCGTCGACATTTCGCGTTACGATGCCATCCGCGCCCGCGGCGAGGGCTGCCTCGTGGAGAACCGCGTCTTCGTAGTCGCCGAATGGAAGGGCGAGCGCGCTGCGGAGCACGGCCTCCGTCACTCGCGCCACTGCAAACAGGTCCAACAAGGTCTCTACGTGCTTGCGGGCACGTCGCGCGCCAATGGTCTTTGTCGCCAAGTAGTGTATGGTCGTGACGGAGGTCGCGCCGAGCATCCCACCGACCTCGCGTCGTTCAACAGCGGCCAACACTGCCGACGAGTCGTCCAGGTGCGCCGCGCGCCCCACGAGCACATCGAGGACGACGTTTGTGTCGACGAGAACCTTCAGCGGTGCTTCTCCTCGAGGTGGGCGCGATAGTCAGTCTCAGTCACCTTGCCACGGCGAAGCACCCCGACCAGTGATTGCACCCTCGGCGGCAACGGCTCGCCGTCGGTGCCAGCGCCTGCACTGAGAGAAGTGAAGTAGTCCGCTACGATGCCTGATACCGACTTTCCCGCGCGGCTCGCGTAGGCTTTCGCGCGTCGGATCAGCGCCGCTTCGAGGCGGAGTGTGAGCTTCGTCTGCATCGTTTCTGCCGTATAGTTGATGCTTGGAATATACGTCAGCTGAGGCATTGTTCACAACTGCGTCGAGTCTCAGGAAGGCCTCGCGGCGCGTAACGCTCCGTTCATAGCAGCCTTCGCGACGATACGGGTTTCACCTGACGGTTTGGTCTGCGTGCACGCGGTAAGCGATTGAAGCAATACGACATGCAGGCTGTGATGCCGGATGGCTCGGCACTTGTCATGTGCGTTGGGGCAACTGCTCGAATTCGAATGGCTGCGTCAAAACTCTTCCGCCTCACCACATTCCCAGCTGGAGCCACGCTATGCGAAATCTCGCGCTGTTCCTTATCGCGCTGACTGTCCAGGGGCAGTCTGTCGCGGCCCAAGGCACCATCCGGCCTGTCTCTGCACCCGTGAAGCTCGTTGGTGAGCTCGCCGCAGACGTGGCGAACATAGCACCAGCGCTCAACGGCCGACGGATTTACTACGGCACCCGTACGGGCGAACTCTGGCTTTACGACGTTGCCGCGAAGCGTTCCACCAAAATCGCCGACGACGTGCGCATTGTACCGACGGCGGTGTCGGCTCAGGGAGATCGAATCGCCTTCATGCGGTCCGCTGACGGCGGCAGCTTGGGCCAGGCCATTTGGACCCTGCCGCTCGACCGCGGAACTGGATTGGCCGCCGGACCCGCGAGAAGAGCGAGCGTCGGAAACGGCGCGCGCCCGTCCCTCTCACCCGACGGCAAATGGATAGCCTTTGAAAGCTTGACCGGTCGCAGGCATCTGGCTGTCATTCCGTCCGACGGAGGCAGCGAACGAGTACTCTTGGGCGAGGTCGCAGGTATAGAGTACATCAAATGGACGCCCGATCAGCGCTGGCTCTACTTCAGCGCGGTCCTCCCCGGCGGGACGCGAGGCCGATACCTCCCCATGCGAATCGCCGTCGCCGGCGGCAAGCCGGAGCTGATCGCAGAGGACCAGTTTCCGTTTGTTGATGGGGAGGTAGGCCTTTCTCCGGATGGGAGGTTGCTCGGCGTTACTGTGCGCGCTGCTTCGACGTTGGGTGCGCTGGGTGATGAGCCGGGTGCGCTGGTTCTCGCGCTCATGGACGTGAGCGGGAAGCCGATTGCCATGCTTCCGTGGGCGGACGCCTGGCTCTCGTCGTCCGAACTGCTGCTTTGGTACAGTTACCGCCTCAAGCCCCTGAAGTCGATTTCGCTCCTGGACGGCACGGTGCGCGAAGTGCTTCCCGCCTCGTACGACATCGGGACGCCAGTGTGGTCTGCTGATGGCAGGCGTTTCGCGGTGATGAGCCAAGCTCAGCGCGGCGGGGGGCACCCCGACAGCAGCAAACTGCTGATTGCCAACGCGGACGGGAGTAACATTCGTGCCATCGCGGTCCGTGCGAGCAAGAGCCAACCCGTCTGGTCACCCGACGGTCGCTGGATCGCGATCACAGAACGCGCCTGGCTCGGAGCCCAGAACGACCTCTTTGGACTCGGTATCATTGCCGTGGAGGTTGCCAGCGGCAGGACACGGCGGCTTCGGACGGCCGTCAGCGAGTACATCGCGAGTGTGCGTTGGGCTGACGACTCGAGGCATGTGCTTTACGACCATTCACCGTACAACGACAACCCAACGGTCTTTCGCCCGGTAATCCGCAAGGTGGGACTGGACGGATCGGATGTTGTGGTTCGGACGTTGCCGAGCCGCGGCCCTGGAACTGGGCCCGCGTTCATCTCGGATACCTCCGTGATCGTCTCGGACAGCTCGGGGACATTCGTCCGATCCCTGACGAGCGACCGCTTCGTCCGGGTATGGATGGGCCCACTGCGTCCCGCTGTCTCACCGCGCGGCGACCTCCTGGTGCTGCCGGGAGACACGGCCGAGCGCACGAGGCGGAACGCCGAGATCCTCACACCGGCGGGTGGGCGTGTCGCCAGCGTGAGTTTCCCGAGTGATCTTGTCCGGTCCGGCGGCGGTACCTTTCTGTTCACGCCCGATGGTAAGCACGTTCTGACTTGGGGACGGAGCGACGCCGCCAAGGGGTGTTGCAAGCTGTACGTGGCTCCAATCGACGGCGGGCCGATTCGAACCCTCGTGGAGTTTCCCGACGTCGGCACTCCAGACTATGCGCTGTCCCCAGACGGCAGGACCCTTCTCTTTGTCCCTTCCGGGACGGCGAGGGTGGTGACCATGTGGTCGGTCGACCTCTCCGGTGTGTTGCGCGGGGCATCGAAGAACTGACGCAGGAGCGGAATGGCTCGACGTGTCCTGGTCGTCGACGACGATCCGGCAATCCGCACTTCGCTCGCTGAAGCCCTCTCGGACGACGGTATCACAGTCACCGTCGCCGAGAGCGGCGAGCGAGCCCTCGTGTTGTTCGAGCACGCCGCGCCGGATGTGGTGCTCACCGACGTGCGCATGCCAGACATCGACGGACTGGCACTGCTAACGATGCTCCGCGAGCGCGCACCATCGGTCGACATCATCCTGATGACCGCGTTCGACGACATGCCCACGGTCGTTTCGGCGATGCGTGGCGGCGCCGTGGAGTTTCTCGTCAAGCCGCTCAACCTCCGGCAGCTCCGCCGCGTCGTCGATCGCGTCTTCGACGACCGGCGGTCGCGGCGCAACGCCGAGCCCGTGGATCACATCACCGATGACCACCTCGGCGAACTGGTGGGACGCGATCCACACATGATCGACGTATACAAGCTCGTCGGGCAGGCAGCCATCACCCGCGCGACGGTGCTGGTACGCGGCGAAAGCGGCACTGGCAAGGAGCTGGTCGCACGCGCGATCCACACCAATTCCCCGGCTGCTGCTGAACCATTCGTGCCCGTGAATTGCGCGGCGTTGCCGAACACGCTGCTCGAGTCGGAGCTGTTCGGCCACGTGCGGGGTGCATTCACCGGCGCACACGAGACGCGCCGCGGCCGGTTCGCGCTGGCCGGCAAGGGCACCATCTTCCTCGACGAGATCGGAGATACGTCTCTCGACTTTCAGAGCAAACTGCTGCGCGTCATTCAGGATCGCGAGTTCCAGCCCGTCGGTGCTGAACGACCCGAACGCACCGCGGCGCGCGTGATCGCGGCGACGCACCAGGATCTCGAGCAGATGCTCGTCGACCATCGCTTTCGCGAGGACCTGTACTACCGCATGCGAGTTGTGGAGATCGTCATTCCGCCGCTACGTGATCGACGTGACGACATTCCACTGCTCGCGCGACGCATGGTGCAGCGCGCAAGTCGCTCGTTAGGGACCGGCGATGTAGTTCTGTCGGACGAGGCGCTGGATCGGTTGATCGCGCACTCGTGGCCAGGAAACGTGCGCGAGCTGGAGAACTGCGTCATGCGGGCGGTAGTCATCGCGTCCGGAAACGTCATCCGGCCGGAGCATCTGTCAATCGCGAGTCCGCGCCTGGCGCAGCAGGCCGCGCTCACGTCGCTCGAGCAGATGGAACGCGAATACGTGCTCCGGGTCCTCAAGGCGACAGAGGGCCAGAAGGGTCGCGCCGCCGAGATTCTCGGTGTATCTCGGCCGCGACTCAATCGGCTCCTCGAAAAGTACCGGCTCGAATAGGTGCGTTCACCGCGCGGCCAACCCGTATCGATTCGAGCGCATCTGCTCGGCATCGTCCTGCTCGGGGCCATTCTCCCGCTGGCGATCATCGGCTTCTGGTTGACGCGGAGCGGAGTCCGGTCGGGCGAGCGACTGCTCGACACTCAGCTCATGAAGTCGCTGCAGAGCATCGAGCAGTCGATCGGCGAGCGCTGGGAATTCCGTCGAAGTGACCTGCTGCTATTGGCGGGCAACGAATCAGCGCGCCGCGTGCTTTCGTCTGGTGTCGTGACGGCTAGCGACTCGGCGTACTTCGCCCAGGTCGGCGCCACCGTCGGCCACGGCATATCGGTATTCGCGTATCACGACCGCGCCGGACGGGAGCTTTATACCTCGGCCCCGCCACCGTTGACGACCTCAGAGAGGCCATCGCGAGGCACAACGGGCGACACGGTGCTTGGCCCGCCCCGTCGCACGATGACTGTGAGCTTCAAGGTCCGTGCGGCGGATTCTCTCGTTGGGACCGTCGATGCAAGTGTATACCTGGACGCCGTCGTCCCTGCGGATTCGGCGCGGCTACTCCTCCCCGGCTCGGCACTGGCGGTGCGCGATCGTGCGACTGGCGTCGCGCTGATTCCCTTGATGACCGAAGTGGTCTTTCCAACGGCACCGAGCCTTGTCGTCAACGGTGCGCCGTGGATGGTTCGCATGGACAGCCTGGCGGATCCGCCCTTCGACATTGCGGTCGGCGCTCCGCTCGCGCCGTACGTGATGCCCTTCGAGCGGGCCGGCCACCTCGGTCTCGTGGCGTTAGGCGCAGTCGCGCTGATCGCCCTGGTGCTGAGCAGCTTTTTCACGGCGCGTCTGGCGCGATCGTTTCGCCTGCTGGCTGATGCCGCAGGCGCAGTTGCCGGCGGCGACCTGGCCCGTCAGGTGGAGCCGAAGGGCCCCGCCGAGTTCCATCAGCTTGCCGACTCGTTCAACGCGATGACAGCGAGCGTCCGCCGACTGGTGGCGGAACTCTCCGAGCGTCGCGCGCTCGCGGCGGTGGGGGAGTTCGCGGCATCACTCTCGCACGAGGTTCGCAACGCATTGACTGCGGTGCAGGTCGACCTGGAGCGCGTCGACGAGCGCACGGAGGATGCGAAGAATCGCACCCTGGTCGCCAGAACGCTCACCCACGTGCGACGTCTCGATGCCGCCGTGACGGGATCGCTGCGCATTGCGCGAAGCGGCATTGCGGTGGCCGAGAACGTGAACCTAGGCACTGTGCTCCGTGAGGCCATCAGGATCGCGGAGCCCAGCTTCGCGTCAACCGGGGCGCGTGTGACGATGCGAGGTCTCGAGGAGGGCATGGTGGTGCGAGGCGATCCCGACGCGCTCCAGCAGCTGTTCCTCAATCTGCTGCTGAACGCGCAGCAAGCGTCGTCGGTAGAGGGAGAAACGATCGTCAACATGAAGCGGCTCGAGGATCGCTTTGTCGTGTCCATTACCGACACTGGGTCCGGCATGAACAGTGAACAGGTCGCGCGTGCGTTCGATCCTTACTACACGACACGGGTGAAAGGCACGGGGCTAGGGTTGCCGATCGCCCGACAGATCGCGATCGCGCACGGCGGTCAGGTGAGCCTTCGCAGCACGCCAGGAACGGGAACGACGGTCGAGGTTTATCTCCCAGTATCGACGGGGTTGAGCGCCACCGAATAGCGGACAAGCCGCTGAGCGGCGGCTGGGCGCGCCGCCGATCGCTGGCAGAGTGCGGCGGCATCCCGCACCTCGACGTCATGGACTGCCGTCGTGGGTGCGCCGCGGCGCCAACTCAGCGACCTCCGAACCCCTAGCGCAAACCGATGCGCTTTACGAGTTCCGCGTACCGTGGATCGCCGCGCAGCGGCTCGTATCCTGGGTCGAGATGCAAATAGATCAAGCCTCCTGATCGAGCCTGATACGCCCGCTCGAGCGCGGCGAACGCGCGATCGAGGTCACCGAGCGCCGCGTACCCCATCGCCAGATACTCGGCGCGCACGTACTGGCGCTTGGACTCCTCCTCGAGGCGACTGAGAATCTCTTCGGCTTCGTCCCGGCGTCCGAGCAGAGCGAGCGCCCGGACAATCATGGCGTCGTACGTGCGGACCGCGCTGTCGATCGCCTGGCCGCGCCGATACCAATCGAGCGCGGCCTCAGCGTCGCCGGCCACGAGGTGTGCCGACCCGATCCACAGGAATGCGCGCACGTACTCCTCGTCGAGCTCCAGCGTCCTGTGTCCCTGGGCAATCGCCCCGGTGGTATCTCGCGCGTACAGCAGGAAGCGGGCAATCCACCCGCTGTAATGCACGTCGAGCGGATCGAGCACCAGTGCCTTGCGGATGGCCTCGATCGCGTCGCCCAGGCGACCGACGAGCGGCAGCGCCGAGCCGAGCACGAAGTGCGCCTCGGCGTAGTTGGGGCTGATCTGCACAGCGCGCTCGAGTTCCCGCGCGCCCTCGGCAAACTTCCATTCGTGCCAGCACAGCACTTTGCCGATGGACGTCATCGCTTCGGCCAGCGCCGGGTCGCGCAAGAGCGCCTGCTCGGCCGCCGCCTTCCCGCGCGGATAGGCGTCGCTCGGCGCCACCCAGTCATCCGCAAGGTTGCACCACACGTCCGCGATGCCAGCATATGCGCGCGCGAACCCGGGATCCTGCAGGAGCGCACTCTGGAAAAGATCGAGCGCCTTGCGCAGTCCGGCCTCGGTGAACTTGTGGAAGTGGAATCGCCCCTTCAGGTAGGTGGTGTATGCCTCGAGGTTCTTTGTCGGCGCGACCACCGCGACCGCCGAGTCCACCAGCTTGAGCTTGAGCGCATCGACAATGGACCGCGCGATCTCGTCCTGCACCGCGAACACGTCTTCGAGCTGGCGATCGTACGTCTCCGACCAGAGCTGGTACCCATTCTCCACGTTGACCAGCTGTGCGGCGATGCGGATGCGATTGCCGATCTTGCGCACGCTCCCCTCGAGCACCGTGGTCACGCCGAGCTTCTCGCCGACCTCGCGGACGTCGACGTCCTTCCTGCCCTTGAAGGCGAAGGAGGATGAGCGCGAGGAAACATGCACGCCCGGCACCTTGGCGAGCGCGTTGATGATCTCCTCGGTCATCCCGTCGCTGAAGTATTCGTTCTCGGGGTCCGCGCTCATGTTCGCCAGCGGGAGCACGGCGATCGCCTTCGGCGCGGCGGCGCTCTTCACTTCCGGCGGCGTGCGTGCCTGTGTCGAATCCCCCTGGCGGAGGATCACCCGCAGCGCCTCCGAGAACTCGGCTCCGGTGCGATAGCGGTCGACCGGAGTCTTCGCGAGCACGCGGCCGAGCGCACTGTCCACCGCTTCCGGCACGTCGCGCGTCGTTCGCACCTTTGGCACAGGCGAGACGAACAACTTGGCGATCACCGACGCCGAGTTCGGGCCGGTGTACGGCGGCTCTCCGCTCAGCATCTCGTACAGCACGCAACCAAGGCTATAGAGATCGCTCCGCCCATCGATGTCGGTTTCGCCGCTGGCCTGCTCGGGGCTCATGTACGCCGGCGTTCCGACCGTCAGGCCGGTCTGGGTAATGGACTTCCCACTGGTCAGCGCCTTGCCGATCCCGAAGTCGGCCACCAGCGCCGCGCCTTCATGCAGGAGGATGTTCTCGGGCTTCACGTCGCGGTGCATCACCTGGCTGCGATGCGCATAGTCGAGCGCTGAAGCGACTTCGCGGGTGATCCGGAGCGCGTCTTCCAGCGACAGCTGCCGTTCCTTGTCGAGGCGCTCGCGCAGCGAACGCCCTTCCATGTTAGGCATGACGTAGAAGAGCAGGCCGCCCGCCTCGCCCGAGTCAAACACCGGGAGGATGTGTGGATGCGTGAGGCGCGCCGCCATCTTGATCTCGCGCAGGAAGCGCTCGGCACCGATGTCGGCGGAGATCTCTGGCTTGAGCACCTTGAGCGCGACGTCGCGGTCGTGGCGCAGGTCGTGGGCGAGGAAGACGACGGCCATGCCGCCTTCGCCGAGTGGGCGGTCGACGGTGTAGCGGCCGCTCAGGCCAGTCTCGAGGCGCTGCTGCAGGGTGGTCAAGGGAGACGAAAGATGAGTTGGGACCATGGCTCCTGCTAGGCAAACCGCTAACCGTTCTGGCGACCACGCCTTGCGTCCCCGTATCTTGGGCGCGTGTCGTATCCCGGAACGAGCCGTTGACCGACTTCGCTCAGCGCCTCGCGGAGGCCGTGGGCGCCGGCTTCCGGATAGAGCGAGAGCTCGGCGGTGGGGGCATGAGCCGCGTCTTCCTCGCCGAGGATGTAGCCCTCGCGCGGAAAGTGGTCATCAAGGTCCTGCCTCCGGAGATGGCGGCGAGCGTCAACCAGGATCGTTTCCGCCGCGAGATCCAGCTTGCCGCGCGACTCCAGCATCCGCACGTCGTGCCGCTCCTGAGCGCGAACGCGTCGGGTGATCTCCTGTGGTACGTGATGCCGTACATCGAAGGTGAGTCCCTCCGCGCCAAGCTTGCGCGCGAGGGAGAGCTCCCGGTGCACGAGGCCGTGCGACTGCTGCGCGAAGTGACCGATGCCCTCGCCTACGCGCACGAACAGGGCGTGGTGCACCGCGACATCAAGCCCGACAACGTCATGGT
>CAZSNV010000005.1:0-44622 GCA_964608035.1 uncultured Gemmatimonadaceae bacterium | reverse complement strand
AGGTCCCGTGCCTCCAGCCGCGCGCCCACGTCGAGAACGAATCGGATACTCGCCAACGGCAGGCGCCGCACTGGCGCTACGATCAGCTCGAGCCCGTTAGGCAGGGTGATCCGCTCGAAGGATGGGAACCGGTACGGACGGGGAGGGCCCGGCAGCGGCCGTGTCACCGGGGGCGCGCTCATGAAGCGCCCAACGGCTTCCGTGGGACGTAGACGAGACTGGCCCGGTTGTCGGGACCAAGTCGGTCCGTCGCCAATGCGCGGACCCTTTCGTCGGTGACCGCGCGATACCGGGCGACCTGCTCGTTCATCAACCCGGGGTCGCCGCAGTACGTGGCGAAACGGCTCAGCTGCTCCGCGCGATCGCCGGCGCTCTGCACGGATGCGACGAATTCCGTTTCCGTTTGCGCCAGAACGCGGTCAAGCTCTCCTGGCCTCGGGCCACGCAAACGCAAATCATCGAGCACATCGACTATTCCCTGTTCCAGCGCCTCCGCGGTGACGCCGGGACGCGCGGTCGCATCGACCACCAGGAGATCGCTTCCCTTGGCCAGGTCGAACGTGAACGCTGTCGCGACCGAAGCGAGCTGACGCTCACGGACCATCGATTCATGCAGTCGGCTCCCGCGACCAGTTCCGAGCATGGCGGCG
The DNA here is from genome assembly GCA_964608035.1 of uncultured Gemmatimonadaceae bacterium. GTDB lineage: Bacteria > Gemmatimonadota > Gemmatimonadetes > Gemmatimonadales > Gemmatimonadaceae > JABWBJ01. The sequence goes on along the minus strand of CAZSNV010000005.1, from coordinate 43,972 downwards.
ATCGTACTCGCGGCGTAATAGCCATCGCTGGCGAACACCGGAGTGCGGCAGGCGAGGAATATCCTCGGAACCGCCACGTCATCCTCCACCACTTCCCGAAGCCATGAACCGAACCTGGGCGAAACGTCCATAGACGGGAGCGGCGGCCTCTCGTTTCCACGCGGTATCCAGCCGAAATGACGATTCACCAGCACACGAGCCTCGGCTTCGTCGATATCACCGGCGATCGACAGGACCGCGTTGTCCGGCGTGTAGAACGTGCGGAAGAACGCGGCCACATCCTCGAGACTCGCCGCCGACAAGTCCTCCATCGACCCCATCAACGAGTGATGGAATGGATGCGACGGCGGGAAGCAGAGTGCGGGCAAACGTTCCCACCACGAACCGTATGGCTGGTTGTCTACCGACCAGCGCCGTTCGTTCTTCACCACATCGCGCTGGGTGTCCAGCTTTTCCTGGGTCATCGCTGGCAACAGGCGTCCCATCCGATCGGCCTCCAGCCACAGCGCGAGTTCCAGTTGGTGCGATGGAATCGTCTCGAAGTAGTTCGTGCGATCGAGCCAGGTGGACCCGTTGAGCGTGCCCCCCGCGCGCTGGATCAACTCGAAGTGCTCGTTGGCGGCCACGTGTTCCGAGCCCTGGAACAGCATGTGCTCGAACAGGTGTGCAAATCCCGTCCGTCCTTTACGCTCATTGGCCGAGCCGACGTGATACCAGAGGTTTACGGCGACGATCGGCGCCGTGCGATCGGCAGACAGCGTCAGCAGCAGTCCGTTGTCGAGCCGCGAGGGCTCAATGGGAATAGTTGCGCTTGGGACGAGCATGTCAGTCGCGCGCTGCGCCAATGCTCAACGACACTCCGATCGTCGCGATCGGATTGAGTCGGTCCCGTGAACCGCTTAGACCACGATTCGGCGTCAAGTTCTGCTCGAGCTGGGCAATGAGGTTCAATCGCGACCAGATGCTCCCGAGCTCCCGAAGTGCCCGGGAGCCCAAATGGAGGTAAACCGTGGGAATCACAACAAGATCCCTTCCGTAATCGCGGAGAGCCCCGGTTGGTCCTGCGCCCGGTGAGTGGGCGATCAGCAATGGAACTTCAATTGAAAGCCAGCCTGACGCGCGGTCGGCCGGCAGTACCGAGAAGATGTTGCCGGCGAACACCGTTGGCGCATCAGTGTTTCGGATCGTGTTTTGCGTGCTGCCGTACGGCAACACAACCGCGCCTACAACTGGTGTCAACCACGTCAGCCCCGTTGGGAAGCGCGTCGCAAATCGAAGACTGAACGCTGTGTTGGTCGCGGTGCCCGAAGGCACAGAAACGAAGTCCGCTACGGTGATTCCCGGCTGCAACTCGAACACGGGTCCACTCTGTGCGTTAGCCCTCGAGCACAGAACCAACATGAAGACCCCGGCGAGCGCCGCGGGTGCGTGGTACCCGAATCGTGCGCGAATCAATTGTTTAGCGCCCAAGAATCCCCAGAACGATCGTCGCCGGCACCTTCACGGATTCAGCCAGGACGTACGCAAGCGCTTCGAGGCGGTTCGCCGAGATCGGGCTCGTGCGAGTCGGCGACGTAACCGACTCGACGCCAAGGCGTTTCGCCAGGATCTGCAGTCGAAGCATGTGGAATGGGTCGCTCACCAGGATGGCCCGATCGAGCCGTTTCTCTTCCATGATTCCCGCAACGGCTGCAAATGAAGCGCTCGTCGTTCGTCCTTCATTCTCTAGCAGGATCGCGCTATCTGCCACCCCGGCTTTCATGACGTAGCGGCGCCCGACCTCGGCTTCACTGATCGTGTCGCCCGTCCCGCGTCCGCCGGTGAGCACGATTCGGCGCGCCAAACCGCGCTTCCAAAGCGCGACAGCGTGATCGAGGCGGGCCTTGAGCACGGGCGACGGGCGACCGGCGTACTGAGCGGCGCCGAGTACGACGATCGCATCGGACGGACGTGCGGTGTCTCGCGATCCCCAGACTACAACCGCAACGACGCTCACTACCCATGCCGCTATTACAGCCATAACGGCGTACGCGGCAACCATTCGCGTCACGGAGCGGCTCATCTCTTCCTCGCTTTACCAGGCACGAGACTCGCTTCATCCGCGGCGCGCCTTAACCGGCCCGAAGTAGAGTCTAGTCCGCGGCGTCGCGCGGTGGCACCCCGCGCGCTGTAACCGTTGCCGTGATTCGCGTTAGAAGAGAGTCGTCGAACCGCGAATAGGAGTCGTCACGTCCATCCCGCGGAGCCGCAGCACATTTCCGAATACATCCTGTGCCTCTGGTTCTCCATGAACCAGATGGATCTGTCGGAGGTTCGGTGATGTGTCGCGAACTCCTTCGATCCAACGCAGCAGTTCGTTGCGGTCACCGTGCGCGCTGTAACCGTTCAGCACTTCGACCCTGGCACGGAGCGGGATCTCTTCTCCAAATACGCGTATCGTCGGTCGCTTTTCGACAATTCGACGCCCCAACGTGTGCTCGGCCTGAAATCCTACTATAAGGATGGTGTTCCGCGGATCATGTGCGCCGTTTGCCAAGTGGTGCACGACACGCCCGGTCTCGGCCATTCCCGATGCAGCAATGACGACAAAGGGCGTCCGCATCGTGTTCAACGCCTTTGATTCTTCGACTTTGCGCGTGTAATGCACCAGTTCGAAGCGAAAGAGCTGCTCGACACGACGCACCAGATCCTCGCCAGCATCGAAGCAGTCAGGATGCATCTCGAAGACGGCGGTCACGTCCGAGGCGAGCGGACTATCAATGAAGATCGGAATTCGCGGAATCCTCCCTTCCCGATAGAGGCCGTGCAAATCGTAGAGAATCTCCTGCGTTCTGCCCACGGCGAACGCAGGCACAATCACTCTCCCGCCGCGCGCAGCGGTTTCGGTGATGATTGACGCCAACCGGGCCCGCGCGTCCTCAGGGGGCGCGTGATCCCGATTCCCGTATGTGGATTCCATGATTACGGCGTCGGCGCGGACTGGAATCTCAGGATCCTTGATGATCGGCAAACCCCACCGGCCGATGTCGCCGGAAAACACCAGGCGACGTTCGACGGGCCGAGGCTCGGAGAGCCGAGGCTCGGGGCCATCCTCGCGACAGTCCAGCACCACTGACGCGGAACCAAGGATGTGCCCCGCATCCACGAACGTTGCCCGAATTCCAGGCGTGACGTTGAATTCGCGGCCATACGGCATGGAAACCATGCGCTTCAGAGCGCGCTCGACGTCCTTGCTGTCGTAGAGAGGCTCTACGAACCCCTTTCCCCGTCGCGCCAGGTGCTCGGCGTCTTTCTCCTGAATGTGCGCCGAATCCATCAACATGAGCGCTGAGAGATCGCGAGTTGCCGGCGTGCAGAAAATGGGGCCCTCGAAACCGCGACGCACCAGAAACGGGATCCGGCCCGCGTGATCGATGTGCGCGTGTGAAAGAACCAGTGCCGAAATGCTTTCGACAGGCGCCGGGAGCTCGCGGTTCTTTTGATCGGACTCGATGCGACGCCCCTGGAACATCCCGCAATCGAGGGCGATGCGATAATCACCGACGCGCAACAGGTGACACGACCCCGTCACCTCACGGGCCGCGCCGGCGAACATGATTTCCATCAGCAGCGCGCCGATTTGGCCCGGTATTCTGCCATGCGGGCGAAGTTAGTAGCTTGCCGAACATGGACACCAGCCCGATGCACGCCAACCTCACTCTAGTCCGCCATCCGTTGGTGCAGCATAAGATCGCGCTGCTGCGAAGTCGCGACACTCCGACAAAGATCTTCAAGGAGCTCGTGGATGAACTCGCGATGCTGTTGGCATACGAAGCCACCAGTTCCCTTCCGCTCGAAGCGTTTCAGGTGGATACGCCACTTGAGGGCACTACAGGTTATCGCGTTAGTGGCAAGAAGTTGACCCTGGTGCCAATTCTGCGCGCGGGTCTCGGCATGGTGGAAGGAGTCTTGCGACTCGTGCCGTCGGCGCGCGTTGGTCACATCGGACTCTATCGTGACCACGACACACTCCAACCGGTTGACTACTACTTCAAAGTCCCCGGTGATGCCGCCGAGCGTGATTTTCTCCTGCTCGACCCGATGCTCGCCACCGGAGGCAGCGCCGCCTCGGCAGTGAGTTCGTTGAAGCGCGCCGGCGCGACGCGCATCCGCTTTCTCTGCCTCGTGGCCGCGCCAGAGGGTCTTCGCTATCTCTTCGCGGAACATCCTGACGTCAGTGTGATCGCAGCGGCGCTCGATCGCGAGTTGAACGCACACGGTTACATCCTTCCTGGACTCGGCGACGCTGGCGATCGATTGTTTGGCACGCGCTGACGCGCGATGCAAACCATCTCTTGTTGATGATCGGATGCGCGAGTATCTTGCCGCGCGATTTTTTCGCGATCCGCCCGCGCCGCCCACCTGCGCCATGGTCGTAGATGCTCGTCAACCTGCTGCCGGACTTTCTTGCAGTCCTCAACAGCTCCGATCGGGTTGCCGCGTATCATCGCTACTACGAAGCTCATCGCCATCGACTGTCGGCGTACTGGCACAACTTTGTGCTCGATCCAGACACGCCTCACTTCACCGAAGTGGCGCGCATGGCGGCTCTGGCCGATCGATCGGACTTGTTGTCGATGCTCGAGCGCACCGATGTGGTAGCGCTCGCGCGCAGTGCCGAGGCGCAATGCGCGTCGTTGCTTGAAAGCGACGTCGATGTCGACGTCATCCTCATGGTCGGCGTCGGCGCCGCGAATGCCGGTGAACTCGTCGTTGCGGGTCGCGGAATGGCTTTTGTGTGCCTGGAACACTTCACCGGCGTACCCAACCATGAAACGCAGGGACTTGGCCTCGATCCTGAGTTGATTCCGATGTGGTTGGCTCATGAAATGGCTCACGCCGTTCGATACACGTCTCCAGGAAGCCGAAGCGAGATCCGCGCGCTCATCAACGAGGCCGACGGCTATTACTCGTATTGGGATACGGGACGTCACGCGTCGCTTGGCGAGCACGTTGTCAATGAAGGCATTGCGGTCGAAGTGGCGCGGCTCGTGAGCCCGGGCCATGCCGCATGGGAGTACTTCGGATACGCCAGGCGTCAGTTCGCGCGCATCCGCGAACTCGAGGCCTCGATCACGCGATCCATACTGGCGGACTTCGACAATGCCGCACTCGGCCTTCGGTTGCGTTTTCTTTCGGGGGGCATTTCGGACGAAGCGCGACTTGTCGACCGAACAGTCATTCCCGAGCGAGCCGGTTACTTCGTTGGATCCAGGCTCGTGGCTCCGGCGCTCGAAATGAATGGCGCAGCGTGGGCCGTGCGGGCCGCCGCGCATGAAGTCATCGACGTTGCGGAATCAGCCGCCGCTGCATCCGCCTGAGACGACACTACTTCCCAACACAGAACGTCGAGAAGACTCGCGCCAGTACGTCATCCACATCGACGGCGCCCACGAGTGTTTCCAGCGCGTGGACCGCGGATCTCAGATGGACCGCCGCAATCGAGACCGGAACAGTGTTTGCCGCTCTCAGCTCCCGGAATGCCGCAAGTTCTCTCGCAGCTTCACTCAGCGCTGACTGGTGACGCGCTCGGGTGAGCAACGGCAGGTCAGGGTCCAGCGATCCGTAGTTCTCGTCGAGCATCCGTTCGATCGCCTCGAGCAGTTCGACGAGCCCCTCGCGCTTGAAGGCGCTGACACGCAGAGCTCCATTCGAATCGCCTGCGACAGGACTGTACGACTGGAGATCGGACTTGGTCCGCACCGTCATCCGCGGAGCGGTGGTGATATGTCCGACGGCTTCAAACGCGGCCGTGACTTGATCATCCGTATCGCCACACACGAGAACCAGGTGCGCGCCGGCGATGTACCGCCCGCTGACCTCCACGCCGGTTCGCTCGATTTCGTTGTCGCTTTCTCGCAGTCCCGCGGTGTCCACCAAACGGAGTGGCCACCGGTTGACTTCGATCACCGCTTCAATCGCGTCGCGAGTTGTACCCGGAGTTTCGTGCACAATCGCCCGCTCAACACCAAGCAACGCGTTGAACAGGGATGACTTCCCTGCGTTCGCCGGCCCGGCGAGGACAACGACCGCGCCCTCGCGCACCATTTCGCCGAGTCGCACACTGCGCAACAGCTGATCCACCTGTCGCTGGGCGTCTGAAAGCGCGCGGTCGATTCGCTCCTGCGGGACGGGGCCGTCATCCTCTTCGGGAAAGTCGATTTCGTAAACGAGGAGGGCTTCGAGATCGAGCAAGGCGTCGCGCAACATGCCGATCTGGCGCGACACGCCACCGTCCATGTGATGCAGCGCGCCTCGGCGCGCCGCTTCGGTGCGGGCATCCACAACGCTGGCGATTCCTTCCGCCTGAAGCAGATCGAGTTTCCCGTTGAGCACCGCGCGTCGCGTGAACTCGCCGGGCTCGGCTTGCCTCGCGCCTTCACGGATGAGGAGCGCTGAAATAGCGACCGGAGACAGCAACCCACCGTGCCCACTGATTTCGACGAGATCTTCGCCGGTGAAGGAGTGGGGCACATCGTAGCGGACAACCACTGCCTGGTCGACGATCGCGGCTGAGAGGGGATCGCGCACTTCCGTGAGCAGCGTAACCCGCGGTTGATCGGGCCAGCGATTCAGGCACCGCCGGGCAATCGCGTGTGCGGTGGGTCCGCTCAGCCGCACGACGCCGATCGCTCCCCGGCCCGTCGCGGTGGCGATGGCAACGATGGTGTCTTCGGCGGCGTCGATCATTTTGCTGGCCGGCCCTGCCTGAGCTATTTCTTGGGCTTTAGAGCCGCCTTGGCCCGCTCGTTCGCGATGAGCCACTGCTGCGGAAGCGCGGCGAGGTTCTGCACGGCGTAATAGAGGTTCAAGCCAGCCGCGAGGTTGGCGAGCAGGAACGTCATCATGACCGGGAACATGTACAGCATCATTTTTGTCTGTGGATTCGGCGGCGTGTTGCGGGTTCCAATCCACGACAGCACGAACATTGAAACGCCCATCACCAGCGGCAGGATATAGAATGGATCCTTCAGCGAGATATCCGTCATCCACATGAAGGGGACGCCGCGAAATTCGATCGTGCTCCTGAAGACGAAGAAGAGCGCGAAAAGGACCGGCATCGGAAGGAGCAGCGGGAGGCAGCCCGAGAACATGCTGAACGGGCTCATGCCGTGTTCCTTGTATACGCGCATCATCTCCGACTGGAGCTTCGGCGGATCGCTCTTGTAGCGCGTCTGCAGCGCCGTCAACTCGGGCTGGATCCGCTGCATTTTCATGCTGGTGCGCATTGCCTTCTGGTTGAGCGGCCAGAGGAGTAACCGCACAGCAACACCGAAAATGACGAGCACCCATCCATAGCCGATGTTGAACGTGTGCCGCATCCAGAGCAGGACTTTCAGCACGAGACCGGCGAACGGTTGAACCACCGGTTGCATGAATCCACCATATGGATTCGAGTTCGAGAAATCCCGGCCAAGTGCGTTCAGCCGTTCGGATTGCTGCGGCCCGGCGTACACGTCGAGGGAGAAGCTTCCCTGGCGCGGTTGAATCACCACAGTTCCCTGCGCCAGTGTGGCAGTCTTGGAAGTGCGCTGAAGACCCGTCATCGTGAACTCAGCCATCGGCGACACCATCGGCGACAAACTGTCCCGAGCAAGAACACCGACAATGAAGTATTTGCTCTTCAATGCGACCCAGGTCAGCGGGCCCGGTACCACAATGCGCTCGCCTGGATCGAGCTTGGCGAAGGCCGTGCCTTTTGATCCGCGCTCCGCGACTTCGTAGGCGAAACCGAGACTTCGCTGATCGTCGATCGAGTCCGCCTCGTACGACGCCAGCGTTGGCGCGTAATGCATGAGTACGAACCCGTTCGTCGCGAGCGGCCCGCGCACCCGGCCATCGACACGCACCAGGAAGCTGTCCGGCTGAATCGCGTAGTCGAGCGTCAGAGTGTCTGACGCGACGATCCCTTCGAACGAGATGTGAGCGGTTGGTCCGCTGGTCTCGCGTCGGACAACGCGGAACGAGGCGGTGTCGAATGCGATCGTATCTCGACCGATGATGCCGCGGAACTGCAGCAGCGGTGCCCCGCGCCCCTCAAGACGCACAGGGCCTTCTCGTCCCCCGAGCGCCCGATACGGGCGCAACTCCACGTGCTGCAGAACGCCACCGGTGTTCAGGAATGCGAACGCGGCGGTGGTATCCGCAACGTGCAGCGTTTCGGCGGGAATGCGCACCAGCGCGCTGTCGCGTTGGGTTACTGGTGCTGGCGCCGCGGTGACAGCTCTTTGCTGCGTATCGGTAGTTGCGCGCGGAGTCGAGTCGGCGAGGACGCTCGAATCAGGCGGCAGTTGTAGTACACGAGGCACCGGCGGGAAGAGCCGGGGCGTGAGTAGAATGACCGCCGCAACGAGGACGAGCGCCAAAACAGTGCGTCGGTCCATGCGAAACCTTTAGTGATTAGGGAACAGGATCATATCCGCCGACATGGAACGGATGACACCGTCCAATGCGGCGGACTGCCAACACCAGCCCTCGCCGCGCCCCGTGCTTCTCGAGCGCTTCGATGGCATACGCGGAGCAGGTAGGCGAGTACCTGCAGGCCGACGGGAGCAACGGTCCGAGGAAGAGCTGGTACGCGCGCACCAGCGCAATCAGAACGGAACGCACGATGGCTCCAGTTTCAATTCACCAACCGACCCAGTACACCGTTCACCTCGACGCGCAGGTCCGCAAACGGCACGGCATATGCGCTGGGCGCTGTCCTGACGACGATGTCCAGCCCACGGTCGGAAGGAAGCACATCCTGGCGGATGATTTCTCGCAGTCGGCGTTTCAGTCGGTTGCGATCCACCGCTGACTTTCCATGTCGTGGCACGATGAGGCCAACTCGCGGAAAGCCAAGAGGGGAAGCGCACGCCCGGATTGAGAAGTGCCGGGTTCGTACGACTTTCCCCTCTTGCTGAATTCGCCGGATGTCCGCGCCGCGACTGATGCGCTGCGCCCGCGAAAAGCGCAGGCGCGGCTTACGCGGCGGCGTACTTGGACGGAAGCCGCACAGTCAGGCGCTTCCGCCCCTTCTTGCGGCGCCGGCTGAGCACGTCGCGACCCCAGCGCGTCGACATCCGGGTGCGAAATCCGTGCTTCCGGATTCGGCGCTTGTTGCGCGGGCGATAAGTGGGCTTTCCCATAAGCTACGTATGTGAGACAATACTGATCTGCGGTGTTCACTCGGGGAGAGAAACGTACCCTTCTTACCGCAAGCGTGTCAACGCCTTAGAGTCGCATGTTCATGCAGTGTGAAGCGCGCATGATATTGCGCGTTGACTTTTCAACAGGGTACGAATAGCTTCGCCGCCCCTTGAGATTTTCAACAGAAATGGATCTGGCGCCGCAAGAAGTCTGGAGTCGATTGCTTGAGGTCGCGCGGCGCGAAATAGGGGAGCACACTTTCAGAACCTGGCTCGAACCAACGCAAGCGGTCGAGCTCCGCGGAGACAAACTTACGGTCGCTGTGCCCGACCAGTTCTCCGCTGATTGGAACGAATCGAAACATGCGGCGCTGCTCACGTCACTCGCGCCGATCGCGCTCGGTCAACCGTGTCAGGTCGAGTTCGTCGTTGACGCGAAGTCCCGTCAGCGGGTCCAGATGGATCTCTTCGTCGCACCGGCGGCCGCAGCAGCGGGCACAACAAACGGTCCCGCACCAGCACGTCGGCCGCTTCTCAACGCGAAGTACACGCTCGACAACTTCGTGATCGGGAAGTCCAATGAACTCGCCGCGTCGGCTGCGCTCGCCGTCGCGGAAGCGCCGGGGCGCGATTTCAATCCGCTCTTCATCTATGGCGCGACCGGAATCGGCAAGACGCACCTGATGCAAGCGGTGGCTCATGCCATCCTGGCGCGGAAACCGTCGATGCGGGCGGCATACCTGGGCGCCGAACAGTTCACGAATGAGTACGTGATGTCGATCCAGGGGCGCACCACGCACGATTTCCGCCGCCGTTTCCGCGAGCTCGATCTCATCCTCATTGACGACGTCCACTTTCTCAAGGGGAAAGAGGCGACGCAGGAGGAGTTCTTTCACACCTTCAATGCGCTGTATGAAGGTGGCCGGCAGATCATCCTCACCAGCGATCGTCCGCCCAGCGAAATCCCCGGCATCGAGGCCAGGCTCGTCACACGCTTCCAATGGGGAATGGTCGCGGACATCGAGTTCCCCGATTTCGAACACCGGATCGCGATCCTGCGGAGCAAGGCGCATCAGGATCACCTGCAGCACACCATTCCCGATGATGTGCTGCATCTCATCGCCGAACATGTGCGCTCCAGCGTTCGCGAGCTGGAAGGGTGCATCATCAAGCTCATTGCGTTTGCGTCACTGCGTCAGCAGCCAGTAACCGTCGACCTGGCGATTGAAGCGCTGCGCGATCGCATCAGGCCCGCCGCCGCCGGCGCTGGTGGCAGCGACGGACGCGGACTTTCGATTACGACAATTCAAACCGCGGTGGCCAAGGCCTGGGGCGTGAGCGCGGCCGCGCTCACGTCGAAGAGTCGGACGCGCGAAGTTGCGGTACCGCGTCAGGCCGCGATGCTTTTATCACGTGAATTGTTGAATGCGCACCTGGCAGACATTGGAAATGCGTTCGGTGGTCGGGATCATTCCACTGTTATCCACAGCCTTGAACGCGCGCGATATCTGCGTGCTGCGGACCAGGAGTTCGCCGAACGTCTTCAACTCGCGGTACTTGAACTCCCCGCTGGTGCGGCGTGACTGGTTCCTAGCCACATGTCCACAGTACTGCTGGTACTGTAGTTCTTTATCTATATAGATCAACAGCAATAGGCTTTCCCACTCGAGGCTTTGAATGCGCTTCACCATTGCGCGGGAAAAACTCCAGGAAGCGCTCACCAGTGTTGCGCCGGCAGTGCCGGCAAAAACAACGCTTCCTGTCCTCGCGAACATCCTGGTCGAAGCCTCGGAGCGTGGCGTCCGGTTTTCAGGCACCGACCTTGATGTCGCCGTTTCCATCGAAGTGCCGGCGGACGTCGAGATGCCAGGCGCGCTCACGCTTCCGGCGAAACGACTGGGCGAGATCACGCGCGAATTGCCACCGGCGCCCGTGAAGATCGCGGCACTGGGTGAGCAGCGAGCCACGCTCGAATGCGGCCGCACCAAGTTCAAGCTCCTCGGGCTTCCCCGCGACGAGTATCCAGCGTTTGCGCCGGTCGAGTACAACACCGGCTGGCGCGTGAAATCATCTGTTTTGCAGGAACTCATCTCGCGGACGGCGTTTGCGGTTTCCACCGAGGAAAGTCGCCCGATCCTGAACGGTGTTCTGTGGGAAGTCCGGGTACAGCTCCTGCGCATGGTGGCCACCAACGGCCATCGGCTGGCGCTCATGGAATCACCGGTCGAGATGGGAAAGGGGTCGACGGGAGATTTCATCGTGCCACCGCGCGCGCTCGATCAGATTCGGCGCGTCTTTCCTCCCGAAGAGGAGATCGAAATCGGCAAGGGTGATAACCACCTCGCGTTCCGCAGCCCGATTGCCAGCGTTTCCACGCGGTTGATCGAAGGTCCCTACCCGAACTACGACCAGGTCATCCCGAAAGACAACGATCGCTTCGCGGTGGTCGATCGCCCGTCGCTGGTGAGTGCGCTACGCCGCATGGCGGTCGTCGCTTCCGATCAGACGCACCGGGTCAAGCTCTCATTCAACACCGCGCTGCTCAAGTTCACCGTGCAGACACCCGACGTCGGTGAAGGTCAGGATGAGATTCCCGTGCAATACTCGGGTGACTCGCTCGACATCGGCTTCAACAGCACCTACCTGCTCGAGATTCTCCGCTACATGCCGACCGACGAGGTGCGCTTCACGTTCAAGACGGCGGAACGCGCGGCGATGGTGTTGCCTGAGAACTGGGCGGGCCCCGGCAAGTATGTATGTCTGGTGATGCCGCTCCGGCTCGTCGACTGAATCAGGCAACAGGCATCGGGCATCAGGCATCAGATTCGGGGTTCAGGGTTCTGGTGCTGATGCCTGATGCCTGTTGCCGAGATACAAAGAACGACGCCCAAGATCTTTCAACCTTGGGCGTCGTGTTGAGCAGCCTGTAAGCCGGGTTCTGTAGCGGAGCCGCGAAGCTCCGTGGCAGTCATTCCTCTGGGAGCGGGGTCTCCCCCGCCCTCGTGCAGCCTACCCGCGGCGTCTTTGTCGGAGTGGGCGTTCTCCTCGCCGCCTATTTGGCCTTGCTCCGGCGGGGTTTGCCGTGCCGCCCCCGTTGCCGGAAGGCGCGGTGGGCTCTTACTCCACCATTTCACCCTTACCACGATCTTCTGTGGCGGTCTGTTTTCTGTGGCACTATCCGTCACAGCTTGCGCTGTGCCCAGGGGTTACCTGGCGCCTTGCCCATGGAGCCCGGACTTTCCTCAGAAGCGATCCGCCGAAGCGGAGTGCCCTGCGACTGCCCGGCTGCCCACGAAACCAATATAGCGACCCGTGACGACGCGGTGACGAGCCTTCGCCAACATACCGGCGCTAACTGAGGGCACACGCGCGTTCACCGAACGACCGGCGATGGGGCAATGCAATCAGCCAACCAACAAGATTCCATACTGGTTCCACGCATCACCACCGTCCTCACACCGGACGAACGCCTGAGGGTGGATGCAGCCGGACACGGCATCTATCGCGCCTGGCATCGCGACTCCATGAACGATGCGCTGCGCGACCTTCGCGACAATCGCGCCGCCGCGGTCATCGTTTCGATCGCGCGCTGCGACGCCAACGACCTCCCGCGCGTGGCCAGAGTCGTTCGCGAGTTCCCACGCGTTCCGGCTGTAGCACTGCTCTCGAATCTCTCGCCGCAAACCGCGCAGACGGTCCTGGTGCTTGGGCGCTGCGGCGTGCGCACGCTCGTCGACGTGCGTGAACCTCGCGGATGGCAGCAGTTGCGTTCGGTGCTCCTGCACGACCAGGCGACGGAAATCCATCGCGTCGCGCTCGCCCGCGTCGCCGAGGATCTGTCCCACGCACCGGAAGGATGTCACCGGTTCTTTCGCGCGCTCTTCGAGGAAGGATCGGAAACTCGCACCATACAGGAACTCTCCAACCTGCTCGGCGTCATTCCGTCGACGCTGATGAGTCGATTCATGCGGGCGCGCCTGCCGGCGCCGAAGTTCTACCTGTCCATGGCGCGCCTCGTTTGCGCGGCGCGCATGTTCGAGAATCCGGGCCTGTCGGTGACGCTGGTGGCGAATGAACTGGACTACAGTTCACCGCAGGCATTTGGCCGACACCTGCGCTCGATATTGCGGCTGACCGCGATGGAATTCCGCGAGCGTTACGACGGCGAGGGAATGCTCCAGCACTTCAGGGATGAGCTCATCCTGCCTCACCTGCCACGGCTTCGAGCGTTCGACCCGTTGGGTCTGGATGGGCCTTCGCGGCCGCTGGTGCGCGTCTCCTACGACACTGGAGTGGTGCTGAAGGTGGCCGGCGCCTGATCGAGGAGCTCGGAGAGTGTGGCGAGGCAGACAACGGAGAAGCCCTGTGCCTCGAGCACCCCTCGTCCGTCTTCCTCCCGATCGACAAGCGCGAGGATTCCGGAGACCTGGGCGCCGGCGCGTTGAACTGCTTCAGCCGCGCGGAGCGCCGAACCGCCGGTGGTGATGACGTCTTCGATGACGACAACGCGATCGCCTTCTCGCATCGGACCTTCGATGAGCCGTCCGGTGCCGTGCTGCTTGGCTTCTTTTCGCACCGTGAAGGCGCGAACGAGTGGTGGGGCCTTCACACTCGCCAGGGCAATCGCGTACGCAATCGGATCCGCGCCAAGCGTAAGCCCACCGACCGCGTCCACGGCCCAGTCTCGTGAACGAATCGTTTCCAGCGCGAGCGGGCCAATGACCGCAAGCCCTTCAGGGCTCATCGTGGTCAGGCGCGCGTCCACGTAGTGTGTCGACTCCCGCCCCGACGCCAGGGTGAACCGTCCTCGGCGAACGGAGCGTTGCGAGAGCAGGCGAACCAGTGTGCTGCGATCAGACATTCACCGCTCTTCGGCGCTGCGCGCCGGCGTTCGCGCCGTTCACCCGCGACGGAACAAACCTTTCATCCGAGACAGCAGGCCATCGTCGGCTGCTGCCGTCGCCGGCGCCGGCGATGCGGTCCTCGCTCCGGCGGCACCGGGCGCCTCGAGGAGTGCATCGCGAAGCTCTCGTGCGAAGGTCAATACATCCGCATACCGATCGCCCGGCTCCCTCGACAGCCCCCGCATGATGACACCTTCCACTCTGCCGCCGAACTCCAGGCCGGGCCGCGCCTTGTTCAACGCAATCGGCGGCTGCGAAAGGAGCTGCGTAAACATTTCCCGCGGCGACTTGGCGAGGTATGGCAGTGATCCGGTGAGCAGCAGGTAGGCGATGGTCGCGAGGCTATACTGGTCCGCCGCCGGAGTGACGAGCGCACCCGAAAGTGCTTCCGGAGCGACGTACATCAGGGTGCCGACGAAATAGCCGGCGCGGGTCAGGCGTTCGTCCTGCGACGTGTCCGTCGCAGCCGCGATGCCGAAATCGAGGAGCTTGAGGGTGCCCGTCGCGTGATCATACATCGCGTTGTCGGGCTTCAGGTCGCGGTGCACGATACCCGACTCGTGGGCCGCACCGACGGCGTCCGAAATCTGCATCACCACGTTCGCGACCTCGTCGCGAGGCATCGGCGCATGCTTCTTGGCGTAAGACTCCAGGAGATCTCCACCCGCCCATTCGATCACCAGGTAGGGGATACCCTCGACCTGGCCTGTCTCTATGGTCCGGATGACGTTCGGATGGAGGACCCGTTTGCCGAAATTTGCTTCCCGCGTGAATCGCGCCAGCGCGGTCTTGTCCTGGCGCATCTTGTCGCGCAGCGCCTTGAACGCCACCGTGCCGTGCTCAGCATGTGCCGCACGATACACAACAGACGTTCCACCTTCGCCGACCAACTCTTCTATCGAGTAGCCGGCTATGTTCTGTCCGACGAGGTTTTCCTTGGGCACGGGCGCGAACCTAATGCGACGGTAGGGGGGCGGCAAGCAACCGATGCCCGATGTTGTCGAATCGCGTCCTGATCGTACGAGTAACTGCATGCCGGAGGCCGAAATGCACCGCAGGTCGTTGAGACACATAGTTGCCTGTGTGGGACTCCTGGGAATCGCCGCGTGCGGTGGCGGCCAGCGGGGCGGCACTCCCACAGGCAGCGTACCTGCGCCCGAGCCCGTCCTGGGTGCTGCTAGCGGACGGGTTCCTCGCCAGCCGGACGTCGTCGCGCTGTATCGCCGGATGGGACTGCTCGCCGAAGCAGGGGAGACTCCTTTCGTAGGTTCACTCTCGTTCTTCGCCGGACCGTCGGACGACTCGACTTCAATCGTTGTGGCCGTATCCCTGGCCAACAGGGTGCTGCGCTTCAGGTCCGAGGGCGATCGGTGGCGCGCCTCGTACGACGTCGCCATCGAGGTGAGGAGCGGTACCACGGTTGTTCAGGAGCTGCGCAGCCGTGAAGTGGTTCGGGTACTCGCCTTCCGTGAAACCACGCGCGATGACGAGAGCGTGCTGTTCAAGCAGATCGTGAATCTGGCGCCAGGTTCCTACGACGTCCGGCTCACGGTTCGCGACGAGTCGGCAACGCGCGGAAGCGCGGTCGAAGCGACCATCGGCGTCCCCCGTTTCGCGTCGGGCTCGGTGTCTTCGCCAGTTCCGATCTACGAGGCCCGACCGCGCGAACAACTGGGCGCGCCGATCGATATTGTCCCGACGCCGCGTTCCACGGCGGTATTCGGTCGTGACTCCGTGATGATGGTCTATGCGGAGGGCTATGGAGATGGCGCGAGCATGCCCGTTCGCATGACCGTCCGATCCGACGAGTCGAGCAATATCCTCTGGAGCGACAGCCTCGAGTTGTCGAGGCACGGCGATCACTTCAGTTCCACGTTTGCCGTCCCCGTCGCCAGGCTTGGCGTTGGTGTCATGACGCTCGGTCTGAATCGGCCAGGGTCTGCGGATACGGTCCGCATACCGATTTTCGTCGCGTTCGGTGAGGATTTGCCGGTTGCGACGTTTACGCAGATGCTCGACTACCTCCGGTACTACGTGTCGTCGCAACGCCTGCAGGCCATGCGTGATGCACCGCCCGAAGCACGCGCCGGACTCTGGGCCGCATTCCTTCGCGACACGGATCCCGTTGCCCAGACGCCGGCGCACGAAGGCCTGCGTGACTATTTCAGTCGAATTGCCCAGGCCAACGCGCGATTCAGGGAAGAAGGACAAGCCGGATGGCTCACAGACCGCGGCCGCGTCATGGTCGCACTGGGCCCACCCGATCAGATCTACGAGCCGACGATGTCCGACATCGGGCAACGCGGCCGCAGTCTGATCTGGGAGTATCGCGAGCATCGCCTCCAGGTCGTGTTCATCGATCAGACTGGATTCGGTCGCTGGAGAATGACACTGCCCTCGGAATCGGAATTCGAGTCCGTTGTGAGGCGCGTCATATTGCAGTAGAACGTCCGCCAGCGAACGGGTCGCGAGTCCGCAAGACCCCATCAGACTGGCCGCAATCCGGTATCACGTTGTGGCGCAACAGGTTCTCTTGACAGTCGGAAGAGGCCGCTCTATATAGGTTGCCGCAAACCAGAGCGGTTTGTCCCGCAGCATGTTTGTGCGGGGTCCGATTCACCGAGCAGGAGGCACCTGGCATGGCGCGAGGGAAGATCAAGTGGTTCAATGATGCCAAGGGGTACGGGTTCATTGAACAGGAGTCGGGCGAAGACGTCTTCGTTCACTTCTCAGCGATCCAGATGGATGGCTTCAAGACCCTCGCCGAGGGCCAGGACGTCGAGTTCGAAGTCCAGTCAGGCAACAAGGGCCTCCATGCTGCGAACGTAACGCGCGTCGGATAGTTCGTCGGCACACGCCGAAGAAACGTCGCCGCTGTTGCTGGATCCAGAACCGCCCGCCTGCGCTCGTCGCTGGCGGGCGTTTTCTTTCCCGTCCTCCATCACCAGCCGCCAGCAGCGAATCCGTTGAACGCACCAGCCGATCCCACTCGTCCGCCCGCCGGGCGACCGACGCTCTTCCTGGTCGATGGCTATGCCCTGATCTACCGGGCGTTCTTCGCCATGCTGTCGCGCCCCCTTACGACTTCGCGCGGCGAAAACACTTCCGCGGCGTGGGGCGTCGTCAACTTCCTCCATCGGCTGAAGACGACGCACCGGCCGGATCACATCGCGTGGGTCCTCGACGCCGGCAGCTCGTTCCGCCACGAAGTCTTCGCCGACTATAAGGCCACTCGCCAGAAACTGACTGAGGAGCTCCAGGCGGACTTCGACCGCGGTCTCGATCGTATTGCGCAACTTCTGGCGGCGTATCACGTCCCCATCATCACCGTGGATGGCTATGAAGCGGATGACGTGATCGGCACGCTGGCGCGCCAGGGCGCCGATGCCGGGTTCCAGGTGGTGGTGGTCTCGGGCGACAAGGATTTCCAGCAGCTCGTTAGGCCCGGAATCTGGCTCCTCAATCCCGGTCGCGGTGGACCGGCCGCGGTGGAAGAGCACTGGGTCGGAATGCACAACGCCAACGAGCGACTGGGCGTGGCGCCGGAACGCGTGGTGGATTACCTGGCGCTGGTTGGCGATTCGTCGGACAATGTTCCCGGGGTGCCGGGCATTGGCGACAAGACGGCGCGGGACCTCGTCAACGAATTCGGCGATCTCGAGGCGATCCTGCGCGCAGCACCTGACATCAAGGGCAAGCGCCCTCGCGAAGCGCTGCTCGCCCATCCCGATCGCGCTCGCCTGTCGAAGCGGCTCGTCACGTTCCTGGACGACGTCCCCGTCAAACTCGAACCCGCGGCGCTTCGAGCGAAGGAGTCCGACATCAACGCGCTCCGCCCCATCCTGGTCGAGCTCGAGTTCACCACGCTCCTCCGCGACATCGATCGGGATGCGCCACGCGTTGCGACCGAGCGCGCGGCAATGACCACGCGCGTGATCGCCAGGCCCGAAGAGGTGAAGGCCTTCGTCGAGCAGGCCCGGCGCGTGGGACACCTCGCCCTGCGCGCGGTCACCGTGCCGGAACCTTCGACCGCTCCTCGGACCGACTCGCTCCGGGCGAAGTTGGTTGGACTCGCCATGAGCCTGACGCCTGGCGAGGCCTGGTACATCCCCTTCGCGCATCGACCATCGCGCCCCGAGCAGACTGACCTGCTCGGCGCCGTCCCGCCCAAACAGGCTGCCTCACGCGCGAAGACCCCTCCGGTCACCAGCATCGCGGCGCGCCTCATCGCCGAAGGGGTGCCCGATCCCGTCAACCTCCCGTCGTTGCTCGATCCCACAATCGCATCGCTCCGATCGCTGCTCGCTGATCCCGCTGTTTCCAAGACGGCGCATAACGCGAAGTTTGAGGCCGCCGTCCTTCGACGCGCCGGTGTCATGCTCGAGGGGCTCGCCTTCGATACGATGCTCGCCAGTTACGTCCTTGACCCCAGCCGGCGCTCCCACGGGATCGACCTCCTCGCCGTCGAATTCCTCGGCCATCCCATGGCGAGCCTCGAGGTCCTGGTCGGCAAGGGGAAGGACGAAGTGCCGCTGGACATCGCTCCGGTCAGCGCGGTCGCCGAGTTTGCGGGCGCGGAGGCGGAAGCTTCGCTTCGGCTGCGTGAGATCTTCGAGGCGCAACTCACGCTGCACGGACAACAGGACCTGCTGACGGACATCGAACTTCCGCTTTCCGCCGTGCTCGCCGACATGGAGCGCGCCGGGGTGGGTATCGATATCGACTGGTTTCGTTCGCTGCAGGCAAGGTTTCGCGCCGAACGCGAGCGGATCGAACGCGAGATCTACGCGGTGGCCGGTAGTGAATTCAACATCAACTCGAACCAGCAGCTGCGGGTGATCCTTTTCGATCAAATGGGTCTGCCGGTCCTCAAGCGCACGCCAACGGGACCATCCACCGACGCGAGCGTGCTGCAGGAACTTGCCGAGGAGGGACATCACCTCCCGACCCTGCTGATGGACTATCGGGAAATCGCAAAGCTCGAGTCGACGTATCTCGACACACTGCCCGAACTGGTTCATCCGGATGACGGCCGGCTCCACACATCGTTCAATCAGACGGTCGCGGCAACGGGTCGTCTTTCATCGAGCGATCCCAATCTCCAGAACATCCCGATTCGTCGGGAGCTGGGGCGCGATATCCGGCGCGGGTTTGTCGCGCAGGCGGGATGGCAGTTCCTTGTCGCGGATTATTCACAGATCGAGCTTCGCCTGTTGGCGCATCTCTCGCGCGATCCCGCCTTCGTCGCCGCGTTCACATCCGGCGGAGACATCCATCGCCAGACTGCGGCCGTCATTTTCGGTGTCGACGTGGGCGACGTGTCCAGCGAGATGCGCTCACGCGCCAAGACAATCAACTTCGCCACGATCTATGGTCAGGGCGCGAACGCCCTCGCGCGGCAGTTGCGCATTTCGCACGCCGAGGCGAAGGCGTTCATCGAGACGTACTTCACGCGGTTCGGCGGCGTTCGCGCATACCTCGATTCCCAGGTGGCGTATGCCCGCGAGAACGGATACGTCGAAACCATCTTTCACCGGCGCCGCTACATCCCCGAGCTGCGCGACCGGAACTTCAACATCCGCGCCTTTGGTGAACGCGTTGCGACGAACGCGCCCATCCAGGGCTCGGCGGCCGACCTGATCAAGGTGGCCATGATTCGCATCCACCAGGAACTGCGGTCACAGGGACTCGCCGGCCAGCTGTTGCTTCAGGTGCACGACGAGCTCGTCCTCGAGGCGCCGCCTAACGAGGTGGACGCGGTGCGCCGGATTGTGCGCAGCGCGATGGAGGATGCCGCTACGTTGTCCGTGCCGCTGGTGGTCGACCTGGGCGTCGGCCCGAACTGGCTCGAGGCGAAGGCCTGACGCCCGCGTGACGAAAAGGGGCCGCCGGAGCACGGTGGCACCTACTGGCAAGCTGCCGCGATCCTCGCGAATGGAAAGTAGCCGGCGGTTCCGCGCTACGGCTCTGCGTAACCCAAGCCTGTGCTTCGTAATGCCTTGCGACCAGCCGTCGTAAACGGCACCGGTGTTGCACTGGAACGCGAGTGACGCGACTCACATCCTGCGCGTCGGTACTTGAAGTCCCCTCATTCGAGAAAAGCATCGTTATGCGACGTGCGCGCCGCGGGTTCACCCTCATCGAGCTGATGGTTGTCGTCGTGATCATCGGCGTGCTCGCGGCTATTGCCATCCCCAAGTTCCAGTCGACCAAGGGAAAGGCGAACGCCGCGACGCTGAAGTCTGACCTGCGCAATCTTGCCACGGCGCAGGAAGCGTACTTCTACGAGAACCTCGTCTATTCGACCTCAACCGCCGCGCTGAACGCCAAGCTCAGCTCGGGCGTGTCCATCACATGGGGCACCGTGAACGCCGTGGGCTGGGCGGCGAAGATAACGCACCCGCTGGCCTTTCCCATTGAGTGCGCGATGTTCATGGGAGCGGTTCCCCCCATGCCGCCCGCGACCACCGAAGGGCTGCTGCTCTGCCAGTAGGCGGCGTGGTATTGTGGGGCCATGCCCCGCGATACCTCGCCTGACATCCGCTACCGGGAGTTTATCCGGCGTCGCGACGGAATGATTTACGCGATGGATGGCGGTCTCTGGCTCCATCGCCATGTCTGGTTTGGCCGGCCGATGGCGCACCTCGTCTCAAGCGATCGCGAGCGCCTGCTGGCCTACGGGCGTCGCGTCGGGCTGCCTGACGAGCGATTGCAGCGTAAACCCCTCAAGGATCCACGCACCGGCGAGCGCCGGGACGCCTGGCACTGGGACCTCGTCGGTCCCTGGCTGCCGCCCGTGACGACTCGGCCGCCTGACGAGTAGGCGGCACTCGCGTGATCAGGCCGCCGGTGGCGCGACCCGCAGCCCCGCTTCCGCTTCACGCGCTGCGCGCTGGCCGACTTCGACGTCCACGAAGGCCAGCAGGACGGCCCCGATCGCGAAGAAGGCAATCACCGACAGGATCGCGTTGCGGCTGCTGCCCGTCGCCGCAATCGTGAGCGAAAACAGCAGCGGGCCGAAAATGCTGGAGAACTTCTCGAACACGCTGTAGAACCCGAAGAACTCGCCCGATTTGTGCGCGGGGATGAGCGTGGCGAACAATGAGCGACTCAATGCCTGCGTGCCGCCCTGCACCACGCCGACCAGCGCCGCCAGGATGAAGAAGTGCGTCGCCGTGGTCATGAAATAACCGATGATGCTGATCACCGTATACGCCAGCAGTCCTATGAACACCGATCGCTTGGCGCCGATGCGCGATGCCAGCGCGCCAAACATGAACGCGCAGGGCACGCCCACGAACTGCACCAGCAGCACAGCGGCGATGAGCGACGACTGGCCGATGCCGATCTCCGTCCCGTAGGCGGTGGCCATTTTGATGATCGTCTGGATGCCGTCGTTGTAGATCAGGAACGCCAGCAGCATGAGAAACGCCTGCCGGAAACCCATCAGTTGGCGCATCGTTTCGCCCAGCCGCGCGAAGGACGTCCGCACCACCGAGCCTCGCCCCGGCTCGTCAGGCTCGAGCGTTCGCGGCGGTTCCGGCACGCGTCGCAGAAGCGGCAGGGAAAAGACAATCCACCAGACGGCTACCGAGACGAACGCCAGCCGCGCCGGCAGCGACGCCGCCTGTTCCGATAACCCTTCACCCGTCGGCAGTCCGAACAAGTCGGGTCGCTGGATCCACGCCAGGTTCGCCGCCAGAAGGATGCCGCCACCGATGTATCCAATCGCGTATCCGGCCGTTGATACCCGGTCGATCTCCGACGCCTTCGCGATGTGCGGCAGGAGCGCCTCGTAGAACACGTAACTGGCTGTGGCGCCGATGATCGCGATCACGAAGAGCGTCGATGCCAGAGTCAGGTCACCGCGCTTGATGAAGAACATCCCTGCCGTCGCCGCCGCGCCGACGAGCATCGACCCCGCGAGCATGCGCTTCTTCGCCGCGGCGTAGTCCGAGATCGCGCCGAGCACCGGAGACAACAGCGCAACGATCACAGCGGCAATCGTGTTCGCCATCGCGAGTGCCTGGGTTCCCTTCGACTCTGGCAGGCCAGCCGCAGCGACCCGCACAAAGAAGATCGGAAAAACCGCAACCAGCACCGTCGTCTGCAATGCCGATGCGGCCCAGTCATACATCGCCCAGGCACGCAACTCCGGCCGGCCCAGTCCGAGCCGATCGAGCCACGACGACTTCCCCGCGGCTGTCGCAGTCACACTCGCTCCCCCCGGGGACGATGGTCGGTTTCTGCCTAGCGAGTCGGTTGACGACCGCGCCGGGCTCCACAGATTACGCTCATGAACCGTACGCTGCGCCCCTGGCTGGCCCTCCTCGCCCTGTCGTGCACCGGCGAGCGCGCGCCGGGCAACGATACGGCGCTGCCCGAAGGGTCGCCACCGGACGGCGCGCCGCCGCGGACCCGGTCGTCGACCTGGAATCCTTCGGCCGGTGCCATGTTCGCCGTGCGCTCTGGAAACGGCTCGCTCGGCTGGCTCGTGAACCCCGCCTACAGTGATGCGCAGGAGCTCGACACGATGACGGCTGCTGCATGGAATGTAGAGGGAGCGGAACTGACGATGCAGGACGGCGCGCAGGTCATCGGGACCGGCCGGATCTCAGGCGTGCGGTACGACTCAACCTGCGCAGGCTGGCCCACGGCATCGATCCTGTCCGAACCGGCAGTGTCGGCGAGCTGGCGAGTGGCGTTTCCGACGGCCGCCGTGGAAGGCGTGGCCTTCGATTCCATTCCAGCGCTGACCGCGGCGGACTCCGCGGCGCGCGCGCGGGCAGGAGCGCTCGCCGCGTCGCGATCGCCTGACGATACCATCAGCGCGTTCCGCGGCCGGCCATTTATCGTCAGGCAGGCGAGCCGCTTCCCGATCGGCGGCGACACACTGGGCACCCTGTTCGAGGTCGTGCGCCTGGTTCCTCAGGAGGCGAATCCGCTGCAGGAGCAGATCCTGATAGTCACCGAGGAAAGCTCGACGCGCGAACCGGCGGCCGTGTTTCACGAACGGGAGATCGGCGCGGAGGAATCGATGGGCTCCATCGAGCTCCTCGGCGTGTTGCGGATCAAGGCGTCGGGCCGACTCGCCCTTCTGGTTCGCCGCGAGCGCGAGTCGGGATTCGTGCTCGAGTGGATTGAACGCACGCCGCGCGGCTGGACTGTTCGTTGGCGGAGCGCCACGGATGGTTGTTAGGGGATGGGCTTCCCCAGCCACGCCGGTTCGCCAGCGCGTCCCGTGACCACCAGCACTCCTAGCGTCAGCACATAGGGCAGGGCCAGGAAGAGCTGATACGGCAGAGTGGTGCCGAGCGCCTGTAGCAGGTACTGGAGCGAACTGCTCGCGCCGAACAGCAGTGCCGCACCGGCGATGCCGATCGGATGCCAGCGGCCGAGGGCGACGACCGCCAGCGCGATGAAACCCCGCCCTGCCGTCATCCCCTCGGCGAATGTTCCCGCCTGGGCCAGCACGAGCGTTGCCCCGCCCAGGCCGCCGAGAGCGCTACCCGCCACGACGGCGGCAGCCTGCAACCGAAGCGGAGACGGACCGGAGGCCCGAACAGCATCAGGATTCTCGCCCGTCGCCCTGAGCGCGAGTCCGTGGCGGGTCCATGAAAGCCACCACCAGGCAAATGGAACCAGCGCGACTACTACGTAGGTGATCAACGGCTGGGCAAACAGCGCGCGTCCGAGAATCGGAATGCTCGACAGGAGCGGTACCGCCACCGGAGCCGACATCGGCACCGAGAGTGCTGCTCCGGTGGTTCCGAAGACGGCGTGCGAAAGCAGCGAAGTCACGCCTAACGCGCCGGCGGTCACGGCCGTTCCAGTCAGGATCTGGTTCGTGCGCAGCGCGACCGCGAACACCGCCAGCACGATGCCGACTGCCCCGCCGGCGACCGCACCGGCCGCGTACCCAAACGTCGTCCCGCCGGCCGTCGCGGCGACGGTTGCCGACAGGGCTCCGGCAATCATCGTTCCTTCGAGGCCAACGTTGACGAATCCAGCGCGTTCGCAGAACATCTCCCCCAATGCCGCCAATGCGAGCGGCAAAGTCGCGCGAACGACCGCCTCGAGAAAAACCGTCAGGACTTCCATCAGGCCGCGATTGGCGAGCGGCGGGAGTTCTGCCATCGGAGCAACAACGCCTGGCCACCAAGGATGACGAGAATAAGCGTTGCCTCGACGGTCGCTGCCGCTCCAGCCGGAACCCCCGCGTCGCGTTGCATCGCGGTCGCGCCTGCACCCAATCCCCCTAGCAGAATCGCGCTCCATAGGACCTGCAGCGGACCCAGCCGGGCGAGAAGCGCGACCGCGATGGCGCTGTAGCCATAGCCGGGTGACAGGTTCTCGTAGAGCGCGTACGTGACGCCGAGAACTTCCACCCCGCCCGCCAGGCCGGCGAGGGCGCCGCTGACGAGGAACGCCCCCAACTGCACACGGCGTACATCGATGCGACCGGCGATTTCGGCGGCGCGCCGATTGCTTCCGACCGCGCGCATCCGGAATCCTGCGGCACTGTGCTCGAGCAATATCCAGGCGCCCAGAACAGCCAGCACCGCGAGGACGACGCCTGCGTGCAGCCGCGTGCCCTCCAGCAGGAGCGGCAGCTGCGCGCTCACCGGCACAGTCGCCGACTGCGGATACACGCCGCTCGCCTCCTGCAACGGTCCGCGAATCAGGAAGCTCACGACGTAAGCCGCAAGGAAGTTCATCATGATGGTGGAAACCACCTCCATGGTCCCGAAACGCGACTTGAGCCAGGCCGGCAGGAACGTCCAGGCAGCTCCTGCCGCGGCCGCGGCGACGAGCGCAGCGGCGCCAGCGAGCACGCCGCCCGAATTGCCCAGCCCTAACGCGACCGCCGTCGCCGCCACGGCGCCTAGCAGCAGCTGGCCATCGCCACCGAGGTTGATCACTCCGGCGCGCAACGCGATGACCATGCCACTCCCGATGAGGAGGAGTGGCGTTGCCCGGACGAGCGTCGACGACACCAGTGCATCCCATGACCCGAAGGCTCCGCGCCAGAGGGATTCGAGCGCTGGCCCTGCCGGGAGTCCGGCCGCGGCCAGGAGACCCGCCAGCACCGCGATAGCGATTCCGCCGACGAGCAGGGCCTGCCCTGCGCTGCGGGCGACCTCCCCGGTCACCGGACCCAGCGCCGCGATGCGTCTGGCCGCTTTCGCGTTAGGCACGCCTGGCGTCGCGGAGGCGGGACATGGCGGCGATGCCGAAGACCGGTCCCAGTGCCAGCGGCATGTAGGCCAGCTCCCAGCCCCATCGCGCTGCCCACGCGGGAACGAGATGGATCGTGAGCATGGTGAGCAGGAACCCGGATGCGGTCTGGATGGTCAGTGCCGTGCCGACATACTCCCTGGGCGCCACGTCGGCCACACACGCCGAGAACTGCGCGGAGTCGGCGACGACGGACACGCCCCAGACGAGCGCCAGCGCGATCGTTAGGCCGTATGACCACGCCGACACGGGCCCGATCGCGAGCGCGCACGTTCCACTCACCGCCATGGCGATCATCGCAACCCGCGCGCGTCCCACGCGATCGGCGCGGATCCCGGCCACCACGCACCCGATCGCGCCAGCGGCGATCACCGCGAAGGCGAGGAGCGAAGCCGGGGTCGACGGATTGCCGTGGCGCCGGCCCGTGTCCGCCAGGAACAGCCCGATGGTGCTCCACATGGCGTACAGCTCCCACATGTGCCCCAGGTAGCCTCCGGTCGCGAGGCGCACGTCGCGCTCACCCAGCACGCGTCGGATCGCCCTCGGGTCGAACGGCGCCGAGCCGGCTTGAAAGGGTCCCTCGCGAACCGCGAACGCGAACAAGGCGCTTCCCAGTGCCGCGCTCGCACCCGCGAGCAACACGACCGGGCGCCATTGCCCGGGATCCCACGTCGCCCGCAACAGATACGGGAATGCCGAACCCACCGTCACGGCGCCGACCAGGATCCCGATGGCGGTGCCGCGGTGCCGCTGCGTCCATCCGGCGGCGATCTTCATTCCCGGCGGGTAGACACAGGCCAGTGATGCGCCGGTCAGCAATCGCAGTGCGATCGCTTGCCATCCGGCCAGGGAGCCTAACGCGAGGACGGCCGTGGCGGCGGCAGCGACCAGGGCCGCCCCCGCTGCCAGGTAGCGCGCGCTCAGCAGGTCGCTCAGCAGCAGGGCCGCACTCGTTAGGGAGCCGAGCACGAAGCCGAGCTGCACGGCGAGCGTGAGCCAGCTGGTTTGTCCGGCAGACAGGGC
This sequence comes from uncultured Gemmatimonadaceae bacterium, assembly GCA_964608035.1. GTDB lineage: Bacteria > Gemmatimonadota > Gemmatimonadetes > Gemmatimonadales > Gemmatimonadaceae > JABWBJ01. The sequence goes on along the minus strand of CAZSNV010000005.1, from coordinate 17,637 downwards.
AAGAGCGCCGGCGATCGGGTCAGCCACCACGGTGGCGGCGAACCATGGGGCCATCGAGAGGACGATGGCAACCGAAAGAATGGCCAGCTGCCACCGTGCGCGGTGCGCGGTCATCACGCGGCGCCCAGCATCGCGCGTCCGATGGCATCCCGGTCCCGGGCGATTTCGCGAACCCGTCCGTCGAACACGACGACAACCCGGTCGGCGATATTGGTCAACTCGTCGAGATCAGCCGTGTAATACACAATCGCCATGCCTGCCCGTGCCGCATCACGCATGCGCTGCTGGATCTCCTCATACGCCGCGACATCCAGGCCGCGCGTCGGATTCACTGCCACCAGCAGCGGTGGCCGTCCGTCGAGTTCGCGCGCGAGAACGAGTCGTTGCTGGTTGCCGCCGGAGAGCGTGGACACCGGGGCCCGCACATCACGGGCACGAACCCCACCGGCCCTCGTCAGGCGGTCCGCCAGGGACAAGGCGTCGGACCGGCCGAACCAGCCGCGGCGGCGCCCGGCGCCCTTCAACGCAACGTTGTCAGCGATCGATTCTGCGAGGAGGAGGGCTTCCTGCTGGCGGTCCTCCGGCACGAACCCGATCTCGTCAGGCAGCCGGAGATCGCCACCGATCGGCGAGAGGCGGCCCGCCAGCGCGTAGAGCAGCTCGCGGCTCCCTGATCCCTCAACACCCGCGACACCAAGTATCTCACCTGCGAAAACACGCAGGGTCGCGTCTCGCACGCGTCTCACGCCGCGTGCGTCGTGAATCTCCAGTCGGTCTGCTGAGGCCACCGGTTCGAGAGAGCGCGGTCGCGCCTCCATATTGACGCGTTCTGCGGCTTCGGACTCCGGAAGTGGACGGGCCTCGCCAAGCATTGCCCTGGCGAGGCCCTCGATCGATGCGCTCTCGCGCGGCCCGCTCCAGGTGATTGCCCCGTGGCGGAGCACCGAGATGTCGTCGGCGATGGCCATCGCCTCACGCAGTTTATGCGTGATGAGCACGACGCTGCCGTCACGTTCGCAAAACTCTCGAAGCCACTTGAACAGACGGTCGGCGTCCTCGGGTGCGAGCGCGGCAGTCGGCTCGTCAAGAATGAGGATATGGGCCCCGCGCGTGAGCGCCTTGAGCAACTCGATCCGCTGCTGCTCCGGGACGGACAGCTGGGCGACGGGCACATCCACGTCCAGCCGCAATCCCAGCTGAGCGGCAAGGCGCTCGGCGTCGTCGTTCATTCGCCGCGGCGCAGAAATGCCCAGGGCAACGTTCTCGAGCGGTGTCATGGCGGGCACCAGCGCGAAGTGCTGCTGCACCATCCCGATGCCGGCTCGAATGGCCGGCCGTCCTGTACGGATCCTCATCCCATCCACCGTGATGGTGCCGTCGTCGGGCGCGGTGAGCCCGAACGCAATCCGCATCAGCGTGGTCTTGCCGGCGCCGTTCTCGCCGAGCACTGCGTGCACGGTTCCTCGACGGAGCACAAGATCCGCGCCGTCCAGAGCGAGCAGCTCGCCAAAGCGCTTGCGGATACCGGTGAGCTGGAGCGCCGGTGCGGTCACAATCCGGTTGGTGCGCTGACGAAACTCCAGGGCAGGCCAACGTCGCCGGCGATGCGTTCTGTCACGGCAGCGACGCCGAGGGTCTCCGTGGCGTAATGACCGGCATAGATCACCACGACGCCACGTTCCGGCGCTTCCACTGCGGTATGGTGTGGACCCTCCCCGGTAATCAGCGTGTCGACATTCGCCGCTTCCGCTTCGCGAAGCGTCTCGCTTGACGCCCCCGCTCCAGTGCAGATGGCCCACCGTCGCGTGCGGTGTCCCGCTGGCATGCTGGTGGAGCGCGCCTGTCCGCCGTGTCGACGGGCAAACGCGTCCGCGAGTGAAAGGATCGTGTCGGTTGGCATGTCTGCGTCGCCGGCTACGCCAACGGGCACGCCCTGGTAACTCGCGAACGATCGCGCTGGCGTCAGTCCGAATTCCCGCGCGAGAAGAGCATTGTTCCCGAACTCCGGATGTGAGTCGAGCGGAAGGTGCGCGGAGTACACCGCGATATCGTGATCGAAGAGCTGCCGAAAACGACCGTACAGTCCGGCCACGACCGGTTGCGCGCCTCCCCAGAATAGCCCGTGGTGAACGAGCAGGAAATTCGCGCCGGCATCCGCGGCACCCTGGATGACACGCTGGGAGACGTCAACCGCGGCAGCGAGTTTCGTTACCGGCCCCTGATGATCGACCTGGAGGCCGTTCAGCGCCGTTGCGTATTCGGGATGACCCCCGACCCCCAGCAATCGATCGATGCGCTGCGCCAGTTCGATGGCGCGCACCGTCACGGTTTCGACTCCGCCGATCGCCCCCAGGAGACGGGCGACCGCCAGTTACCCGACGTCATTGTCGACCACACGCTGTCGATGCGCTGACGTGCCTGCAGATTGATGCGGTTGCCGAGCGCCGGGTTGATCGCAAACCGCACCACCCCGGTCTCCGCGCCTAACGCGAACACCGGTGGCAACGGGGCGCGCTCACGGACTGCGCGAGCCACCGTCAGGAAGGCACGGGGCAAGTCGATCACCGCGCTGCCGAGTACCACGCCAGGGGCGACGCCGTTCTGGTCGGCGTTTGCGCCAATCACCAGTGCTCGGCCGCTTTCGCGCGCCGCCTGAAACACGCCGAGACCGGCCGCGTCAGCATTCTGGAAAATCACATCCGCGCCTCGCGACATCTGCGCGAGCGCCTGGTCCCGGCCCGCGCTCACGTCTTCCCAATTGCCCACGTACGACACCAGAACTCGAATCGCTGGATTGATCAGCCGGGCGCCGGCAGTAAAGGCATCGAAGCCTTCTCGAACCGGCGGCAGTTCGGTGCCTCCCATTGCTCCGATGATTCCGCTCTTCGAAGCTCCCGCGGCCGCCATGCCGGCCAGGAAAGCCGGCTGCGCGAAAGAGAAGCGAATGCCGGCGACGTTTGGCCCCCTCACTTCGCTCGAGGTAACCAGAAAAACCGTCTTCGGAAACGACGGCGCGACCCGCTCGGCCGCGTCCTTGTATTCGAATCCGTGGCCTATGACGAGATCGTATGCCTGCCGGCCATACTCGCGAAAGTTTTCATCGAAGGCCGCGGGAGTGCGCGTCTGAATGTGGCTGACGGAAGCACCGAGGCTGTCCCGGATGGCCAGCAAGCCGCGATACGCTTCCCCATTCCATGCCTGATCGGATATCGGTCCCGGGGTCAGGAGTGCGACGCGGAGGGTGCTGCTGGCTTCACGAGCTGGTGGCCCAGCACAGGCCACACCCAACAGCAACGCCAGCAATGTGGAGGATGTACTTCCACGCACGTGGAGAAACTCGCGTTCTGTTGGGAGAGCAGCTCTTGCGATGTGGAGGAAAACCAGCAGGTCCTCCACATCGAGTGGAAAAGGCTGCTAGTCCGCTCCCCCGACGTTACGCAGTGGGGTGACTTGCGTCGAGGTCGCTCCCTTGGCGCCGGCCTGCGTCGAGGTCGCTCCTTTGGCGCCGGCCATGTCCATCCGAACGTTTCCGTTCAGCAAGCCGCCTTCGAAGACCACGATGCTCCGCGTGTGGACATCGCCTTCGATAACCGAATTGGCCTGGATCTCGACGCGTTCCGTTGCGGTGATAGTTCCAACGACGCGTCCGCCCAGAATGACCTCTTCGGCCTGTATGTCGCCCTGAACGACGCCAGAGCGCCCGACCATGACCTGCCGTGCTCCGCGAATTGAACCCTGCACCGTTCCCTCGATCTTGAGGACGCCGGACGTTTCGACGTCCCCGACTATTTTCAAGCCGGCTGCGATCACTGAAGTGCCTCCTCCATCTGCTGCTGCGGCGGCCGGGGGCGTATCAAGCCGCACCGGTGGACGCTCGGGACGGTCGGGAGAATTAGGCGGCTTCTGGAAAATGGACATGTCGGAATCTCCCGGCGGGTTAAACTGATGGCGAGGATCAATCGGCATCTTTCGATGACCGTGTCATGAGTTCGAAAACGCGGTTGAAATCATCGGCAGAATAAAACCGAATCCTCACTTCTCCACGGCCGGCGCTGTCAACTTGCACCGCCACGTCAGTTTGCAGGAAACGACGCAGCCGTTCTGTGAGGCGACGCACTTCCGGCACTTCAGATACTGTTTCCTGTGTCTCCGGGTCACGAGCCCGTCGTACTGTTGGCTTCGCTTCCTGGACCAGTCGCTCAACTTCTCGGACGCTCAGGCGTTGCGTAACCACTCGCTGCGCGAACTCGGACAGGGACATGCCGGGCGGCACGCCGAGCAACGCGCGAGCGTGGCCAAGTGTGAGAGAACCGTCTCGGACGAGCCGCTGAACGTCCTCAGGAAGCGCCAGCAGGCGCAGGGCGTTGGTCACAGTTGAGCGGTCCTTGCCGACCGCTTGCGCCACCTGCTGATGCGCCAGGCCAAAATCGCTGATCAGCTGCCGATATCCCTCGGCCTCTTCCATGGGATTGAGGTCTTCTCGCTGGAGGTTTTCGACCAACGCCAGGCTCAGCAGTTGTTCATCGCTGACGTCGCGGATGTACGCGGGAATCGTGCTCCAGCCGAGCCTGCTGGCCGCGCGATATCTCCGCTCGCCGGCGATCAGCTCGAAGCGACCATCTGTGCGGGGCCGCACTGCGATGGGTTGAAGTAGTCCACTCACTTGCATGCTGAGCTGGAGTTCCTGCAACTCCGCGTCGGAGAAGTCTCGTCGGGGCTGTCGAGGATTCGGGACGATTAACTCAAGCCGTACTTCTTTGAATGGCTCATTTTTGACTGGCTCATTGCTAGCGGGCTGAGCTGCTGACGTTGCCGAGCTGATGAGTGCGCTCAGGCCCCGTCCTAGCCTTCTTGATCGGTCTGGCTCATTCATAGGGAAGTGACTTCCGCTGTGAGTTTCGGATCATCCGTCTTGGGATCAGAATCGGAATCAAATGTTTCTAGGCGCGTCATAACCTCTTTTGCCACAGCAAGATAGGTTGATGCACCTACGGAACTGATGTCGTACTGCAGAATGGGTTTTCCGTAGCTGGGAGCTTCTGCTAAACGAATGTTTCTTGGAATAACCGTCTCATAGACGAGGTTGCCAAGTTGTTCTCTGGCGTCCTCGGCAACTTGACGGGACAAGTTCAAACGAGAGTCGTACATGGTCAGCAGAACGCCCCCAACCTCCAGGTCCGGCTTGAGTCCTTCGCGCACCATCTGGACGGTGCGGAGGAGTTGGGTCAGGCCTTCGAGCGCGAAGTACTCGCATTGAAGCGGGATGATGATCGAATCTGCGGCCGCCAGCATGTTGATCGTCAGAAGGCCCAGCGACGGCGGACAGTCGATCAGGATGTAATCGTACTCACCTCGCAGGGGAGAAAGCGCTCGCGCAAGGCGGCGCTCTCGACCTTCCTCGTTGACGAGTTCGACTTCAGCGCCGGCCAGATCCGGCGTAGCCGGTAGGACGTCAAGCTTCGGCAGGTGAACTCCGCGCCGAATCACCTCTCGTGCCGGGACTTCACCGAGCAAGACCTCATAGAGGCTCGAAGTGTCCGGCGACACCGATATTCCGAGGCCGCTCGTAGCGTTACCCTGTGGGTCTCCGTCAACGAGCAGGACGCGCCGATCGGCTGCCGCCAGCGCCGCGGCCAGGTTGATTGCGGTCGTTGTCTTCCCGACTCCCCCCTTCTGGTTCGTGATTGCAACAATCCGCTTCAGAGTCGGTGTGCGCACAGCAGCTCGGGTGGGGAATGAGGTGGCCCGATAATACCGTGATCGCGAGTCTCGGGCTATCGGCATGTTCCACGTGGAACATCGATGTGGGAAGAATGAGCGGAAAGGTGGAGAACTGCAGTCTTTCGCCCGGCCTTATCCAACCCACCGTGGCGCTCGAGGATGGCCCCGACTGAGATGACCCAACTGCGCCATGATAAAACTTCTAACTCTCTTTCTGCCAACATGTTATGGCAACCATGCAGCCCTGGCTGGCTCGAAAACGAAGAGTCAATGCGCGTCCATGAACCCGTCCTATCGAAGGCCTGGTGACCCAGCCGCAGTCGAGAGAAACCCACAGCTCGGGCGTTCGTTGAAGGAGTTGTCCACGCGATCCGGTTCAGACACAACGGCTTCTGGCCCGCCGCCGGCCGGGCACTTCGTGCCCTTCCCTCTCACCTCTGCCTGGGACCGCGTGGCCGGGCTCGTCGTCGACGCTTGCGGGATTCGAAATCGTTAGGCAGCTCGGAGCGCCGCGTCGTCGGCTGTCCCGCACCGCCCTCCGTGAGATCGCGCGCTTTTGATATTTAGTAGCGCTTAATTACTAATTCAGCGAGGCCGCAAGCGCGCACCACGGGTTGGATCTCAGCGTCCTGAGGATGACGCAGCCCACTCCGCCCGGGCGGAATCGAGCCGTACGCGCTCGAGCATTAATGGCGACCCTACTTCGTCGGAGACCGTCCGCAGCAAGTACACCGGACGATCGGCGTACCGCCCCAGGAGCAGCGTGTCGCGCGCGTGAAGGTCCCGCGCATAGACGTTGCTGCCGACGTCGCGAGCCAACAGCGGCGCAAAGAACGCGTAGCCGCCCCGATCCTCGAGAATCCGCCGCTGGCAGACTGGCGAATACCTCGCGCCCGGTAGCATCCGCTGAGTCCGGTCCGGTGATAGCGTACTGGTGAGAAGCCGCGACGAGTCGCGCGCCAGCGGCCGAAGTCGATCCCGCGCGGCGACCTCGCGAATGCCGGCGGCCTCGAGTCCGACGATCGCGCTTTCCAGCAGACAGGTATCCACTGACCGATACAGCGCCTCGGTCTCGCTACGCGGCACCCCCAGCGCCCAGAGCCGCGCGATGAGCTGCGCACCCCAGCTTTCCCGTACGAGGATCAGCGCATTCACGACACCAGCGCTCGCAGCAGGTTCGATGTAGTCGTGCCGCGTCAGCAGCATCCCGTTCGTGTACTGACGGGTCCGGACAGGCAGGGAAATGAATACCGCGACGACTGCGCTCACCGCATAGACGAGCAGGACGAATCGATCGGCGCCGAGGGAAGGGAAACGCTCACGGGCGATAGCCGGAAGCCGCGCCGTCCAGAGTACGAAAATCGGCAGCAGGAGATAAAAGAAGCGTGGGCCGAGGTAGTTCCCGTCGTGCCAGTAAGCGAAGTAGCCGAGCACCAGAAGCGCTGAACTCACCAACAAGTACCGATCGAAAGCGCTCAGGCGACGGACCATCGCCAACGCCGCGATCGCAGGGACCAGAGAGGGCAGAGGAGTCTCGAACAGGTACGTCTGCAGGCGCAGGAAATACAGGTTGACGAGTTCGAATCCGCGCGCAGGCGTGTGTGTCACTCCCCACGGTGGCTGGTGGAACCCGATTTCGTGGCTCGCGCCCCAAAGCAGTTCGTAACCGAACAGCAACGCGTCTCCGGTGGTTGCGCGGTTGAAGGCGAGCACCGCCAGGACCGGGAGAACAACGCCTGCGCCGGATGCAAGGAGGCAGGCAAGGGAGGTGCGTCGTTGCACAGTCCTCCATAGCAGCCAGAGGCCCGCCGGCAGCGCAAAGACCGCACCGTCCAACGGCCGGATCGAGATCATCATCCCGAGACAGAAGCCGGTCAGCAACGCAACGACCGGTCGAGGCGATTCGTCCGACGTGATGATCCGAAGCCCAAGCAACGCGAGACAGAGCCACGCCAGAGTCGGCACATGGTTCATGTGCGACCCCGACATGAAAACCATGAACGGTGACAGGGCAAGCAATGCAGCTGCGCCGAGCGCGATGCCCGGTGCTTCCGTTGCGCGAACCAGTCGCCAGAAGCCCACGACTGCGATCGCACCAAAGACCGGCCCGGTGAGCCATATCAATCCGGCAAGCTCCCCCGGCACGAGCATGAGCGGGCCTCCAGGGGGGAACTGCGAGAACACCGAACCGCTCACGTCCACCACGTTCAGCGCGCTGAAAAACTCGGGATACGCGTCCGCGGGAAGCGAAACGCGTCCTTCGGCGAACGTCTTCGCCTGCATGACCTGCACCATCTCGTCAATGTTGAGCGACCGACCGTTCAGCACCCTGAGGGCGACGACGCTGAAGAGAGCGAGCGAAAAAACGCCCAGCAGCAACGCGGTGAATTGAACGTTTCGGTGCGCGGCTTCAGCGACTCGGGCCCATCCCGTCGGCCACCAATCGAAGCGCCGCATCGTCAGAAACAGCACCACGGCGGAGCCGATGCTGATCGCCGACCCAGTCAGCCATTCCGTCGAGGAAGCCCCGTACCATTGGGCGACGTGGCCACCCGCTATCCAGTTTGCATAGGGGAGAAACGACAGGACTGTGAGCGCAATCGCCCAGAAGCGCGCGAGCGCGACGCGATCGGTCGACGTCACCGCGTCGGAGCGGACGGAGCCGACGTCATCGATGATCCCCGACTTCCATCACGACAGGACTGGCGACCGGTCCATCGTTCTTCGCCTCCGCTCGATCTCAATCAGCAGGTTCTGCAGGTCGCTTGGGCTGACCCCAGGAATCCCTGCTGCCTGTGCCAGCGTCGTGGGACGCCTCACAGCCAGTTTCTGCCGAGCCTCGGTCGAGAGTGAAAGGAACTCGGGGTAGGGGAGGTCGACGGGAAGCACGAGTTGGGACATCCGTCGCAGCTTCTCCGCCTGCACCCGTTCACGCGCGAAGTAACCCGCGTACTTCAGCTCCAGGTCTACCGTTGTCAATGCATCGCGATCGAGAGTCGCGCGCGCACCGGAGGCTTCCAGCAGCGTTCCCAGACTGACGCCGTGGCGACGCGCCAGTTCGGCAATTCGAACAGGCTGCTGAACGGGTGCGCTTCCTGTCCTCGCCAGAACCGGATTCGCCTCGTCAGGCGCGAGTACGGTTTCGCGCGCGAGGCGCGCCAGTTCTGACTCCTGCTCGAGCCGGAGCGCAATCCGCACTTGCTCGCGCGCATCGAACATCCCCAGATCGGATGCGATGGGAGCAAGGCGGCGCAGGGCATTGTCCTGGCGCACAGTCAGGCGGAACTCTGATCGCGAAGTAAACAGCCGATAGGGTTCGTCCACGCCGCGCGTGACCAGATCATCGATGAGGACGCCGATGTACGAAGTCTCACGGCCCAGTATCAGTGGCTCAGCACCTTGAGCGCGGCGCCCGGCGTTGATACCGGCGATGAGCCCCTGACCCGCCGCCTCTTCGTATCCCGTCGTTCCGTTGACCTGGCCCGCGAAGAACACGCCGGAAAGGGCTCGGCTCTCGAGCGACGGCCACAACTGCGTGGGCGGAAAGTAGTCGTACTCGATTGCGTAGCCGGCCCTTGTCATCTGTACGTCAGCAAGACCGTCAATTGAACGCAGGATCTCCAACTGCACGGGCGCCGGCAGGGAAGTGGAGAGGCCGTTCACATACAGCTCACTCGTGTCGTGTCCCTCGGGCTCCAGAAACAGCTGGTGACGTTCTGCGGCGGGGAAACGAACGACCTTGTCCTCGACGGATGGACAGTATCGGGGACCGCGCGCGCTGATGGCCCCGCCGTACATGGCGGATTCGGTCAGCCGTCGCTCGATGATCCGCTTGCCGTCTTCTTCGAGGAACGTGATCCAGCACGGGAGTTGGTCAGGGTGACGCGTGCGTCCTGACTCAGCGCGCTTGTCGGCCCAGAAATGAGACCACGAGTAGTCGAACTCCTCGACCTCGCTTTCCTGGCGCTGAAAACGTTCGAAGTTCACGGTTCTTCCATCGATGCGCGGCGGTGTTCCGGTCTTGAAGCGCGCCACCTCGATCCCCGCCTTCTCCAGCTGTTCGGCCAGGTCCACCGTGGAGGCTTCGCCGGCGCGTCCACCGGCGATTCGCGTCTGTGTACCGATGTGAATGCGGCCACGGAGAAATGTGCCCGTGGTGAGCACGACACTGCGCGCGCCGAAACACCGGCCTTCCATTGTTTCGACGCCGGCCACGGCATCGCCGGTCCAGAGGAGCCGGGCCACTGTGCCCTGGATGGTCCTGAGCTGGCTATGCTGTTCGAGGAGCGACCGGACTGCGCGGCGATACAAACTGCGATCGCATTGCGCTCGCGGCGCCCACACCGCTGCACCCTTTCCGCGGTTCAACATGCGGAACTGGATCATCGCGAGATCTGTGGCCCTCGCCATGATCCCACCCATGGCATCCACTTCGCGAACGACCGTCCCCTTGGCGATGCCGCCAATCGCCGGGTTGCACGACATCTGGCCAATGGTTTCGAGCGCGCTGGTGATGAGGCCGACGCTGCTACCAACGCGTGCCGCTGCTACCGCGGCCTCCGTTCCGGCATGGCCGGCGCCAATTACGATGACGTCGAACTGCGTTTCAAGATTGGGCATGCTGCTTGAAGGCATTCGCGGAAGGTAGCGGGGCAGGCGGTCCTCGTGCATCCATTGGCACGGCGTCACGTGCCTTCCTTTCAAGCTCACCATGCCGATCGAACTCCCAGCGAACACCGCCAGTATCATCATCCGTCGAGGAGCGTTTGAACGACAGGGAATCACGCGCGCAGCCGTCGATGAACGCCTCGGTCTGACCGATCAGGAGTTCCGGGTCGAGGGTGACCTGATTGTGATCGGTCCCATCCTCGACGACGAGGCGCTGCAGGGCCTCATTGCTGATCTCGAAAACGCGGGACTCGCTTACTTCGAGGAGTTCTTTGATTTGAGCGGCAACTGGCCGGCCTGGCTCGTGCTTTTCGCGAGTGACGGAGGCCGCGCGAGGGTCACCGGCGCGTAAGCGTTTCAGACCTCGTCTCCGCTGTCACCGTGCCGCGCCGCAGGACTCCATGCCAGCCGCATCTCAGGCACCAGCTCCTGCGAAACCAGGGAAGGACGCGGTCGAACGCGGAGGCGATTCGTATCGTGGGTGTGTCGCAGCAGGGGCAATGATCATCAGCCGGCAGGATCAGGCCGAAGAAAATCGTGGCCAGGATGATCCTGAGAACAAACAGGCCGCCGAAGATGAGGGCGAAAAGCAGCACATCCGACATTGGTCCGTCCTGCCGCGGCTACTCAGCTGCGATCGCTGTCCTGAGATGACCTGCGAGAAACGACCCCACACGCGCTTCCACATAGTACGACGGATGCCACGGAGTGCCTCCTACAAATCCCACATGCCCGCCGCGCCTGTGGAATTCCACTGATAGGCACGAGTTCGTCGCACTGATCCTCTCGACGTCGCGGAGCACCTCGTCCGAATGGAATGGATCGTCTCGCGCGCTCATAAGCAGTGTTGGACGTCGAATCCCCTCGATGAACCTGATTGAACTGCTCTTTGCGTAGTAATCGGCGGCGTCGGAGAAGCCGTGGAGCGGGGCAGTGAACCGGTCATCGAATTCCCACATCGTGGTAATTGCTTCGAGACGTTCGACCGAACAGACATCAGGGTGCTCAGTAATCTTTGATCGAGCCTTTCTCCTGAGCGATCGAAGGAAGTTCCATTGATACAAGCGAGCAAACCCGGAGCCGATTGCACGGCTCGACCGGGCAAGATCGTACGGTGTCGACACGGAGATTGCGGCTCGAACCTGGGCAGGGACGTCCTCGCCCTGCTCGCCGAGCCACTTGAGCATCACGTTACCGCCGAGTGAGATGCCCGCCAGTCCAATGGGCCGAGTCGGATCCTCGCGGATCAAGTGCCGAATCACGAGGTCCAGGTCGGTGGTTTCGCCCGAGTGGTACGTCCGCCGCGCCCGATTCATGCGACCGTCGCAGGTCCTGAAGAGCAGGATCCTGGGCTGCCACCCTTTCCGGCGAGCGACGTCCCAGATACCGCCGACGTAGTGAGATCGCAGGCCGCCTTCGAGCCCGTGCAGCAGCAGGAGAACTGGACCAGTCGAGGGTGATTCAGCGGAGGCGAGTGTGAGGTCGTCCCCGTCACCGGCGGGTATGCGGTCCAGTCGCAGACCAACCAAACCCCTTCTGCGAATGAACTTCCCCCACATGGTCATAGTGTGAGGGCCAGGCAGCCACCACGCTGGACGGAACGCACTGGGCATGAGGCTACATTACTCGCCGGACCCCGACGCGGGGCCGGTCCAGGAGTTAAGTGCGTCCTTCGGGCATGGCCCGGAGCAACCACCGCGATGAGGCAGGATGTGCCAGGCGCGACAGCCCAAGCTCGCCAGGTCCAGGTTTTCGGAACGAAGAAAAGCGCGGAGACGCGCAAGGCCTTGAGGTTTTTCGCGGAACGGCGTGTCACAACGCACTTCGTCGATTTTCACGAACGGGGCCCAGCGCTCGGGGAACTTCGTCGCTTCACAGAGAGGTTCGGCGTGTCGAGCCTGATAGATCGTGACTCGCGCCGGTTTCAAGACCTTGGCCTGCAGCGCTCGATGCATTCTGACGACTGGTGGCTCAAGCGACTGACCGAGGAGCCGGGAATGCTCAAACAACCGCTGGTGCGATTCGGTCATCGCGTCACCGTAGGCGTGGACGAAGAGTCGTGGCGCGAATGGCTGTCGACGTGACGACCGACGGTTTCTCCGGCGCTGACACGGCGCACCCTCGCACGAGAGGATAGTCCAATCGACTACACACTGTGGGCCTGGGGCGGGTTTCTGGTCTTCGTATTCGCGATGCTGGCGATCGACCTGGGAGTGGTGAATCGCAAGGCGCACGTGATCTCTGTGCGCGAGGCGCTGATCTTCACCGCAGTGCTGGTGGTCCTCGCCTTCGCCTTCGCCGGGTTCATCTACGCCGCCTACGAGAATCATTGGCTGGGGTTAGGCATCCACGTCGATCGCATGGACAACGTGGTCAACGACGGCCGCCTGGCGGCGCTCAAGTTCATCACCGGGTACCTGATCGAACTGTCACTGAGCGCCGACAACGTGTTCGTGATGGCAATGGTCTTCGTTCACCTTCGCATTCCGGCGCAGTTCCAGCATCGCGTGCTCATCTGGGGCATTCTGGGCGCGCTGTTCTTGCGCGGCGTCATGATCGTGGTCGGTGTGGCCCTGGTCTCGCGCTATCACTGGATCCTGTACGTCTTCGGCGCGTTCCTGGTCTACACCGCGATCAAGATGCTCTTCACGAAGGATGAAGGTCACATCGAGACGGACGAGGTATTCATCATCCGGCTACTGCGGCGCTTCTTCCCAGTCACGGGGCAGTTCAACGGGCCTCACTTCACGGCTTTTATCGATGGCCGCCGAATGCTCACGCCGCTCGCCGTGGGTCTCGTCCTGATCGACATATTGGACCTCGTGTTCGCACTGGATTCCATTCCTGCCGCGTTCGCCATCACCGCCGATCCGTTCCTCGTCTTCACCAGCAATGTTTTCGCCATCCTTGGGCTCCGCTCGCTCTACTTCGCGCTGGCTGGCGCGATCGAGAAGTTCCGGTACCTGAAAACGTCGCTCTCGGCCATCCTTGGCCTGATCGGCGCAAAGATGCTGACGGGAGATCTTCTCAAGGACCAGTTCGGCCCGAACGTGAACCTTTACATGCTCGGGATGGTGGTTGCCATCCTGGTGCTCGGTGCCGTTGCATCCATTCGGGCGACCCGCCGGGAACAGCGAACGAAGTCAATGAATGCCGTTGCCGCCTCAACCGAACACGATCGGGTAGATCAGCGCGACCACGACGACGACAAGCGCTACGGCGACGGCGTCTAGCAGTACGCCGGCACGGGCCATATCCCTGACCCGAATTTGTCCGGATCCAAACACGATCGTGTTAGGCGGCGTGGCGACCGGCAGCGCGAACCCCGTTGAGGCAGCCAACGCCGTGATCAACATCAGCAGCAGGGGCGGCTGACCCACGGCCGCGGCGAGCGTCGCCACGATCGGCATCATCATTGTCGCGACCGCGGTGTTCGACGCGAGTTCACTCATCAGCAGTACGAAGATTGCGAGTCCAAGGTAGATGGCGAGCGGCGGGAGAGTGCCCAACACCCCGAGGTGATCGCCGAGCCATCGCGCGAGACCGGTGGACTCCATGGCAGCGGCGAGCGACAGCCCGCCTCCGAACAGCAGGAGGACATCCCATGGAATCAGGCGAGCCTCGTCCCAGGTCAGGAGAGCCCGGTTGGAGCCGTCACGATCGCGAGCGGGGATGACGAAGAGCACCAGCGCGCCAAGAATGCCGATCGTGGCGTCGGTCAATCGCGGCGCGATGTCGACGAGGCCGGGGACGACGAGATTGCCGAACTCCTTTCGCTCTCGCGCCAGCCACGCGACTGCCGTGGCGATGAACACACAAAGCGTCGCCAGTTCTCCGCCGCGTAACCGACCCAGGGCCGTGCGTCGGTCGCGCAGCACGCCGCGGGCGCTGGCATCGAGCGTGGCGCGGGAGGGGAAGAGCACAAATACGAGAAGTGCCCAGCAGAGTGGCAGGAGCACGACAACCATCGGGACGCCAAACGCGAGAAAGGAAAGGAAGGACACCTCCTGGCCCGCCAGTTCGCGTGCCGCGCCGGCCAGAATGAGGTTGGGCGGCGTTCCGAGCAGCGTTCCCATTCCGCCGATCGATGCCGCATACGCCATCCCCAGCAGCAGCGCCGTACGTGTGTGATGCGCGTCGCGATCGTCGCCGGCGAACAGCGGCGTGATAGCAAGGACGATGGGGTACATCATGGCCGCTGTCGCCGTGTTCGAAATCCACATCGAGATGAAAGCAGTCGCGATCATCACACCCAGCACGATGCGACGGCTCGAAAGTCCGATCGCCGTTATGAGGCCATACGCGATTCGCGCATGCGCGTTCCAGCGCTCGAGCGCGGCCGCGAGCAGGAATCCGCCGAGAAAAAGGAAGACCAGCTCGTTCGCGTAGGGCGCGACGGCATCCCGGGCGCTGACCACGCCAAACGCGGGCAGAAGCCCTGCCGGCAGGAGGGACGTCGCGGCAAGCGGCACAGGCTCCGTAATCCACCAGAGCGCCATCCATGCCGCGAGGCCGAGTACGTGGCGTGCAGCAGGCTCCAATGTTCCGGGAGCGAGCAACATCAGCAGCGCGTAGAGCCCGGGGCCCGCGATCAGCCACGCCAGTCGTGACCGGGGCAGGCCTGCCCCACGTTCGAGGCGTTCAGAACTCGCCGACAAAGCCTATTTCAGTCTCGAGGTGCTGACCATGCTGCTCGGCGACACGGTGCTGAATCTCCGCGATGAGTCGCCTGATGTCGGCCGCCGTCGCCGAACCGAGATTGATGATGATGTTGGCATGCAGGTACGAGACCTGCGCATCGCCAATCCGGTGACCCTTCAACCCGCATTGGTCTACCAGCCGTCCGGCTCCAACTCCCTCGATCTTCTTGAAGATCGAGCCTGCGCTTGGATGGATCTCGAGCCACGGATGTCGCGCGCCCCGCCAGGCAAGATTCTCCTGCAGGATGCGGTTCATCCCGTCGCGATCCCCCGGTGTGAGCGCGAATGTCACGGAGAGCGCCACATCGCGGCGGTGATGCAGGATGCTGGTGTCGTAGCCGAACGCCATCTCCTCGCGATGAGCGACGCGACGGCCCCCTTCTTCGGATAGCAGCTCGCACGACTCAAAGACCTCGGCGACGAACATCGTGCGCTCCCGCTCGGGCGCCGGTGACAGGAAGTGCAGGTTTTGCCACACCGCACCACCGACCGTGCTCGGGATTCCGATGTAGTGCTCCAGGCCCGACAGCCCGCCGTGCACGGCCGTCAGGATGAGATCCTGCATGATGGCGCCGCTTTCGGCCCACAGGCGGGTGCCTTCGAAGCGAAACGCACGCGCGACGTTGCGGATCACGACGCCCCGGAAACCCCGGTCCCCCACGAGGATATTCGCCCCGAGGCCGAGCACAAAATGCGGGATCCCCGTCTCGCGGCACGTCTCAACCGCGTTTGCCAGATCGTCGGCCGTCGTGGCATCGTACAGGAGATCTGCCGGACCACCGATCCGGAACGTGGTGTACGGAGCCAGCTGGACGTCCCGCCTGAGTCGCGAGGCATCCAGACGCCGCGCGGCCAGTGTCTCAAATCGGCCCAGAATGTCTCGTTGTTCTGCCATCGGCGCACAAAGAAAACCAGGGAACCCCGGATATCGCCAGCGTGACGATTCATCAATGCGCACTTCGACGCGACAGAAACCGTTGGACGAGGATCGCTTTTGCCGTTGCGACATGGGCGGTCGTCGCCGCGCTATCCCCGAGTTGCCTTGGCGCGCAACGCGCTGAGCTCGAGAAGTTCATAAGACACCGCGTGCTGGCGAACGGCCTCGAAGTCATCGTGGCCGAGAATCACGGCGTCCCCCTTGCGACCATCGAGTTCAACGTGCGCAACGGCTCGTTTACGCAGCGGCCGGGCTCCGAAGGGCTGGCGCATATGTACGAGCACATGTTCTTCAAGGCCAACGCACAGTGGCCCGAGCCGGACGCGTTCATCCAGCGAGCGGCGGAATTGGGAGCGTCGTTCAACGGGACGACTCAGGAGGAACGGGTCAACTACTACATGTCGCTTCCCACGGACAGCCTGGCGGGCGGCATCAAGCTGATGTCGGCGGCGCTGCGCGGACCGAAGTTTCTCAGCCAGGAACTCGAACGCGAACGGCAGGTCGTTCTTGGCGAGTATGATCGGAACGAATCAAGTCCGTTCTTCGAGCTCACGCACGAGACAGGAAAGGCGCTGTATCCCGGCCAATGGAGCCGGAAGAACATCATTGGGGAACGCGAGGTGCTTCAGCGCGTTACCCCGGCGCAGATGGTGGAAATCCAGCGCCGTTACTACGTCCCGAACAACACGGCGCTCATCGTCACGGGTGACGTCAACCCGGACTCGGTGTTCGCGCTAGCGGAGCGGTTCCTCGGCGATTGGGCGAAAGGCGAAGACCCGTTCGCCGCCGAGCCGATCCCTCCCGTGCCCGCGCTAACCGCAAGCACCGCCGTCTATGTCGAACGCCCGGTTGGAGCTGTCACCGTCATGCTGCAGTGGCAGGGGCCGAGCGTTCGGAAGGATCCGGCGGCGACATTCGCGGCTGACGTTTTTTCCGATGCGCTCAACCAGCCAGGGTCTCAGCTTCAGCGACGCCTGGTCGATTCCGGCCTTTTCGAGTCGATCGGGGTGAACTACTACACCCTCAATCAGGTCGGCCCTATAACCATCTCGGGTCAGACCACGCCTGAACGGTTGAAGGAAGCCATGACGGCGCTGCAGAAGGAAGTGGAGCGCCTCGCCGAACCGGGTTACATCACACCGGAGCAACTCAACGCAACGAAGGCCCAGCGTGCGGTGAGCACGGCGTTCGGCTTCGATCGACCGTCGGATCATGCGCACACGATCGGGTTCTGGTGGAGCGTTTCCGGATTGGAGTACTACATGGGGTATGTCGATAACATGGCATCGCAAACACTCGATGATGTCCGGGCCTACGCGCGGAAGTACATCGTCGGCAAACCCATGGTCGTTGGTCTCCTGCTGCCTCCCGGGGTAAAGACGGCGCTCGGGCTCAGGGACGCGGACCTGCTGCCGAGGATCATCCCGTGAGCCGAACCTCCCTTCGTGTTCTCGCCAGCCTGTTCGCGATAGCAGCAGTGCATGGAGATGGGCAGGCGCAGGCGCGCCGCGGCGGTCCGGCCGCCGCGAATGCGGATACCGGCACCATCGCCTACGATGTCGACGGCATCCGCGTGATCCAGCGCCACGTGGGAAGCGGCGACATTGTCGT
>CAZSNV010000004.1:0-44945 GCA_964608035.1 uncultured Gemmatimonadaceae bacterium | reverse complement strand
GCGACCGTGTCGGCACCGCCGTGCGCGATGCCGAAGTCGGTTACCAGCGCGCGGCCCGTGGCTGCCTCGAGCAGGATGTTGTCCGGCTTCACGTCGCGGTGGACGATGCCGCGTCCATGAGCGTAGGCCAGCGCCCATGCCACCTCGCGCAGCACGCGCATCGCCTCCGCGGGCGGCAGGGGCCCGCGCGTACGGAGTCGCTCGCCGAGCGTCTCGCCCTCCACGTAGCTCATGACGAAGAAGACGAAGCCGCCCGCCTCGCTGACGCGATGGATCGGCACGATGTGCGGGTGCGAGAGTCCGGCCGCCATGCGCGCCTCTCGCAGGAACCGCTCGCGCGACGCGGCGTCGCGCGCGAGGTCCGTCGGCAAGACCTTGATCGCTACGTCGCGATCCAGCTGCACGTCGCGCGCGAGGTAGACGATCCCCATGCCGCCGCGACCGAGCTCGCGCTGGAGCGAGTACTCACCGGCCAGAGCGGCCTGCAGGTCGAGAAACTCGGCGGGGTGATGCGTCACGAGATGAATACTACTGGTGCCACATCAACCGGCGTCGAGCAATTCTCGCTTCGCCGCGACGTCCGCGCGGAAAATGCGAGTCACCCATTTCTCGATTTGCTTCCTCCCGGCAAGAAGTACTTTATACTGTAAAGTACAACGACGCGCCTACGAGCGTCAAGCAACGTCCTGGCGACAACGACACCTGACGGGCAGCTGCTGCTCACGGCGGCGACGGCATCGCGTTAGCGTCCCTGCCGTGAGCATGACGCTGATCCTGTGGAAGGCGCCGGTCGTTGGTGATCCCGATGAGGCGAAGCGCCTCCTCGAGCCGTATTACGACCATGAAGACGACAGCGCGTTCCAATCCAGCGCCGACATCGCCACGGTGGCGGACGAATTGCTCCGGCGATTTCCCGATGCAGAGGATGGACCCTGGGCGGATTTTCCGCCGGAGCAAAGCGAGCGCCTCCTGCTCCTCGGCATTCGCTGGGGAGCAGACAACGCCGTCATCGATGCGATCGTCGAGCTTGCGCGAGAGCATGAGTTGGTCCTGTACGATCCGCAAGGACCTGACGTCACCCTTCCTGGTGATTCGGTCGAAGCCGGGCCGATCCCGCCTATCAGGCTGATCGATCATCTCAAGATCGTGCTTATGGGACTGGCTGCCGCTGGCGTGTTCTGGCTCGGCTGGCGGATCGAGGTGCCCGTGCTCAATTGGCTCCTGATGATCGGCGGCGGGTTCTTCTTCTCCGTCGTCGTGTTCCTGCTCGGCATCCTCATGTTCGGACCCAAAGACAAGACAGGCTGAGGGGAGAAAGCATGACGTTCGCGATCAACGCCGAGGTATGACTATGCGTGGCAAGCCTCCTGTCGCTCTGTCCGAAGACGCGCGCAAGCACGCAGTCGCTTCGATCCGGCGCTATTTCCAGGAAGACCTTGACCAGGACATCGGCGATTTGAAAGCATCGCTGGTTCTCGACTACTTCCTCAAAGAAGTCGGTGCGACTGTCTACAACATTGCCATCGCAGACGCCAAGGCCTTCTTCAACGAGCGCACAGCCGACCTCGGAGCCCTCTGTCACCGGGAGGAGTTCACGTACTGGCCCTCCGAGTCGCGGCGAGCACCATAGTCACCGATTGAGGGGCCTCCAATGTCCGAGCATGCGACCGTAGAGCTGCTGAAGGGATTCCTGGACGCATTCAATCGTCACGATCTGGACTCCATCATGGGCTATTTCGCAGACGATTGCGTGTTCTACATGCCGCGCGGCGCTGGACCACGAGGCGATCAGTACATCGGGAAGAAGGATGTCCGAGCAGGCCCGGCCAAGCGCTTCGAGGGAATCCCGAACGTGCATTACGGTGACGACAAGCACTGGGCCAGTGGTGATTTCGGAGTCTCAGAATGGACGCTCACCGGCAATTCCGTTTCCGGGAAGAGTCTCGAAGTGCGGGGCGTGGATCTGCTCGAGTTCGTCGAAGGCAGGATCACGCGCAAGGATTCGTTCTGGAAGATCGTAGAGTGACCGTGGGGACAAACGAAGCCGATGCAGCGTCACTTCCGGACTGGCTGCAACGGGACAGCCGGTCACGTACTCTCGCGTAGTGATACATTCGGCGACATGAAATCCATCGTGAGCTTAGCGGTGTTGACCGTGGCCCTCGCCACAGTGCCGGCGCGGGCACAGCAAGCGGCCGCGCTTGACGCGCGCGCCGCAGGGCGCTTTGCAGCGATGGCGCTGGCGTGCGTCCAGAAGGAATACCCGAACAAGATCACCCATATCCTGAATTCCCCTGCGGATGTGAGGGCGCCGCATGAACTAACACCTGCGTTTTACGGGTGCTACGACTGGCATTCGTCGGTGCATGGCCACTGGCTGCTGGCACGCCTGGTCCGTGAGTTTCCCAAGGCGGCCTTCGCGACCGATGCGGTCGCAGCCCTCAAGGCGAATCTCACGCCGGCCCGCATCGCCGGCGAAGTGGCCTACTTGAACGCCACCGGACGCGAGTCGTTCGAACGCCCCTACGGTTTGGCCTGGCTGCTGCAACTGGCCGCCGAACTACGCGAATCACCGACAGCTGACGTGGCGGCGTTGTCCCCGGCGTTGAAGCCGCTCGAAGTGGTGGTGGTCGCGCGGTTCAAGGCCTGGCTGCCGAAACTCGCATATTCCATTCGGGAAGGGGAACACGCGCAAACCGCGTTCGCTTTTGGATTAATCCTTGACTATGCTCGCGGAACAGACGCGGCACTGGCCGCGATGGTCGTCGCCAAGGTTCGCGAGTTTCATCTCAACGACCGCGACTGCCCGATCAACTACGAGCCGTCCGGCCAGGATTTCCTCTCGCCGTGTATCGCCGAGGCCGACGTGATGCGCCGCGTCCTGCGACCTAACGAGTTTTCCGCGTGGTTGACGACGTTCCTCCCGCGACTCCCCACCACCAGTTCAGGCGCGTGGCTGCCGATTGGAGTCGTCACCGACAAGACGGATGGCAAGCTTGCGCATCTGGACGGCCTCAACCTCAGCCGGGCGTGGATGCTGCAGGGTATCGCGGCGGGATTGCCCGCCGGCGATCTGCGCAGGCGCGCACTGATGGCCGCGGCTGACACTCACGCCGCCAGTGGACTCGCTGCCGTGACCGGCGAGCACTACGCCGGCGGGCATTGGCTTGGCAGCTTCGCGGCCTATCTCACCACGCGCCGAGGTATCGGCAAGTAGTCCTGAGCTCATGCGGCGGGCAGTCGCATCTTGTCAAGCCTTTGCGGCTGAACCTTTGGCGTTAGGCAGACGAACCGCTACCGCCCGGGCACCAGTGTGAGTCGATAGCGGGCCACGTTCTCCACGGCCTCCCTCGAATACGCCAGCGGGAAATACTCCGCCCGGCCAAAGCCCTCCACCAGGTTCTGGTAGTACGGACTGAACGGCTGCGCCGACTGACCCGGTACGTTGGTCGCCAGGGATCCGTCGAGGTTGCCCATGTCGATGATCTCCCGGTACGTGGCCCCCACGGCCGCCACGAAGCCGGCACCACCGTGCCGCTCGACCGGCGGGATATCGTAGGCGCGCACCAGCGCGTGAGGCATCTGGCTCGTGTTGATCCGGCCCCAGCGCCACTGCGCTGGATTGGTGCCCTGGTCTTCGGCGAGCTTGGCGAGGCCAGCCGTGATCGCGGTCTCCAACAACTTCTTCCGGCGTTCGACCGCGATCGACTGCGAACGCGATTCGTCCGTCATCGCACGCGACACGAACCTGTAGATGGCGGCCGCCTGGCTCTCCCGCTTGTGTTTCGCGTCCCACGCCGCGAGCGCCGCGCGCGCACGCTCCACGGCAGTATCCGCCGATGTCCAGCCCTTGAAGAGCGGGATGTCGGCCGCGGCCGCGGCGGAATACCCGTCATGCTGGAGCGCCTGCATGTCCGTCATGGTGAACGCGCTGCCGCTCGACAGCACCTCCGCGATTCGATCGTAGCGCGCACTGGCGGGGCCGCGCTTGAAGAAGAGGGGCGGGTCGTATTCCTTCGGATGAATGTCATGGTTCGCGGTCGCGATCCAGCCACGCGCGGGGTTGAACTCGCGCGGGAGGTCGTCCCGGAAGCCGTTCCACTCGTACTCACCAGTGCCGGGCACGGGGAGCCTGCCGTGCCAGTTGGGGCGTCGAGGCGATGCGGCCGACGCCTGCCAGGCGATGTTCCCGCTCGTGTCGCCGCAGACCATGTTCTCGGTGGGGGCCTTGAAGTAGACCAGCGCATCGAGGAACTGCGCGCAGTCGTCCACCGATTGCATGCGGAGCGCGCCGAGGTAACCGCCGCTTCCAGGTTCGTGCATTGTGGAGCGCATCGCATACACGAGATGGTGCTGTGCGTCCTCGAAAAAGACCGGACCGTGCCGCGAGTACTTGAGCTCTACCACCACAGGCTCGGCGCCCCTGACCCGGATGGTGTCGTTCACGATGCGGAGATCCTCCCAGCTGCCCCGGAAGCGCACCTGGTTCGGGTTCTCCGGGTTCACGGTCTCGACGTACACGTCGGACTGGTCGGTGCCAACAATCGTCAGGCCCCAGGCGACGCGGCCGTTGTGTCCGATGGCCACGCCCGGGAACGGCGCCTCGGTGGCGCCGATCATGTTCCAGCCTGGCGCGTTCAGGTGCACGATGTAGCGGATGGACGGGTTGGAGACGTTGCGGTGGGGATCGTTTGCCACGATCACCCTGCCTGACGCGGTCAGTCGCCCGCTGATCGCCCAGTTGTTGCTTCCCGGTGAGTTCTCCTGCACGCCGGTGTTCTTGCTGGCCATGGCATCGGCGAGTGCGCGGTACTCGGGCAACAACTCGGGCCTCACCTCGCCGGTGCGCAGGCCGGCAAGGGTACGCGAGACCTCCTCTCCGATGAGCGACAGGTCCACGCCGCGGGGCACGACGAGGTCGCGGTACGGCGAGGGTCGAGCATTGCGGTTGGCTTCCCGGACTCCTATCGAATCGACGTCACGCGCGAGGGAGAGTTCGGAGCGCGCGTCGCCCAGCGGCATCGCGGTCTGCGTACGCAGAAGGGCGATCTCGGGAGTCCAGGGTTCGGGGTGGAGACCGGTGAGCCGGAACTCGACAGGCAAGCGGTCGCCCGCGTGCGCGATGAACGCATTCACGCCGTCGGCGAAAGCCTGGAAGATGCGGCGTCCCTCGGGATGGTAGCTCGTCCATTCGCTGTCGTCCCATGGGCCGCGGAACCTGACCAGCCGCGCCAGGCGGTCGCTTTCCACGTAGTCCGGTCCCATGATCTCGGCGAGCTTTCCCTCGTACGTGCGCCGGTACATATCCATCTGCCAGAGCCGGTCCTGGGCCTGGACGAATCCCTGCGCGAAGAAGAGGTCGTGCAGGTTGGCGGCGTAGATGTGCGGGACACCCGACGTATCCCGGATGACCTCCACTCTTTCATCGAGCCTGGGGAGCGTGACGGTCCCTTCGATCTGGGCGAGAGAATTGCGCGCCAGCGCCTCGAAGGACTCCTCCGGCGTGCGCGTGCACGATGCAAGCGATGCGAGAGACAGCAGGGCGAGGGCAGCGGTCGGCGAACGCATGATGGACCGTGGTGGGGGGTGAGCAGTCCGAGTGGAAGGAAATTGTGGAACCGACGGACCGGGGGCAACGCGCCGTATTCCCCCCATCGCCGAACGGGCGGAAGAGGATGGCCGCCGCGGCCAGCGGTCGTATCTTGAGGGCGGCCCTGCAGCTGAACGCTATCCCTGGTGATGGGCGTAGCATCGTTGCGTCAGAAAGGACCTCCGCCGTCCGGCGACAACACAACCTGACACGCGGGAGTTGTATGCGGCGCGTTGCCCTCAGCCTCCTCCTCATCCTGCCATCGCGCCCGCGGTATCCTTCTCTCCACATTGGGTTCCGCTGGATGTGCGACGTGACTGTGGCCTGCGTGACGCTGATCGTTAGGCAGCCAGCCGCATGACAGAGGGAGTCGTCACGACTCGCCGCCTTCGCGACGGTCTCGGTATCGCAATGACATGGGCCGTGGTGTGGTCGCCGATCGGCCTCGCGCTCGCCTGGTACGCTGACTCACGCCCCCCGCAACCATCGGATGTGATCAGCCGCCCCGTGTCGGTGGCCCTCTTCGTGACGGCGTGGACGGCGTGGGGCTCGCTGAGTGGAGCCGCGTTCGCGGTCGTCCTCAGGTTCGCCGAACGCCAGAAGTCCTTCGACAAACTATCGCTCGTGCGGATGTCGACCTGGGGCGCACTGGGAGCAGTAGCACTCCCGCTGGTTCTCCTCGCGGTCGATGTGACCACCACAGACGTCGGGTTACGCGGCTACGGCTGAGAATTCCCGCTCCTCATCCTCTCCGTCAGCGCGGCCCTGGGCGCGGGTTGCGCAGCCGCAACGCTCGCACTCGCCCGACGATCCGGCGCAGCGCAATAGCGATGCGCGGAGCGCTTCGAGCGAGGCTCTACTCCGATCGCAGCGCGACCATGGGGTCCACCTTCGTCGCGCGACGCGCCGGAGCGAGACACGCGACGATCGCGACGACGATGAGAGTGCCGACGCAGAGCGCAATCACCGTCGCGTCGTGCGGGGAAACACCATAGAGTTCGCTCGCGATGAAACGCCCCGCGGCGAGCGCGCCGACGACGCCGACAGCGATCCCGGGTAGCGTCATCCCCAGCGCTCCGCGGATGACCATGCGTACGACACCCCCGTTCGGAGCACCGAGCGCCTTGCGAATGCCGATCTCGTGTGCGCGACGAGCGACGGCGTACGACAGCAGGCCATACACACCCACTGCCGCCAGGCCTAACGCCAGCACGCCGAACGCGGTGAACATCGACGCCGCTAACCGCCATGGCCTGAGCTGGGGATCGAGCCGCTGACGGAGCGGCCGGATGTCCGCCCAAGGCAAGTCTGGTGACGCCGCGAGCAACGCCTGTCGCACCGCGGGCATCAGCGCAGTCGGATCCCCGGTGGTTCGTACCTCCATCATGCTGACCGGGCGGTCGGGCCGCGTCTCGAATGGGATGTACACGATGGAACCGCGGTCTCCGATAATCTCCCACAGGACGGTGTTCGCCACGACGCCGACGATCTGCGTGCACGTGTGGCCGCTGTCGAGATAGACGCACGGATCGAGCGCATCGCCGTCCGGCCAGTAGCGCTTTGCGGTGGCTTCGTCGACGATGGCGACGTTCGCATTCGGCACGTGATCGGCCTCGGTGAAATACCGACCGCGCCGCACCGCCGTGCCCATCGTCTCGAAGTAGTCTCCGCCGACCGCACGCCCGAAGGGCACCGAACTTCCCGGCGCTGGCGGCGGCGCGCCTCGCAGACGCAGGCCGATCCCAAATCCGCTCGTCAGCGGCTCGCCGGCGGTGAGCGTTGCGTTTGCCACACCCGGTACTCGTCGCACACTCTCGAGCATCGCCTGATACTTCGCGTTCGTGCTGGTATTTGCGCCGGGCTCGCCCCGCATTGGCCCTGCTGAACCCAAGTCGAGCTTTACATAGAGAATGTGGTCGACATCCACGCCGAGGTCGACGGCGCGGACATTTCTCAGGCTGGTGACGAAGAGTCCCGCTCCTACCAGCAGCAGCGTCGCCAGCGTCACCTGTGCCCCAATGAGCGCGCGCTGCAAGGCCAATCGGTTACGAGAACCGGTCGCGCGACCGCCGCCGAGCAGCGGGCCGAAGTCGCGGCGGGCTGTGACCAGAGCGGGAGCAAGCGAGGCAAGGATACCAGTTCCGAGCGCCACCACCGCAGTGAACGCGAGCAACCGTGGCTCGAGAACGCTTTCGCTCAACGCCCGCGGAAGCAAATACGCTCGCATCGCCGACGCGCTCCAACGCGCGAGCACGATGGCGCACAGGGCGCCCGACGCGGCCAGCAATGCCCCCTCGACCAGCGACTGCCTGACGAGCCGCCGTCGCGTGGCGCCGAGCGACAGCCGAAGCGCGAATTCACGCGACCGCGTGAGCCCCCGGAGAAGGAGCAGGTTCGCGACGTTCGCCGACGCGATCAGCAGCACAATCAGCGAGACTGCAGCGACCCAGACTGAGATCCTCGCGTCGCGGTCCGGCGTTGGACCGCGCGCAGCGACGACGGGGCCGAGAATTGCGCGAGTCCTGTCGCGATCCTGTTCGTACCGGTTCAGATCGCGCCAGTAGTTCCGATAAACTGTGGTGACTTCGGTCGCGACCTGCGCAACCGGCGCATCGGCTCGGCGCTTCGCCACGATCTCGAGCCAGAAGCCTCCACCCTGGGGACGGACTCGGCCCGGGCTCAGGAGTCTGTTCGCGGCTCCGATCGGCAACCACAGGTCGACGCGGTTGATGTCGATTCCGATAAACCCCTCGGGCGCGACACCAATGATGATATGGGGAACCCCTGCGACATCGATCGTCCGTCCAAGCACAGCGCTGTCCCCGCCGAACTGGCTGCGCCACGCGCCGTAACCGATCACGGCGACGTGTTCACCTTCGTCGAGCTCTTCGCTATTGTCGAAGAACCGACCGAGCGCGGGTCGCACGCCGAGCAGCGTGAACATGCTTGGCGTCACGAGGACGGCGTCGATGGGACGCGCGTCCGCGCCGCGCCCGCTCGAAATCGTCGCTGCCTCATACGCACCGACCGCTTCGAACCCCGTCACCTGATCGCGAATCGCGGAATACATCCCGTAGCCTTGCGACGACACCGTCGAGGTGCGTCGATCCTCAGTCGGGACCTCGAAGTAGACGCGGTGGACTCGGGCTGCGTCCCTGACGTGCGCGGGTGTCCTGACGAGCAGGGCGTCGATCACACTGAACATCGTCGTGTTCACCCCGATCCCGATGGCAAGCGACATCACGGCGATGGTCGTGAATCCCGGCGATCGGCGCATCGTCCGCAGCGCGTAGCGGCTGTCCTGGACGAACGATTCCAGCCCGCTCCAGGGCCGCGAATTGTGGAAATGCTCACGCGAGACCGTCGTGTTGCCGAAGGCGCGACGCGCCGCGAAGTGCGCGTCGTCAGTGCTCATCCCGCCGCGCACGAGCCGATCCACCTCGAGGGCGAGGTGTGATTCGACCTCGGCCGCAAAATCATCATCCGGACGACGGCGGATCCATTCCTTCCACTGACTCCATCGCATCGAGCTACCCTCCGCTGAGCTCCGGGCCCAGCACGAGTGCCACGGCTTCAGTGAGGCGGCGCCATTGACCGGCTTCAGTCATGAGCTGTTTTCGCCCGGCGGCCGTCAACTGGTAGAACCGCGCGCGGCGGTTGTTGTCCGACACGCCCCACTCCGCGCGCACCCATGCCGCGGACTCGAGTCGCTGAAGGGCGGGGTAGAGCGATCCATGCTCGACGAGCAGCGCACCCTGCGATGAACTCTGAATGGCGAGCGCGATCCCGTGCCCGTGGTGCGGGCCGACCGCCAGCGTGCGCAGGATGAGGAGGTCGAGCGTCCCCTGAAGGAGCGCGGTGCGCTCCCGGTTCTCTCTAGTAGGCATTCGACCAGATGCTACAAGCTCTCTAGTAGGATGTCAACCAGAACCCGAACTCGTGTGCCTGACGAAGCGGTGACGAACCGCGAGCCACCGGAGCCGACGAGCGCTCCCGTCAGGGCGAGAATCGGTTCCCAGTGTATCATCAGAGGAGACCACCCTCGAGGCGGGCTGCATTTACAGCTGCGACCTGACTCTGCGCCGGCGATTGATTTGACGCGCGTTCGCGAGCACTGAGCATCATCGTCACCGACAATACCGGAGGGCCGATGTCATCCCCATCCCCTTTCTCGTACGACACGCACCTCGACATCCGCTTCGGTCCGCTCGAGCACATCGACGTGCAGGCATTGGTGGACGCGAACACCCACCCGTGGCATAACCAGACGCTCTGTCGCGTCAACGACTCCGTCGTGCGCCTCGGCGTCGTACAGGGTGAGTATCACTGGCACAAGCATGACACCGAGGACGAGTTCTTCTATTGTGTCGAAGGCCGCTTCCTCATAGACCTTGAGGATCGGACGGTGGAGCTCCTTCCCCGCCAGGGGTTCGTGGTACCCAAAGGCGTGCGCCACCGGCCCCGAGCTCCGGAGCGCACGGTCATCCTGATGGTGGAGCCCGCCACGATTGTCCCGACCGGGACCTGATTCAGCGCGCAGCCACCCGCTGCTGAACTCGTGACCGCCAGGCGGCATGGATCGCGGCTAGCCGTGGCGGGTTCTAATAGGAACGCCAGCCGTGAGATCGCCGGCGTTAGGCGCCCGACGGCACGATCGGGGTCTCAGCAGTGCAGTGAAGTGACCTGACACGCCAGCCGAGGAACCCGACATGGTGCTCCCCCTCCGGGATGACGACACCGATCGCCACACCGTCCCCGTCGTCACCTACGCGCTCATCGCCGTAAACATCATCGTCTGGCTCATCGAGCTCAGCCTGGGCGAGCGGTTCATCAACGGCTACAGCACCGTTCCGTACGAGATTACACACGGCACGGATGTGGTGGGCACACAGACGATTGAGGCCGGCGGTCAGAGTATCCCCATCCAGCTCTATCCGGGTCCGACGCCGATCTACCTCACGCTTCTCTCCTCGATGTTCATGCACGCGTCGTGGGCGCACATCGGCGGCAACATGCTCTACCTCTGGATCTTCGGTGACAATATCGAGGACCGGATTGGCAGCGGGAAATTCCTCATCTTCTACCTGATCTGTGGACTCGCGGCCAGCGTCGCCCACATCATCTTCGGGGTTGACTCCATGATCCCGAGCCTCGGCGCGTCCGGCGCAATCGCCGGCGTGCTCGGCGCGTATCTCGTGCTCTTTCCGAAACGCTCGGTCAGGGTCCTGGTGGCCCGGCAGATCGTCAACATGCCGGCCTTCATAGTGCTGGGAATGTGGATACTGCTTCAGGTGTTCAGCCAGATCAGCGTTGTCGGTGGTGAAGGAGGAGGCGTCGCCTACATGGCGCACATCGGTGGGTTCGTCGCGGGCGTTGCGCTCATCTTTCTCTTCGGGAAACGCGCCGCGCCGGTGGGTCAGTTCCCGCGATGAGGGATTCGCCGACGCTTGAGACCTCCGAAACGACTGGCCCTAACGAGTTAGCGGAGGAAACCCATGCGGCGTGAGTCCGTGCTCCTGGCAGTGGTCGGCAGCCTTCTCACATTGGACTGGTCGGTACAGGCCGAGGCTCAGCAACGCCCGCCGCAGGCGACCCAGGTCCTGGCGACCCAGGGCGACCTGCGTCGTCGGGCGATGTTCGGTGCGCAGCTCGCTGACGTGACGACGGAAGTGCGAGACCGACTGAAGCTCGGCGTGAACGAAGGGATCGTTCTCGCGCAGGTTTTTCCTGGCACGTCGGCGGCGGGCGCCGATTTCAACGCCGGGGACGTCATTCTCGCTGTTGACGGGACCAGGCTGACCGGCATCCCCATGTTTCTCGAGAGGATGGCGACGGTACGCGCCGGAGATCTGCTGACACTCGCCGTGATCCGTGACGGAATGAAACGAGAAGAGCGTGTGACGTTCCTGGAGATGCCCCGCGAGCCTGGTGAAGGGTACGACGTCGTTTACGGTTTCGTGACGAGTCACGGCGCGCGGTTGCGGACAATCGTCACCCGTCCACGGCTTGCTGGGCGCCATCCGGCGGTGATGCTGCTTCAGGGCGGTCACACGTGCTTCGCCATCGACACCCCGGTCGGCCAACCTACCAGCTTCACTTGGATAGCCAGCTACCTGACACGACAGGGTTACGTCACGGTGCGGCTCGAACGGCTTGGTTGCGGCGACAGCGAGGGTGGCCCGCTCCGGGACGTCGGTTTCGATACCGAACTTGATGGCTACAAGCAGGCGCTGCGGGCGCTGAAGCAGTTCGACTTCGTCGACGACGCCAACGTCTTTCTCTTCGGCCACAGCATGGGTGGAAACATGGCCCCGCTCATCGCTGCCGCGGAGCCGGTCCGCGGGATAGCCGTTTACGGAACTGGCGCGGGAACCTGGTTTGAGGCCGTCTTCGGGCAGCGCCGCCGGCTCGCATCGCTGGACGGAACGAACCCCACCGAGGTTGATCGTGAGATCCTCGACCAGGCGCGTTTCTGGTACGCACTGTTGGTCGAAAGGAAAACGCCACGTGAGATACTTGAACGAAACCCGGAGCTGCGGAAGCTGGGATGGGTTGCGAATGAGAAATATGTGGGTGACCGTCATTACGCATTCCACCACCAAATCGCCGACAAGAACCTGATCGAGGCCTGGACCCAGGTCGCAGCGACTCGTCTCTCCGCCGCCGTCCCGCCGCCCGGTACACCGGCGGGCCACGCCAAACCTCGCGTGCTCACCATGTGGGGCACATCGGACTGGCTCGTCGATCGGGCCGGCAACGCCTGGATCGCTGAGGTCATCAACCGAACGACGCCAGGCAACGGCACCTTCATCGCGCTGGATTCGATCGACCACTTCTTCTTCCGCGCTGCCTCACCGGAAGAGAGCTACAAGATCTGGAAGCCGGCCGCGGGGGCGCCAGCCAGGGAGTTCAACCCTGTTATCCTTGAAGCATTGCGCGCGTGGCTTGATGAGAACGCGGGAAGGGCAAAGAAATAGCCGTAGAACCCCCCCGAACGAAGGCAGTCCAATGGACCTGCGAGCACGTCTTCACAGTCGTCGAAGCCGTCATGTCATCGGCGCGACATTGCTTGCCATAGCCGTCGGATCATGCTCCGCTGCGACGCGAAGCAACGTCCCGACGAACACGACCACCGCCGTCTCATCGGCATGTTGCACGGCGGATGTCGTTGCCGCTGGCCTTCGCATCGCCGATCGGTACAGGGTCGCCGGGATTTCAGCGCGGCGATTCACGCATGCGGACTTCTGGCGCGAGGTGCAGCCGTCGATCGCATCGTCAGCCCTCCGCACTGAGCAGATCGGTGAGTCGATCCTCGGACGGCCTATACGATCCGTCACTTTCGGGCAAGGTCCAACGACCGTGCTGCTCTGGTCGCAGATGCACGGCGATGAATCCACGGCGACGATGGCGCTCGCCGACATCTTCCGGTTCCTGACCGAAGCGAACGACGATGCGTTACGCGAACGGCTGCGTCGGCAACTGACGATTGTCTTTATTCCCATGCTCAACCCCGACGGCGCCGAGGTCTTTCAACGCGAGAATGCCGTCGGGATCGACGTCAATCGCGATGCACGCCGGCTCTCCACGCCCGAGGCGCGCACGCTCAAGAAGGTGCACGAGACGCTGCGGCCGCAGTTCGGGTTCAACCTGCACGACCAGAATGCGCGAACCAGGGTAGGCGCGGGCGGAGTCCAGTCGGCGATCGCGCTCCTGGCGCCGGCTTACGATCAAGCGCTCAGCTACAACGACGTCCGCTCACGGGCGCGGCTTGTCGCTGCGGCGCTGGCGACGACGTTTGCGCACGAGATACCCGGCCGGGTCGCCAAGTACGATGACGCCTTCAACCCGCGCGCCTTCGGTGATCTCATGCAGCAGTGGGGGACGAGCACCGTGCTCATCGAGAGCGGCGCGCTGCCTGACGATCCGCAGAAGCAGCGCCTTCGGGCGGTGAACGTTGCCGGGATCCTCGCCGCGCTCGATGCCATTGCGACGGGATCGTTCAACGCGGCCTCACCCTCGGCCTATGAGTCGCTGCCGTTCAACCAGGGCGGCGCCTTCGATGTGCTCATCACCGGCGGGCAACTCGTCCTTCCCGGCAAGTCGCCAATGCCCGTAGATCTCGCCATCAATTACGACGATGCGGTGGCGCGGATGCGAGGAAGGGTGCGCGACGTGGGTGATCTCAGCGGCGTTGTCGCGATCGATACGGTGAATGCGTCCGGTCTCTTCCTGCATCCGCTGCCGGCGGCGCTGAGCTCTTCGTCGGCTGGACCGATGCTCCGACTCGGCGCCCTGGCGGAATTCGATCTGCGGCGCGGCAGCTCCGTGTCCAGCGAGCTGGTTCGGCGCATTGGTGGTGAGACGTCGCGGTAGGTGCCGATGCACACGGACGTCATTCTGCGCCGATTCGAAAACCCGGACGAGGTCCGCGAGCTGACGCTCGGCCGGTTCGAGATCATCCACCTGGCGGGGCGCACCATCGGGCGCGCCACGTACCAGCCAGGTTGGCGATGGTCCGAGCACGTCGGCCGCGCCCTGGGCAAGGAGCGCTGCGATGTGGAGCACCTCGGACTCGTTCTGTCAGGCATCGCGACGGCAGCGTTCGGCGACGGGCGCGTGGTGGAGCTTCGCGCTGGCGAGCTGTTTTACATTCCGCCGGATCCGCACGACAGTTGGGTCGTGGGCGACGAGCCATACGTGTCGCTCCACTTCATGGGTGCCGAACGGTATGCGAAGTGACCCTGCGCCGCCGCCGGAACGGTAGGCGGCGGGGATCGAGGTGTGGATTCGTCCAGACCGCCGACGAGCCGCCGGCGGTGGCTACCTAACGCGAACCCGGGACAGCGATGCAGCTCACGGCCATCGATTGGGCGATTGTCGCCGCCTATTTCCTCTTTACGGCGGCGATCGGCCTCTATTTCACCCGGCGCGGCAGTGAGAGCCTGAGCGAGTACTTCATCTCGGGTCGCAAGGTGAGCTGGTGGTTGGCCGGCGCTTCAATGGTGGCGACGACCTTCGCGGCCGATACGCCGCTCGTCGTCACCGGACTGGTCGCGGCGCACGGCGTCGCCGGCAATTGGCTGTGGTGGAACTTCGTGATGAGCGGGATGCTCACCGTCTTTTTCTTCGCGCGGCTGTGGCGCCGGGCCAACGTCATGACCGACGTGGAGTTCGCCGAAATTCGCTACGGCGGCAAACCGGCCGCGTTCCTTCGCGGGTTTCGCGCCCTCTATCTCGCGATCCCGATCAACCTGATCATCCTCGGCTGGGTCACGCGCGCGATGATCAAGATCCTGTCGATCTCACTGGGCGTCTCGCCGATTCTCGCCGTCGGTATCTGTTTCGTGATTACCGTGGCGTATGCGGTGGCCGCGGGGATGTGGGCCGTCCTGTGGACGGATCTCGTGCAGTTCGTCATCAAGATGACAGCGGTGATCATCCTTGCCGTGTACTCGGTGCGCGCCGTCGGCGGCATGGCGGCGTTGAAGGTCGGCCTGGTGTAGCATTTCGGGAGTGAAAAGGCGGCGCTCTCCGTGTTGCCCATCTCCATCAGTGACGGCGGCATTCAAGCTTACGCGTGGATGCCCCTGCTCACACTCACCGTCTTCCTCGCCGTGCAATGGTGGGCGGCCTGGTATCCCGGCGCCGAGCCCGGCGGGGGCGGATACGTCGCGCAACGCATCTTCTCGGCGAAGACCGAACGCGATGGCGTTCTGGCGACGCTCTTCTTCCAGGTCGCGCACTACGCGCTGCGGCCGTGGCCATGGATCGTGACGGGTCTCTGCACCGTCGTGCTGTATCCCAACCTTCAGGACCGCGAGGCCGGATACGTGCAGGCGTTCGTCGACCTGCTTCCCACGCCATGGCGCGGCTTCATGCTCGCCGGGTTCGCGGCGGCGTACATGTCCACGGTCGGCACGCAACTCAACTGGGGCGCGTCGTACCTCGTGAACGATTTCTACAAGCGCTTCCTGAACAAGACCGCGAGCGAGCGCCACTATGTCAACATCTCGCGCCTGGCCACGATTTTCCTGTTCTTCGCTTCGATCCTGGTGACGTGGCAGCTCAGCTCTGTCGAGCGCGCCTGGAAGCTGCTCCTCGCGATCGGCGCCGGCACGGGACTGGTGCTGATTCTTCGCTGGTACTGGTGGCGGATCAACGCATGGTCGGAGATCAGCGCGATGGTGTCGTCGTTCGTGGTGGCGATGATCGCCAGCGCGACGTTGCCATCGCGTTTCGCCCCCGGCGACCCCAACGCCGATGCGTGGATCATGCTGATCACCGTCGGGATCACGACCGTCGTCTGGATTGTCGTGACGTTCATGACGAAGCCGGAGCCCGATGCGGTATTGCGCGCCTTTTACGCGCGCGTTCGGCCTGGAGGTCCGGGCTGGAGGCGAATCTCGGAGGCGGCAGGATTCGGGCGCGAGCCGATTCCGGGTGGCGCCCTGGCCTGGAGTAACTGGATCGCGGGAATCGTGGCGGTCTACGCGACGTTGTTCGGGATCGGCAAGGTGGTCTTCGGTGAACTGCCTATGGGGCTGGGCCTTCTGGCGCTGGCGGCTCTCGCCTTCCTGTGGATCGCGCGCAGCTTTCGTTCCGGGAGTGAGGCGGAGGCAATGCGTTAGGCACGGACGAATCGGCCCGTGCTTCCGCGGTTCAAGCACAGAGGTGATTGTCAAGCCAAAAGGTCCGCATCCAATTCGCTCCAGCTGGCTTCGTCTCCTGTACAGGATATGCCCGATGCAGATTCGCTATCTCCTTGCCGTCCTCCTGCTGCTTCTCGCCGGCCCGAACGTCCCGGCGCAAGTCATTCGCGTTGGAGACCTCAACACCAGGCAGATTCGTGCCCTCGATCGCGCGAGGACCGTTGTCTTCCTTCAGGGCGGCATGCTCGAGGAGCACGGCCCATATCTCCCTGCGTTCACCGACGGCATTCTCAGCGATCGCCTGACGAGAGAGCTCGCGCAGGGTGTCGTCGCGAAACTCCCCGGCTGGACCGCGCTCGTCTTTCCGCCGGTCTCGGTCGGGGCGAGCGGGTCGAACGAGATCGGCAAACAGTTCGTTTTCCCCGGCACGTACGCGGTGCGACCGTCCACGATGCGCGCAATCTACATGGATCTGGCCATCGAGCTCGGCGAACAAGGGTTCAAATGGGTAATGGTCGTTCACGTCCACGGGTCGCCGCTGCACATCGCCGCGCTCGATGACGCCGGAGATTTCTTTCACGACACGTACGGTGGACGGATGGTCAACCTGTGGGGACTGCTGCCCGTGATCGGAGGTTGGGGGAGTGCGATGAGCGTCATGACGACTGCGCAACGGAAGGAGGATGGCGTCTCCCTGCACGGAGGGGCGGACGAGCACAGCATGATGCTGTTCCTGCAGCCGAACCTCGTCGCGACTGACTTTCGCGACGCCAAGTCCATTACCGGCGCAACCTACGAGGCGAGTTTCGCCGCCTCGAGGCGGAATGACTGGCCCGGATACATCGGCGCCCCACGGCTGGGGAACGCTGCCCTCGGACGACACATCTGGAATTCGTTTTCGGCGGCCGCCCTCAAGACGACGCTCGAGATCCTGAACGGTACTAATCCGTCGACGTATCCGCGGTACCTCTCCTTCCTGGTCAAGAATCCGCTGTATCAGGACTGGATCAAATCGGCCACGGACCGGGATTCGACGCTCGCGGAGAGGCAGCGATCGTGGAGCGCCCGTCGAAGAGGCCCTCCGTGAGCAGCAGTCCTGCCGTGATCAACGCGGCAAGAGCCTCACTCCGGTCCAGATCAGCCATACGCCGTGCCCAAGCACGATCGCGCCAAAGCCGTGGATGTCCATGCGCAATCCGGCGATCGTCGCGATCACTGCCGCCGCACAGACAACCAGTCCGGTGATCCCCAGTCCCCGGCCGAAGCCCGGTTCACGCAGCATCGCGATGGAAAAGAGCGCAATCCCAACCGACGCCGCCACGACGAACACCTTCGTGCAGGCCTGGTTGAATGCGTAGTTGTAGTCGAGCACGGGCTCAAATGTGGCACGCGCCGCGTCGCCGGCCTGCAGGACCTGCGCCGCCATCTCGGTTCCGATGAAGCCACTGGCGATGGCCGCGAACATGACGGCGATTGCGCCGAAGCCGTACGAAACCAATGCGGCGTCAGCCAACGAACGTTGATCCTCGAGAACACGTCGCAAACCCACGAGCCCGTACAGCGTCGCGATTGTGCCGGCAATAGCCAGCGAATGCACTGCGCGATTGATCGGGGCAACGCGCGCGAAGTCGCCCAACAGCGCGTGCCCTGTTGGGTGGAAGGCCATCGTCGCCAGGCCGGCAAGCGTGCCGCCGATCAGGGCCAGTCCGGCGGTTCGGTCGTGTCGCATTTGATCTTTGGGGTCGGAGAGCGCGATGTTGAGACGCGCAGTGTACAACGCCGCACACCCCTCGACCTTGCCTGTCGAACAAACCACGTCCCTTTGTTCAGGATCGTGAGCCAGGATTCCGGCAAAAGCCCCGATGCCCGCACGGCGCGCACCTACCGCGCGCTGAGCGGCGCACTGGTGGAGCTGATGCAGACCCGCGAGTTCGATGCGATCACGGTGCAGGACCTGCTCGATCGCGCGGGCGTCGGTCGCGCGACCTTCTACTCGCACTTCAGGAACAAGGACGACTTCCTGCTCACCGACCTCGAACGGATGCTGGCCGCGCTGGAGTCGCACTTCGACCGCACCGCCGAACTGTCAAACCGAGTCGCGCCTGTGGCCGAGCTGTTCGCGCATCTCAACGAGGCGCGAACGTTTGCGGAAGCCCTCGAGCGCTCGGGCCGCATGGAGGCGGTCTTCGACATCGCCAGCGGGCACCTCGCGCGCATCATCGAGCATCGTCTCCGGACGCTCGACGTCCAACCGCGTGAACTCCCGTTGACCGCGGCCGCCCGCGTGTTCGGCGCGATGGCGATGGAACTGGCGAAGTGGTGGTTGGGCCGGGAGACATCTTTGTCGGCGCGCGACATGGACGACCGGTTTCACGAACTGGTCTGGCGCGGGCTCGGCGAAGGTCGCGCACGAGGCCTGACAACCCGCTAGACCACCGTCGTCGCTCACGCCATCGACGCGGAGGTGGCTACGCCTTACCGTTGCTTGCCCCAGACGGGCGAGCTATGGTTGGCGGCGGTTTGGGCCGTTGGATGGACGCGTGTGCTGTTCACCGTGAAGGAGCCACCCTCACAGGAGTCTCTCATGACCGCAGTGAGCTCAGTAAGAGTGACCAAGAACCTGGGAATGCTGTTGCTGGCGATCTGGCTCATCATCAGTGGACTCGTACCGCTGCTCAACCTCAGTTTTGAGGGACTCGGCACTCTCATGGCGGTGCTTGCCCTCGTGGCGGGTGCTCTGATCCTCATCGGTCGGTAAACGCGGTCGCCTAGCAAGCAGGTACGACGGCGGCGCGTAGACCGCGGAGCCTGATCGCTCCCCCGCACGCCGCCTCGTCCTCATTCGATGCGACCGCACTGGGAAGCCCGGCACACGCCCGTTAGCCAGCAAATCGATATGTCCCTGCTACGAGCCGGACTCATTTCACTTGGTCTCGGCGTTGCGATCCACCTCGATTGGCACATCGCACGCCCGACGCTGCACCACCTGAGCCTGGGGTGGACGTGGCACTGGATCCTGGCGATTCCGATCGTCGGAGTAGCTGCGTGGCTGGTGGCGCGCGCGAATCCCGAACGTGCGGTCGCGTGGAGCGTTGGGATCATCGGAATGGCGGTCCTGCTTGGCGGTGTCCTGGAGCCGGCGTGGGAACACTGGCTGGGTGGTGCGTCGTTCGAGTGGGCCTTCGGTCGCCCCCGCAATCAGGCGTTACTTACGTTCACGATGACTGGAGTTGCGGCCTTCGCCGGCGTGTTGACGCTGATGCTGCGACGGAGAGGGCTGGACGGCAACGTCGTTGGCAAGGACGCGAACAGCCGTATCCATTGATTGGATGCGTCAATCCATCATCCATGTGGCACTCGTGGTTCGCGACTACGACGAGGCCATCGCGTTCTTCCGTGACAAGCTGCACTTCACCGTGCTCGAGGACTCATACCAGCCCGCGCAGGACAAGCGGTGGGTCGTGGTCGCGCCGCCCGGAGGGCAGGGCACATCGTTGCTCCTGGCGCGGGCTGTCAAAGACGAGCAGGTCGCGGCGATCGGAAACCAGACCGGAGGCCGTGTTTTCCTGTTTCTGGCCACGGACGATTTCTGGCGCGACTACAACGCAATGCGCTCGGCGGGGGTCGAGTTCGTCCGCGAACCCAAAGTCGAACCGTACGGTACCGTCGCGGTCTTTCGCGATGTATGTGGGAATCTCTGGGACCTGCTTGAACGAACGCAGGACGCGACGAGCGGCGAATCCGAATGAAGATCGCGACGTGGAACGTGAACGGTGTGCGTGCCCGTGAGGCACAGCTCCAGGAACTCATCGAGAAGGAACAGCCCGACGTGCTGTGCCTGCAGGAGATCAAGGCGACCATCGAACAGCTGCCGATGTGGTTGTGCGAGATCGAGGGCTACTCCTGTTACTGGCACGGCGGAAAGGGGTACTCCGGCGTGGCGCTGCACGTCCGGCAATCGACCGTCCCGCTGCGGCCGGACTTCCAGCTTCCGGATTTCGACTACGAGAATCGGATCGTGACCGCGCGACTGCCCGGCTTCACCGTCGCGTCGGTCTATGTGCCTAACGGCGGCAAGGACTTCGACGCCAAGCTGAGCTTCCTGGAATCACTCGACGCCTTTGCCGCCGGGCACCAGGCGTCCGGCCAGCGGCTGGTGCTCTGTGGCGACATGAACGTGGCGCGAACCGACATGGACGTCCATCCGAAGGAGCGCAAGCCGAACGTCATCGGCCAACGGCCCGACGAGCGCGCGCTGATCGATCGCATCGTCAGCCGCGGCCTCGTGGACGTTCACCGCAAGCTGGAGCCGGACAACGCCGACCTGTTCACGTGGTGGGCGCCCTGGAGGAACCTCCGCGCCCGCAACATCGGCTGGCGGCTCGACCTCATCCTGGCCAGCGAGGCGATCGCCGATCGAACGCTGTCGTGCATTGTTCAGCGTGAGGTCGGCACGAGCGACCACGGGCCGGTGATCGCCGTCTTCGATCTTGAGTGATCAGGACGCTCCGACACCCCCCTATGGCGAGTATTGTACACTATGAAGCTCTGCTCGCGTGTTGCCCTCGTCGCTTTTATTCTCGCGCCGGTTCCTGCCACGGCGCAGAAATCGCTAGTCCTCGCCAAGCCCGACGCGGAGTACGCCGAGCCGTTCTCTCAGCTCACCGGCGTCCGCGAGCTCAGGGACGGTCGCGTGCTCATCGCGGACGTCCGCGAAAGGAACCTGTTGATCCTCGACTTCAAGGGCGGCGCCACGAAAGTGGGGCGCGAGGGCACGGGGCCGGGAGAATACGTAACCCCGATGCGCATCGTCGCCCTCCCTGGTGACAGCTCTGCGGTCTGGGATGGCGGTAACGTGCGATACCTCCTGGTGCATCCGGACGGCGTCACTGGAAAGGATTTCCGGATCGAGGGGAGCCGACAGGGGCTTGGCCTTTCAGTGCGGCCGTTGCCACGCGGAGTCGACGCCCGCGGGAACATCTACTTCGAAGGGGCTGCATTCCACACCAACGCAGCGGGGGAGCTGACGCCGTCGGACAGCGTGGCGGTGCTTCGTTTCGATCGCATCGCTCTTCGCGCGGACACGGTTGCATTTGCGCGCCGGGCTAAAGGGAGTGGCTCCGTGACGCCGGGTCCCGGCGGCCAGGGGATCATGGTTCTCAGCGGCGGCGCGCATCCGCTCGAGCCGCGCGATGACTGGGTTGCCCTCCCCGATGGGCGCGTGGCCGTGGTGCGCGGACATGACTATCGCATCGACTACTTCGCGTCACGCGTGTCGAAGGTGTCGGGACCGTCGATTGCCTACGAGAAGATCAAGGTCGATGGCGCCGTGAGGAAGATGATCGAAGACGACCGTGAACGGGCTCGCCGCAACGCGATCGGGACCAACTCGGGACGTGGCGGCGCACCGCCGCGCGGCGATCTCCCGCAGCCACCGCCGCTGCAACCACTCACGGAGTGGCCGGATGTGATGCCGCCGTTCCTTGCGCAGGCCGCGATCGCGCGACCCAATGGCCAGGTGTGGGTTCGTCGTACGCAGCGGCCTGGAAGTGGCGGATCACTGTACGATGTCTTCGATGGCGCGGGCCGCGTGATCGGGCATGTCGTGCTGCCGCCGAAGACGCAACTCCTGGGCTTTGGTCAGGGCACGGTATACCTCGTGCGGCTCGACGAGGACGACCTGCAGTACCTGCAGCGCTATCGGCTGGCGATGGACGCTAAACTATCGGGGTGAGTTCATCTCTCCGGGGCGCCCCGGGGCGTTCGCAGATAGCAAGTTCCGGGTTGCTGATCTGCCGAACTCGCTCAATGTCTTGAGCCCGCGATGCCCATATCCACCCCGACGGCTGCCACATCATGCAACTCATCACGAAACTCGAAGAGACCCGCGACCAGACACTCAAGTTCTATGAGCTTGGGACCGAGGAGCTCGCGCGGTCGTACGCGCCCGGGAAATGGTCCGTCCGATTCATCCTGCATCACCTGGCGCACAGCGAAACAGTTTTCATCGATCGCATTCACCGCGTCCTGAGCGAGCCCCGCCCGGTGATTTGGTACATGGACCAGGATGCGTGGGCCGGCGGTCTCGATTATTCGACGCTGCCGCTCGACATTTCGAGCCGAATGTACGAGGCTGTCCGGAACACGATCATCCACTACGCCAGCGCATATTACGAACCGCGAGGAAACCTCGAGTTCGTCCACAGTGTGACCGGTGTGCGAACGCTGAAGGACGAATTCGACAAGGTTGCATCCCACAACGAGCATCACCTGCGCCAGATCCGTGATGCGCTTTCGCAACTCGCGACAGCATGACAAACGGATGGCGTTTCCCGACACCGTCCCCGTACCGACAAGGAGCAACGCATGGAACTCGGCAACTTTTCGATCAGCCTTGCTGTCAAGGATATTGAAGCTTCCAGGAAGTTCTATGAGAACTTTGGCTTCAAGGCCTTCGGCGGGAATGCGGCTCAGAACTGGCTGATCCTGAAGAACGGGGATCACGTGATCGGACTGTTCCAAGGGATGTTCGAGAGGAACATTCTCACCTTCAACCCCGGCTGGGACAGCAACGCCCAGAAACTCGACTCGTTCACCGATGTGCGCGACCTGCAGCGGCAGTTGAAGGCACAGGGAGTGCAACTGCAACAGGAGGCGGATGAAAATACCACGGGCCCCGGAAGCTTCACCGCGGTGGACCCCGATGGAAACCCGATCCTGGTCGACCAGCACGTGTGAGTTGGCGGGTCCGACTGGTCGTCTACCTGTGACACACGAAATCGCGCCACCGCGCATATTTGAGCAATCCGCCATATCGCTCGAGTACATGCTACCCGCGACGAGGACCGAGCCATGACAGACCCCGCAACCTTCACCGCAGAGTACCGCTCCTGGCAGTGGGAGCTGGTATTGCGATTTGAGGATGGGTCGCTGCCGGCGGCCGAGTGGAACGAGTCCACGCTGCGTACGGTCGCATCATGGTACGCAAAAAACCTTCCGCGAGAAAAGGCGATAGCCCGGTACGAAGAGCACTATCACAAAAACCGCCGCCGGCTCACGCATCGTCGAGAAGGTGCTTCGGTTGACACAGGCGCGATCGAAGGAGTGGACGGAGTGTGGGAGTCCTTGCTGACGATGGCGTTGGACAGCGGGAGTTAGTCGCCGCAACTGAATGAGTTCGAGTCCCATCTCGGCAGCCGGCTATCTGTTGCTCAAGCCAATGCCGAGGCCTGAGTGGCTCAGCAGCGACCTTCTGCCGGAACAGATCATCCGGGATGCTCGAATCGGCCGAAGACGCGGCCCAGTGCTGCGAGGTGATTGAGCGACCCGATGTGGGCGCTGAACCAGTACCCTGGTTCCCGATGTTTCTGGCGCGGTACAATCGTGCATGACCCGGATACGACGCGCAACGATCGGTGACGCCGCCGGGATTGCCCGTCTCGCGACGGAGCTGGGCTATCCCAGCGCTGAAGACGAGATGGCCGCGCGGCTGCACAGCCTTCTTCGCTCCGAATCTCAATTCGTCGGCGTCGCGGAGGATGGGCCGAACCTGGTTGGCTGGGTTGCAGCCGAGCAGCGGCTGCTGCTGGAATCCGGGACGCGCGTCGAACTGGTTGGTCTGATCGTGGGATCGTCGGCGAGACGGTGTGGAACGGGCAGGGCCCTGGTGGCAGCCGCCGAAGCATGGGCGCTGGGGCAGGGGGTGAAAGTCATCAGTGTCCGGTCCAACGTGGCGCGACTGGAGTCGCATCCGTTCTACGAGCGCCTCGGCTACGCGCGCACAAAGACGCAGCACGCCTACTCAAAGCAGCTCTAGCCTGAATGGCATAAGTTGGAGCTGGTAGTTGGCTCGGAGGAGCTGTCGAAGCTGTGTCGAAGGCGGCCGATATCGAGGCGTTAGCGTTAGGTAACGCGGGAGCAGTGAACCCCATGAGAATGCGTCCTTTCCTTGCCGCAGCGTTTCTACTCGCAATCCAACCTGCGCCAGCAATCGGCCAGCGCTCGAACGCTATGGCCGGCGATACCGTGATCGTTCCGAATGGTGTGCTGCGCCTTCGAGGCTTGCTGTGGATGCCCGAAGGGCCGGGTCCATTCCCGGCGATCCTGTTCAATCCGGGCGCGGGCTGTGTAATTCCCCCAGCGGTCGCCGCCCGTGCCGCCGGTTTTGCGCCCACCTTCGTCAGCCACGGCTACGCCGTGCTTACTCTGTTCAGGCGCGGTGATGGCCCGTCGGCAGATCAGGGAAAGTGCATGGGCGAGCTGCTCCGGAGTGAGGAGGCGGCGAACGGTCCAGAGGCTCGGAAGCAGTTGCAGCTCGTCCTCCTGACAACGGATCATCTCTCCGATGTCACCGCCGGAATCTCATTCCTCAGGAACCTGGCCAGAGTCGACGCAAGGCAGATCGGCATTGTCGGCCACTCGTTTAGCGGCCAACTCAGCCTGATTGCCGCAGAACAGGATACGACGGTGCGGGCCGTCGTCACTTTCGCGGCGGCGGCCCTCACATGGGAGGGCTCCGAGCAACTGCGAACGCGCCTGCTCGCCGCGGTTCGCCGAACAACCATTCCAGTGATGCTGGTTCACGCTGCGGACGATAGCTCCACGGCACCGGCCCATGCGTTGGCCGGAGAACTCTCCCGACTCGGCAAGCGACATGTTCTGAAGATCCTGCCCGATCACGGTCACGCAGCCGTGTTCACTGCCATTGCTCAATGGGAGCAGGATGTCTTCCGATTTCTGGACGCACATGTCCGGCGATGATCTCGCGATAGAGCACGCGATGGCCTATGCAGTCCAGTGGTCTCGCGGTCAGCACGACCGGTGACCGGATTCGCAATGGTCAGAGCTGTGACCTGATGGGGCGCAGGAGCTTCTCGACCAGCTTTTCCTTCAACGGCCGCCGCTTCCACATCTCGAGGGTGTAGCGGACCGCCGGCTTCAGGTCCCCCTCGAACACCTGCGTCATCTGCTGCGCGAACGTCCGATCGTAGACATTCAGGTTCGCCTCGTCGTTGAGCCGAAACGACCGCGGGTCGAAGTTGGTGGAACCCACCGAGACCAGTTCGTTGTCGATGACCAGCAGCTTGGTGTGCAGCATCGTTGGCTGGTAGACGTGGATTTCGACGCCTGCCTGCAGCAATGCGCCCCATGTCCCCTTGGAGGAAATGCGAACGGCTTCCGCGTCGGTATGCGGCCCGGGCAACAACACGCGGACGCGCACTCCCCGTTGCCGCGCAGCCACGAAGGCCTGCGACGTCAGCTCATCGGGCACGAAGTACGCTGCCGCGAGGTCGATGGTACTATCGGCCGCGGCGAGTGCCAGCAGATACATCAGGTGCATGCTTTCGCTGCCACCGGAGGGCGACGCCGTGAACAAGTGCGCGTCCAACTCGCCAGCCCGCTCCAGCGGCGGAAAGTATGCCGCACCGTTGAGGAGGTCGCCGGTGGTCTTGATCCAGTTGTCGTTGAACGCCGCCTGAAACTGCGCGACAACCGGTCCCTCAACGCGGAAGTGTGTTTCGCGCCAGTGATCCGGATCCTCGGCGTTGCCCTGCCATTGATCGGCGATGCCAACACCTCCCGTGAACCCGATCTTCCCGTCCACTACGAGGAGCTTTCGGTGCGTCCGGTGATTGAGACGGCGAAGGTTGTACCAACGCAGCGGCCGATACCGTTTCAACTGCACGCCGGCCTCTTCCATCCGCGTCAGCAGCGCGCGATCCATCTTTGCGCTGCCGATCCAGTCGACGGTCACGCTGACTGGAACACCGGCTCGCGCTTTGTCCGCCAGGGCCTGGGTGAACACTTCCGCGATTTCGCCGGACCAGTAGATATAGGTCTCGAAGGTGATCGAGGTGCGCGCACCCCGGATGGCGTCGAGCATGGCCGGAAAGATCTCGGCGCCATTCTGCAGGGCGGTCACCTGGTTGCCCCCCACGATGGATGGCCCGAGCATGACCGACATCTCGCGCCGGAACTGCGGATCGGCGATCGCATAACGATGCTCGATCTTCCAGGCCAGTTTCTTCTCCGGCCTGACAAGGTTCTGCGCCAGCATCACCACCAGGAACGTGGCAACCGCGGTTATCACAACGGTCCAGAGCATGCGTTGTCGGCTCTCGTGCAACTTCATTCGTGACAGGCCTCGCGTCGCGTCCCGAGTGGCTACACCGCGACGGCGTGAAAGCAGCACGCGCTGAGGCTGGGCCCGCCAGCGACGGCGCGATCAGCGATGGCGCGATCAGCGATGCAATTCTGGAAGCATGTTCGCTACTCGACCCACGCGGCGGGAGTCTGCGGGATTGCTGAGTTGTTAGTACTGTTTGCTGGGGCTGGTCGCTGGAACTGGATGCAGCCAGCACCAAGCTCCAGTCCTAGCAAATAGCCCTAGCAAACAGCACTAACAACTCAGCCGGAATTCCGGTGGCCGTATCGCTCCCGGAGCCGCCGGAACGGATACGCCATCTGCACGAACGGGGTGACCAGCAACGACCTGACGTCGCTCTTCGTCTCGTGCGGAAACGCGTCGTCCTCGATGCCTGTCTCAGGGTACTCGTCATAGCCGCGGTACTGCGTGCCGAACATCTGATCCCAGATGCTG
This sequence comes from uncultured Gemmatimonadaceae bacterium, assembly GCA_964608035.1. Taxonomy (GTDB): domain Bacteria; phylum Gemmatimonadota; class Gemmatimonadetes; order Gemmatimonadales; family Gemmatimonadaceae; genus JABWBJ01. The sequence continues at coordinate 18,106 of CAZSNV010000004.1, read as the reverse complement.
AACAGCGCGCCGAAGTTCCTGCCCTGGTGTCGCGGCTCGATCGAGTGGTGGATCCGGTGTGACTGCGGCGTCACCAGGACGTAGCGCAGCGGCCCCATGTTCGTGCGGATGTTGCCGTGGTAGAAGCGCGTGTACCACCTGGCCACCAGCGCGAACCAGACGATCTGTGGCGGATCGACCCGCAGCATCAGGAACGGGATGACGAGGAACGTCTGCCTGACGAGGTACTCCAGGACGTGATAGCGGAAATCCGTGAAGAAGTTGAGGTCGCGCTGCGAATGGTGCACGGTGTGAAACTGCCAGAGGACGGCGAACCGGTGGTTCGTGACATGCTGACCCCAGTACATCAGGTCCAGCAGGAGGATGGCGACCGCGAATCGCAGCCACCCCGGCCACGCCAGCACGGCGTCGATCGTCAGGAAGGGCACGTTGGCCTGGTAGACCATCGTGAGGACCTGCACGTAGGTCACGATGATTGCCGCGTGCAGGACGGTCTCGTAGAAGAACCACACCAGGTCCTGCGCGAAACTCAGGCTGAACAACGGCTGATTGCGTTTCGCGGGAATCAACCGCTCCAGCGCGAGTGTGAGCGCCACCGCGATCCCGAAGCCCGGCGTCAGGATCGCGTTCGTGAACAAGTCGCGCACCGACCAGACGAGGACGCGGAGAGCGGATTGCTTGACCATCCAGGCGTGAAGTCCGAAAGGGTGCACATATTCCGCCAGCCAATACAGCAAGGCGATGGCGGCCGAGCCGATCAGAGCAGTCGAGATGAGGACGCGACGGCTCACGCGGAACCCGGTCGCTGGTAAATCGTGATCACATGGGCTCCGTGCGCGCGCCTGGAGGCGACACGCCACCCTGCGGAGCGGACCAGCGCCTCGAGCCGGTTGGCGTCAGGGTTGGCGGGATCCGCGACCACGACCACGTCAGCCTCGGCAAGGTCTGCCGGCCCGGTGAACCATTTCACGCGCAGCGGCGCGGATACATAGCCGAGGAGCGGATCTTTGAGTTGCCACGCGGTCGGCCAGGCGGAGAGAATGCGCGCATCGGCATAACGAGTCGCGGCCTCATCCGCCGTAGCCTTGTGCATCCGCGCGATCGTCACGTAGTCCAGGTTGTCCTCGCCATTCCCGCGAACGCGGTCGAAGGCCAGTGAGAACAGCGTCAGCGCCATGGCGACGGCTCCGGTCGCCAGTTGCCGGGCCGGCGTTCGGGCCAGCGACATCAACGACACCGCGCCGATCGCATGGAAGAAGGGGAGCACGGGGAGCACGTACCGCGGCATGTAGTAGAGCACCGAGAACGCGTACCCGCATGCGACTGCCACGAGCGCAAGGAGCAACAGCTCGCGGCGACGCCTGGCCTCCGGATTCACCAGCAGGTCCAGCACGATCGCACCCGTGAGTACCCAGCGGAACTGCGCGAGAAACAGCCAGCGAGTGATTTTCGCGGCTTGCTCCAGCGAAGACCGGATCCCGACGTCAAACAGCGCATCGGTCTCGTACTCGTAGATGTAGAAAAAATGCCCCGTAACGACTTTCTGCACCATGATGAATGCGCCGAATACCAGCAGCGGCGCGGCATAGGGCAGGACATCCTTGAACGTGGCGCGGGTCAGCGGCAGTCGCGTCAACATGCGATACGCGATCAACGCCACCACGAGCGCCACGGCCGTCTCCTTGATCAGTACCATGCACGACGCCGCGATGAAAAACGCCAAAGCGCGGCCCCGCACGACAAACACCGCACACGTCACTCCCAGTGCGGCGACCGGCAGGTCGGCGAGGAACAAGCCGGCCTGCGAAAACCAGGCCGGTGAGAACAGCAGCAGCAACGCCGCGAGCAACGCGGTCCGGGCGTCACGCGACGCGCGCACGAGCGCGTACGTCGCACATACACCCGCGGCTCCAAGACACGCGATGAGAACGTGGGCCACCGCGATCGAGCGTCCGAAGAAGGTGAACAGCACCGCCGCCGCGAAGTGCAGCCCAGGCGGGTGGCCGAAGAACTGCGCGTCGGGACGAAGACCCGGAACGACCCTGAACAAGCCATTGTCGGCAAGCCATCCCGCTTGCAACAGCCACGCCATCTCGTCCCAGAAGGCAGGTGTTCCCAATGTCGGCACCTTCACCAGCAGCGCCAGCGCCGCCAGCACCAGGAGTGGGCGACGGTCGATCGCAGCAGAGCGCGCGTCAGGCAGGAGCGCCACCTAACGTTTCGATGCAGTAGAGAAGCGCCCGTCCCTCGTGCGAGCCATCCTTCCACATGTCGCCCTTGCGCGTGATCGCGGCGGGCGCCAGGCGCGCGCCGAACTTCCGCTCCCAGACACGCGTGTTGTCCAGGCCGTGCATGTACACGCCCCCGTACTTCGCGTCGATGAAATGCTTCTTGATGTACCGCCACTGTTCCTCGAACAGTTGCAGGTAACGCGTGGGGTTTGGAGCGATCCGGCTGACCGCAAGCAACGCCTTGAGCGCTTCCATCTGCACCCACCACGTCCGCCGCCTTACGCGGAGCTCGTAATCGTGCAACTCAATGGGAAATGCGCCGGCGGCGGCGTAGTAGTAGCCCAGGCCATCAGTGTCACGAGCGTAACGGATGGCGCTCTCCACGATGCGCACCGCCATGCGCCGGATCAACGCGTCATGCCTCGTGAGTCCGAGTGCCAAGCCAAGGCGATACGCGGAGTGCGACTGGTACCCCACGCGGATGAGATGCGGCACCGGCCGCCAGTCCGGCGTCACGAAGAAATGCATCGATCCGGTCGTCGGGTTCACCATCCGGTCGGCGATGATCTCCACCGCCTCGGTGAGCCGGTCGCCGATTTCGGGCTCACGCCACGCGCGGTACATCAGGACGAAGGTCTCCAGCAGGTCGGAGTGGACGTTGAGGTCCTTGAAACCGATCTCCGTCCCGACGGTGTCGAGTTCCACGTTTTCTGGCGCGGTCGACCTCTTGTGGATGACCGTGCCGTCGCGCTGCAGGAACCCGAAGTAGCCGCCGTGCTCATTGTCGCGCGCGAACTGGTCCATCCAGGAAAACGCGGCCTTCGCGAGACGATGGGCGTCTTCGTCCCGCGTCAGTTCGTACACAGACGCGCAAGCCGAGAGCGCATAGGCGAATCCGTGTGTGTGCTTGGTATGGTTTTCCAGCGGCTTTCCCGACCGATCCACGGAGTGAAACCAGCCGCCGTACTCGGCGTCCCAGAGAACGTCCCTCAGGAAACGGAAACCATGCAGCGCCGCGTCCCGAAGCCCGGAATCGCCGGGGTAGTGGCGGGCGGCGTCCGCCACGATGAGTGTATGCCGCGCCTGGAACTCGAGCAGCTTCTCTTGTGGCCCGGCGGACCTCCAACGGCGGTCAAAATCACACAGAAAGCCGCCATATTCGCGGTCCAGGCACCGGGGGAACCACACATCGATGACGTGCTGCCTCAGGACGCTCTCGAATTCCTCGATTGGAATCATATAGCAAGAGTGACGTAACCTCCACGCTCGCGTAAGGTTGGGCCGACACGCTAGAGTTCGCGGATCGTCTACACCATGCAGGCCTTGAGCCAGCGGCTTCGAACCGGTTGCCACAGGCTCAGGTCGGAGAAGAATCGGCACGGAAGTTGCCCCTTCATCCCTGTCCCTGATTTGCCGTCGAGCACGCCGTCATGGAGTCCACGTTGAGAGTGAATGCCCCGACTGTCGTAGCCGAGGTTATTGACGGCGAGGCGGTGATAATGGACCTCGCCTCCGGGCACTATTTCAGCACGCAACACGTCGGCTGCGACATCTGGCGTGGGATCGAACTCGGCGCCTCACGCTCGGCGATCGTCCGCTCGCTGGCATCGGCCTACGCAGTCGATCAAGACGTGGCTACCGCGGCGGTCGCGTCGTTTGTCGACGAATTGCTCAAGCGCAACCTTGTGGTCGAGACGAACGGGAATGTGTCCGGCGGCCAGGAGCCGACGACGTGGCTGAGCGAGTCACGCCAGCCGTACGCCCCTCCGGTCCTCAACACCTACACGGACATGGAGGAATTGCTGCTCCTGGACCCGATTCACGACGTCGACCAGGCAGGGTGGCCCATGCCAAAGGCCCCTGACTCTCCGGCATCGTAACCGCACCGCGCGTCGATCGGACCCGCGGCAGACCTCGGAATGAACTCGATCGAACGATCCACTTCGCCGGTAACACCAGGCGTGAGCGTGATCCTGATCGTTCGCAACGGCGAACGCTTCATTGGCGAAGCGCTGGACAGCGTGCAGGCGCAAACACTTCGTCCAGATGAGATTCTGGTCATCGACGGACACTCGGACGATGGCACCGTGACCATTGCCAGTCGCTACCCGGGCATAACGATCATCCCGCAGGCGGGGACGGGGATTGCGAATGCCTATAATCAAGGCATCTCCCAATCGCGGTGCGACCAGCTGGCCTTCATCTCCCACGACGATCGCTGGATGCCGAATAAGCTCGAGCTGCAAGTCGCGGCGATGGCCGCGCAGCCCGATGTCCTGCTGTCGTTCACCCACGTGCAGCATGTGCTTGAAGAAGGCACAATCCCTCCGCCTGGCTTCCGCACCACGCTGCTCGACGCTCCGGTTCCCGGATTCATCATGGAAACGCTGGTCGCGCGTCGCGCGGCCTTCGATACCATGGGCTTGTTCGATCCGTCGTTCGCCGTGGGTGAAGACACCGACTGGTTCGCGCGGGCGCGCGACGCGCACGTGCGTACCGTGGTGCTTCCGGAGACGCTGGTCGTCAAGCGCGTGCACGACTCGAATGCATCGCTGAGTCATGCCGGCATCAACGACCTCCTCCTCAAGGCGCTGCGACAATCAATCGCGCGCAAGCGGAATGGACCCCCCGGAGGCGCCACGTGAGGGTGAGCCTCGTCATCCCGTGTTACAACGCCGCGCCGTATCTCGCCGAAGCGCTCACCAGCGCCCTCGAGCAGGACGAGCCACCCGACGAGGTGATCGTCATCGACGATGGATCGACGGACGACAGCGCATCCATCGCGGCCGGCTTTGCGCCACGCGTTCGTTGCGCGCGCCAGGAGCAGCAGGGCGCCAGCATTGCCAGGAATCACGGCGTCGCCCTGTCGACCGGCGACGTTATCGCGTTCCTCGACGCGGACGACCTCTGGCCCGCCGGCAGCCTTTCCGTGCGCCGGCGGCTGCTCGCAGACAAACCGGAACTCGACTCGGCGACGGGACTCACCAGGCAGTTCATCAGTCCCGAGCTGCCTGACGAGACGCGGCGCAGGCTCGTTTGTCCCGAGGAATTGAGCCGGGCGCGTGTCGCCGGGGCCATGCTGGTGCGACGCAGCGTGTTCGATCGCATTGGTCAGTTCGATCCTTCGTTCCGGATCGGCGAGACCATCGACTGGATTGCACGCGCTGACCTGGCGGGCGTGACCAACGAGGTGGTGGAGCACGTCGTGCTGCTCCGTCGCGTCCACACGGCCAACACGACCTCGCGCCTCAAGGATGAGAAGGCCGAGTACCTGCGCGTGCTCAAGGCATCGCTCGACCGCCGGCGGGCTGCGGTGGCGGGTGATCCGCGACCAGGCACAGGATAGGAGCGGCCATGGATCACGCCGGCGTGTATGTGTGGCCGTCCAGCGAGCAGCAGCTCCTGCTCGAAGCGGGCCTGCTCGACGGGCAGCGCGCCATTGACGCATTCCATGCCTGGAGCAGCCGCGTGCGTCTCGAAGACGACTTCAGCGCGGCGACGGTGCGGCTCCTCCCGCTCGTCTATCACAACATGCACAAGCTGGGCCTTGACCACCCGATCATGCAGCGGCTGAAGGGCGTTTACCGGCACAGCTGGTACGGAACCCACCGGCTGCTGCACGCGGTCACGCCGGTCGTCGAGCAGCTTGCCGCGGCGGGCATTCCGGTGTTGCTGACCAAGGGCGTGCCGCTCGGGCTCACGTATTACCGCAATCCGGCGCTGCGCCCAATGGCCGACGTCGACGTCGTCGTGCCGCAGGCGCGGATCGAGCAGGCGTTAGGCGTGCTGGGGTCACTGGGCTGGCGCGGAGAGTGGCCGGATGCCGACGCGCTGCGCTACCGTCACGCGGTGCAATCCTTCGGTCCCGAGGGCGCCGAGCTCGACCTGCACTGGCGGCCGATGTATGAGAGCCCGGCGCATTCCGCGGAGGACTCTTTCTTCACCACCGCCGAACCGCTGGACTTCCGGGGCACGATGGTCCGTCAGCCCGATCCAACGCATGCTTTCTTTCTCACCATTGTCCACGGCGTCCGGTGGAACGTGGAGACTCCGGTGCGATGGATTCCCGACTCGATTGCCATCCTCCACAGGCGCGGCTCGGACATTCATTGGGATCAGCTTCAGCACCTGGCCGAGAGATACCGGGTGCTGCACAGGCTCCGGCTGGGCCTTTCCTGGCTCGCGGAGTCGTTCAACGCGCCGATTCCCGAGGACGTGCTGGTCCGGCTCAGGAGCAGCAGGACATCATTGTTCGAGCGCTTCGAATCCCGCGTGATGCTGACCGATGATGGCACGCTCAATCCATCGATCCTCCGCAACCAGATGTCGTGGCTTGCCGAATACACGCGGCACGCTGCCGCTCGCAATCCGGTGTCGTTCGCGTTAGGCTACACACACTATCTCCGGTACCGGTTGGGACTCTCCGGCCGCCGCGAACTCCTGCCCCGTTTCGTCCAGGGTGTCCGCCGCAGGGCGTCCGCCACGGGCGATGAGGCCGTCGAACGCATCGAGGATCCGGCATGACGGCGGAGACCGCCCGCAAGCCACCGTTGTTCGACCGGGCGGCAGTCCGGTTCTTCCTCGGCTACTACCGATCACGCGTCCCGCGCCTGCTCGTCTTCACCGCCGGCGCACTGCTTCAGTCCACGCTGGTGCTGCCGGTCCTGGCGTTGATCCAGTACGCATTCGACCGGGCCATTCCCGCCGGCGACGTCGCGTCACTGGTCAAGGTCGGTGTCGCGATCATCTTCGTTCGTGTGCTGGGCACCCTGCTCAGCCTCGCGCTGCGCTCCCAGGTGCTGCACACGATCAAGGGCGCGGTGACCGAGTTGCGCCGCGATCTGGTATCGCGCCTGTACCGGCTTTCACACCGGTATTTCGCGAGCGCCGATCTCGCCGTGCTCCACACGCGCATCGTCCAGGACAGCGAGCGCGTCGATCACCTGAGCAACACGCTCTTCTCCGGTGTGGTGCCCGCGTTAGCGGCGAGTCTGGTGCTGTTCGTGGTCCTGATTGTCCTCAGCTGGAAGCTGGTCTTGGTGGGCGCCGTGCTGCTGCCGCTGATCTGGCTCTCCTCGCGCGCATCGGGATGGGTTGTCCGGCGCGACGTCTACACGTTCCAGCGCGCATTCGAGGGCTTCAGCAAGGGAGTGAACTTCGCCGTCCGGCAACTCGACCTGACGCGGGTCAAGGCCTTCGAGCATGAAGAGCTCGAGCGGCAGGGGCAGCATATCGGTGAGCTGTACGCATCGGGTCACCGGATGGCGATGAGCTATGCCGTGCACAGCCAGGTGCAGCGCACGCTCACCGGCATCGCCGCCATCCTCATCCTCGTCATCGGCGGCGCCGCCGTGGCGCGCGGCACGATGACGCTCGGTGAGTTCCTCACCTTCTACGTCGCTGCCGGAATGTTCTACGGTTACGTCGACACCCTGACGGGCAGCATCCCGGAACTCCTCGCCGGCAACGCGTCTCTTGTCACGCTCCACCGGTTCATGACGGACGGCGAGCCGGAGCCGTACGCGGGCACGCGGCAGATCGCCTTCGATGGGTCGGTCGAGATGCGCGCGGTCACCTTTGGCTACGGCGATACGCCGGTACTCCGGCGAGTGGACCTCGTGATACCGAGCGGCGCCCAGGTGGCGATTGTCGGACCGAACGGCGCAGGCAAGAGCACGCTCGTCCATCTGCTCCTCGGCTTCTATCGTCCCAACAATGGTCAGGTGCTCGCGAGCGGTGTGCCCCTGGACCAGATCGACCTTCGCTCGTTGCGCCGCTCGATCGGCGTGGTGCCGCAGCGACCTCAGTTCTTCTCGGCGTCGGTGCGTGAGAATATCACCTACGGTTCACCCGACGCCACGCAGGACGAGATCGACGAAGCGGCGCGCCTGTCGCTCGCCGACGAGGTGATCGCGCGCCTCCCCGATGGATATGAGACGATGATTGGTGATCATGGCGTCAGGCTGTCGGGCGGAGAGGCGCAACGACTGGCGATTGCGCGCGCGCTGCTGGGCAAGCCCCGACTCCTCATCCTCGATGAGCCGACGAACCACCTCGACGTGCCGGCCGTTGGCCGCCTGATGAGCGGACTTGCCGGACGCGACGAACGGCCGACGCTGATCGTGATCAGCCACGATCGCTCGGTGGTGGACTTCGCGTCGCAGGTCTACCGGCTGGAGAACGGTACCCTTCGCGCCGATCCGCAGGCGCTGGTCGATGCCGCGATCTGACGCTGTGGCTGACGAACCTAACGCCAACCTCGCCCTCCCGCACCGCTCCGACACGCCGCTGCTGTCCGAGGAGGAGCAGCTCGCGTTCTTCGACGAGGCGATGTCGAGTTGTGAAACGGCGACGTCTCGCGCAGGACGCGTCGTCAGGCACATCGACGTAGCGGGCACGCGCGTCGAGCTGGTGTTCGCCGGAGACCGGCTGGTGCCGTCGCTCTTTCCAGCGCTCGCCCACCTGGAGCTCCCGGTCACCGGTGCGGCGGACGTCACGCTGCACATCTGGGATACACAGTCCACTGGCGTCGACGTCCCACCACCGCCCGTTCGCCGGGAAAGCTTCACGGACCGGGGCGACATCTGGGGTCTGTCCAGTCGCCGGATTCGCAGTGCCTTCCACTGGATCGAGTACTCGCTGAATCTCCTCGACCTCGAGCGCCGAGTCGGGATGTTCTGGGTGCGCTCGGACGAGCACGTGCCGTATTGGACGAAGGCGTCGCCGCTGCGCACGTTGCTGCACTGGTGGACAAAGGCCAACGGCGCGCACTTGTTGCACGCGGCGGCGGTCGGCGACGAGAACGGGGCGATGCTCATCACCGGCAAGGGTGGGGTCGGCAAGTCCACCACGGCCCTCGCCTGCCTGACGAGCGGGATGCAATACGTGGCCGACGACTACCTCGTCGTGCGCCTCGATCCCGAGCCGCGCGTGTACAGCCTGTACAGCACGGCCAAGCTGGACCGCCCGCAGTTGGATCGTTTTCCGCGGCTGGCGCGACTGGTGCGCAACCGGGAGACGTCGGACGACAAGGTCGTGGTGCACCTCTACCCTGACCTCGCGCGCCAGATCAGTCTCTCGCTTCCGCTCAAGGCGATCGCAATGCCTTCATTCTCGGGCGCGGCGGACACGACCTTCGGACCGGCGCCGCCGCTTGGGCTGCAACGAGCCGCGTCGTTCACCACGATGTCGCAGCTCCCGCACGCCGGTCACGCGACGCACCTCTTCATTCAGCGCATGGTGGATGCCGTGCCGGGATTCTCCATTCGCCTGGGTACGGACCTGGAACGTCTGCCCCGAGCCATCGGTGAGTTTCTCGAGAGCCCGGCTTCCGCACGGCGCGCGCACGCCGAGGCGTCAACGGCCACGGATGGCGCCCGGCCGCTCGTCAGCGTTGTCATTCCCGTGTACAATGGCGCGGCCTTCGTCGCCGACGCCGTGCGGGCCGTGACGCGACAGGAATACCCGGCCTGCGAGATCATCGTTATCGACGATGGTTCGACGGAGGACATCGCTGCCGCGCTGCGCGATGTGCACGTGGACGTTCGACTATTCCGCCAGGACAACGGCGGCGCGGCATCCGCGCGGAATCGGGGTATCCGCGATGCATCGGGCGACTTCATTGCGTTCCTCGACGTCGACGACATGTGGCCGCCTGAAAACCTCGGCGCGATGGTCGACCACCTTCTTGCGCATCCGGAGGCTGATGTCGTTCGCGGCCGTTCCCAGGTGACCCGCTACACATCCGGTGACGATCCGGGAGAGTACCTCGGCAACCCGGCCGAATCGTTTCCCCATTACATCGGCGCCGGGCTGTACCGCCGTCGCGCATTTGAACGCGTCGGTCTATTTGACGCCGACCTGCGTTTCGGTGAGGACACCGACTGGTACACACGCGCCGCGGAGAAGAAGCTCGCCATACTCCAGCTCGACGAGGTCACGCTTTTTGTTCGCCGGCACGACGGCAACATGACGCGAGGCAAGACGATCGTCGAAATGAACCAGCTGCGATTGTTCAAGAAGATGATCGACCGGCGGCGCAACGAGTGAACCGCCTGACGAGCGCCGTCGCCTGCCTGCTGTGCCTTGCCTGCACGGATGTGTCACCCCGCCTGACGGCTGCCGACAGTATCGCCATTCGCCAATTCGCCGCCGCGGTCGACGACTCCACGCTCGCTACACCTGATTCGGCGGACTGGCCGCAGCACGGCCGCAGCCGCGATGAGCAGCGTCACAGTCCATTGCGGCAGATCGATACCACCAATGCCGGACGGCTCGGCATCGCCTGGACCTACGACCTCGGCGCCTATGATCGCATGGAGGCAACGCCTATAGTCGTCGGTGGCGTCATGTACGCGACCGGCGCGTGGAACGTCGTGCACGCCGTTGACGCGGTGAGCGGGCGCCGGATCTGGGAGTACGACCCGAAGGTGCCGCGGCGCACCGGAACGAAACTGTGTTGTGGCGCGGTGAATCGGGGAGTCGCTGTCTATCGCGGTCTCGTGTTCGTGGGAACACTCGACGGACGGCTGATCGCGATCGACGCCGGCACGGGCGCGCCAAGGTGGAGTGTGCAAACCACCGACAGCACGGCGATGTTCTCGATCACGGGCGCGCCGCGCGTCGGGCGCGGACTCGTCTTCATAGGGAACGGCGGGGCCGAATTCGGAGTCCGCGGCTACGTGAGTGCGTACGACGCCATGACCGGCGCGCTTCGCTGGCGCACCTACACCGTTCCGGGCAACCCCGCGTCAGGCTTCGAGACACCGGCAATGCGCGCGGCGGCGGCCACGTGGAATGGCGAGTGGTGGCGATACGGCGGGGGCGGCACCGCCTGGGATGCGATCGTGGTGGATGAGGTGGCGGACCGCGTGTACGTGGGAACCGGCAACGGCTCTCCCTGGTTGCGCAGCGTGAGAAGTCCGGGAGGTGGCGACAATCTCTATCTCGCGTCGATCCTCGCGCTCGATGCCGGCACAGGCGAGCAGGTCTGGCATTATCAGACGGTTCCCGGCGAGACGTGGGATTACACAGCCACCCAACCCCTGGTGCTTGCCGAGGCCGATGTTGGAGGAGCGCGCCGGAAAGTCGTTATGCAGGCTCCGAAGAATGGTTTCTTCTATGTGCTCGATCGACTGACCGGCCGGTTGGTGAGCGCGTCACCGATCACACGAGTGACCTGGGCGCAGGGCATCGATTCCCTGACCGGGCGTCCGATCGAGAATCCGGCGACCGCGTTCTCTACTGGACCCGTCGCGATCCGGCCTTCGGCGAACGGAGCACACAACTGGCACCCCATGGCCTGGAGCCCTGGCACGCGGTTGATCTATCTCACGGTGACCGATGGCGGCGGCGTGATGGCAGTCGACACGTCGTGGCGCCACGACCCGCGACATACAAACCGCGGCGTGCTCCTGGGGCCGACGGCTGATCCCGAGAACACGCTTGGTGCGTTGGACGACGCGACCGTCGAGGTGGTCGCATGGGATCCGATCCGCGGCACCGCCGCCTGGCGCGTCCGGCACGAAGGCGCCGTTGCATCCGGTGTCCTGTCCACAGCGGGCGGGCTCGTGTTCGTCGGCCGCAGCCCGAGGCATCTTGCCGCGTATCGTGCGCTCGACGGCGCGCTGCTCTGGGATGAGGACACGGGTGCGGGCGTGGAGGCAGCGCCCGTCACGTATTCCGTCGACGGAGTTCAGTATGTGGCGGTTCTCGTCGGAAACGGAGTGCCGAGTTCGCAGTTTGCCGGGGGCGTTGTGCCGCCAGGGTATCGCGGTCGGGCGCGAATCGTGGCGTTCGCGCTCGACGCGCGGGGGGCGTACGTGCCGCGACGCAATGCTCTGCCGCATCCGCGTCCAGACATTGCGCCTGACGAGTTTAAGCGCGTCACGGACGCGGAGCTCCGCGATGGGCTTCGCCTCTATGACAAATTCTGTGTGCAGTGCCACGGTCCCGCGGCCGCCAGCGGCGGACCTGAGCCTGACCTTCGGTATTCGTCTCGTGCCGTCCGCCAGCGGTTCAGCGAGATCGTCCGCGGTGGAGTGCTGAGCGACCTTGGAATGCCGCTGTTCAGCTCCAGCCAGCTGTCGGATGCCGATTTACGCAGCCTGCAGGCCTATATCGTGTCGCGCGCACGAATCGCGATGCGATGACCCAGCGGGGGCAGCGCATGAGCCCGGCCGCCAGCATCCGCAAAGCCCTTCCGCCGCTACCGCGTCAATACTAAGTCTGTGTTCTACCACTCATCGGACACACCAATGGCGACCTGGCGCGAGAAGGTGAATGAACTCGTTCTCGAACTTCAACAGGAGCGCGACGAGCTGCGCGTAAAAGCCAACCTCGGCAAGAAGGAACTGAAAGAGGAGCTGGACGAGCTCGACACCAAGCTGTTCGAGTTGAAGGCAAAGGCCGCGGAGTGGGCGGACAAGGCCGACGACCGCATGGACAACGTGCTCGACGAGGCGAAGGAACGGACGAACACCTGGATGAAGGAGCTCAAGGAAGGCTACCGCAAGTTGCGTGACCGCATGGACAGGGACGACGCTCCGCCGCCCGCCTGACCTGAACCGCGCGTTGGAGTTGACCAACAGCGCCCGTGACCAGCCACCATCCTTAACTGGCTCGCCGACGCGCGTACTTACTCCTGAAGACCGCGGGCGATGAAAGCCTCTTGCCGTCCGCTCTCGGCGGGCATGAGCAAGCGGAAACGCGGGTCGGATCGCAGCGTGTCGAAACGCGGGTCCATCTCGATCCACGCTCGTGAGATCGAGGCGTAGTGATGGGATCGCACAAGCTGTTCGACGATTTTGACTGCACGCTCGCGCTCACCGGCCAGGATGTATGCGTGAACCAGGACCTCCTGCATCAGGTACGGATTTGCCCAGGGATCGGGCACGAGTTCGGCGAGCTCGCTCGCCAGTTTGGCTTCGATCAACGCCGTGTCCCTTTCTCCCGCGCCGGCCAGGGCAACGGAGAGCCAACCGTGAAACCAGGCATCATCCGGACGGACCTGGAGCATCGAACGCAGGGTGGGAATCGCACGCCGGTAGAAACGGCGAGCCATCGCTTCCCTCCCGGCGAGGCGATGTACCATCCCGAACATGAGTTCAATCGGGAAGTCGCCGGTCTGGAGGTGGAAGTATTGCGGTTTCTCGCGCTCGAGCACGGCGAGCGCCTCGGTGTAGTTCCTGCTCAACCAGTGCTGGTCGAACTCGATGGGCCACAGCGTGCGTGTGTCAACGCGATCTCGAGCCGCCTTGATCAGCGCACCGGCGGCCGCGATGTCGCTGGAAGAGAGAAGTGTCGCCTGCCACTTCCAGCGGTGGAGAACCACATCAGTCGGAAACAACGCCAGAGATTCGTCCAGCACCGCCATGGCGGATGCATAGTCACGCAAACCGATATGCGTTGAGGCCAGCTCTCGGCGCAGTGACACGGCTTGCCCCGAGAGTTGCACGGCGCGTTCCATGTATGGCAAAGCCTCCGAGGCTCGGCCGAGGCGACGGCTTGCGGAGAACACGAGCGTGACGGCGTCGGGATCGTTGGGTCGACGCTCGAGCTGCCGCCGGCCAGCGGCCAGCGCGCGTTCGTAGTCGCGCGCCCCCCACTCGTAATACCATCCGAGCGCCATCGTTGCCTCCGGATTGTCAGGGGCCAACGCGAGGCTCCGGTCGATGGCGGTCTTGCTCCTCAGCTGCCTCTCGGTGGTGCGGTCGTAGCCCCAGTGAAAGAGCCGGAGGTGTGCCGTGCCTAACGCGGCATGGGCACTGGCAAACCCCGGAGACACGTTCACCGCCCGCTCGAACATCTCCGCCGCCAGCGTCCAGTTCTGCTCACGGTCGCGCGCCCGTCCGGCCTCGAGGTATTCGCGACCACGTTCGTAGAACGCCATCGCGTCCGCTGGTACCTCGGGCCCGGCGCTGCGCTCTGCGTTGCGCACCGCGAACAGGGCACCGCTCGCTGCCACGGCCACCGCTGCAGCGACCAACGGTGCTGCGCGTCGCATGCGTTCGCGGAAGCGCTGGCGCGCGGACGTGCGTCCCAGCGGCGCAGCTGGTACGACGAGATGGACTGGTTCACTCTCGAACGCTGCGATAGCCGACCCCGCGCCCTGCTGCAGCGGAGATGGTCCGTTCCCAGGTGGACGGGTGAACGATCCGGTCTCCGATGACGACGACTGCACCGATCGCTGGACTATGAGAGAGGAAACCAGTGCTTCGGTCTCTGTAGACGGCGTCAGCTCCAGCTCCGATGCCAACCATCGCTCGAAGTCCTCGTAGACCCGTTGGGCGCCGGCGTGATTCCCGGACCGCGCCAACAACTCGATCAGGCGCCGTACGTCCGCTTCATCCCGGTCCGAGATCTCGACAGTTCGGCGTGCCCAACCAAGTGCACTTCGAACATCTCCGTCGTTCGCTGCGGCTTCGCGAAGATCGCGACTGAGTTCAGCGGCTGCCGACGCGATCCTCGCCCGCGCCCCGTCCAGCCAGTGTTCGAAGCCGCTCGCGTTCGGGATGTGGAAACCCTCGAGGAGCACACCTCGATACTCGTCGAGAGCGGCGGCACGGTTGCCAGTCGCGAGCAGTTGGTGAAACCGCGCGATGTCACTGGTGATTTGATGCGGATCGAGGCCAATGTCGCGCGCCCCGCGCCTGACAAACAGGTTGTGGCTCGTGGCCCGACGCAGCCGGTGGAGCGCCTGTTTCAAGGCATTCCGTGCGCGGTTCGCATCCGACTCAGGCCAGAAAACCGCCAGGACCTGGTCCCGCGAGCAAAAGACGCCGCCGGTGCACTTCGTGGCCAAATAGGTCAGGAGTGCCAGGTCCCGCGGGTGACTCAGGATCACCGCGGGATTCAGTCCGCCGGTCAACTCGATCGGGCCGAGGACTCGAAGTCTCATCACGTCGGTTGTATCCGGGCGCTGAGGGTGGATAACCGCCTGATAACCAGCCGATAACCCCGCCCTCCTCAACGTGAGCGGACACAGGGTGGGAAGCAAGGTCGCCGCCCGAAACAACCGAACAGGAGGTCACAATGAAAGGGCAAACCAGACCCGTGCTTTGGTCAGTAATGATGTGCATCGCGACTTACGGGTGCGGTGACGCAAGTCTTCCGATGGGTCCTGAGGCGCGGCACGTGTTCATGCAGCCCGCGCTGCGGTCAGACGACGCGTGCTATGGGGTGTCCGGCACCATCGTGGAAAGCTTCCAGAGCGCGGACATCCCGAATGGCATCTTCTACTTCGGCGGACCCGTTACGGGCGACCTGGTGGGTACATCGTTGTCGGGGCTCACCGCGTCGACCAAACCCGCCGGCGACCCTCCCAGTCCGGTCGGGTTCGGGGCAGGAACGAGTACCATCTCGGTCAGCGGCGGCCCGATCGTAGCCCTTCACGGCGCGGCCCTGGTGTTTGAGGTCGAATCGGTCACCCGCACGAATTTTCCGGCGGTATCCATCAACCAGAGGATGACGTTGGTCAGTGGCGCGCGGCGGGGGCACCTCACCGTCCACGGCGTGTTTGATTTTTCCACACTCACATCGACGACGAAGTACCGCGGGTCCATTTGCCCCTGACGCTGCCGATGACAGGGTTGCCCCGGTTTCGCCGGGGCAACCTCCTTGTCGCTCGTCAACGGTTGCGTCCCGCACGTTGCGCCTGACGAGAATTGGGAAGCGGCCAAGGCCGGACGCGCGCCCATGCGCCCTCGCCGTGCAGTGGTACGATGCCTGGCCGTGGAATGATCGTGGCTGACGAGTAACAACGGCGCAGTCGGAACATCGTGGTTCTCCGCTTTGGGGGCAGGGATGAAGGCCTGTCACCCTTAGGTCGGAGAATCGGGGGAAACGTGACCATGCGTGTGCCGCGCGAGGTCGTGCGGTCGACGCCGAATGGGGTTACGATGAAGGGCCCCGCGAAGGAGCACCGAACCTGGCCGTTTCACGAAGATCCTTCCTGCGCTCGGCCGCAGCCGCCACGGTATGCGTAACGCCGGCGGCGCGACTGCTCGCTCAATCATTGCAGGAGCCTGGCCCTCCGCGACGCTTCGATCCCTGGATCGAGGTCATTCCGTCGAACCTCGCGCATAACGTGACGACGCTCCGCCGGCTCGGCGGCCGTCCGATTCTTGCTGTGGTCAAGAATCACGGGTACGGCCTCGACTACCGGATCGTCGCGCGACTGCTCGAGCCGAACCCTGACATCGACGGGTTCGCGATTGTGCGAGCTGACGAGGCCCTTGCGTTGCGGGAGCAGGGCGTGCGCAAGCCGATTCTCCTGATGGCGCGCGCCGACGATGCGATGCTGCCGGAACTCGTCAGGCGCGGCATCACGCTGGCGGTGTACGCCGATGACGACCCGGCACGACTTGCCCGGGTGCAATCGCGGGAGGCATTGGTCAATGTCCACGCCTACATCGACACAGGCATGAGCCGGATGGGCATCGCGTACCACCGCGCCCTGCCGTTCCTCCGGGAGATCGCCGCGCTGCGGAACTGTCGGCTTACCGGCACGTTCATGACGTTCACCGAGGACGCGTCGTTCGACCGCGAGCAGCTCGCCCGGTTCCAGGCGCTCACTCGTGACGCGGCAGCGACCGGCATTTCGCTCGGGAAGCTTCACGCGGCATCGTCGCACTCCGTCTTTCATCATCGCGACGTGGGATTCGACCTCGTGCGTCCAGGCATGTCGCTCTACGGCGGCTATCCCGACAAGTACGACGAGGAGCGCGCCATGGCTGAGCTCAGGCCGGCGTTCCGCCTGCGCGCTCGCGTGGTGCGTACGGACCGGTTGCGACCGGGCGACAGCGTGAGCTACGGGCGCCAGTACGTGGCGGCGCGGCTGACCTGGGTGGCGACGATCCCGTTAGGCCACGGCGACGGCTATTCCCGGAACGCGGTGAAGGGCGCCAAGGTCCTCGTGGGCGAGAAGCTCTATCCGGTGATCGGGGCGGTGAGCGCGAGCCATTCGATCATCGAGATCGGCGACGAGGAAACCGTGCGCATCGGCGACATCGCGACCTACCTCGGCCCGGACCGGCCGGAGATTCACCCTAACGAAGTGGCGCGGGTCACGGGTTCGGTGTACGATCTCCTCATGCACCTGAATCCCGCGCTGCCACGACTCGTGGTCTGACATCATGGCGTACTGCATCAATGAAGTGCGACACCGGGAGTTCCCCGACGCGGGCGCTGTTGCGGCGGCGATTGCGCCGCTCGGGTTGAGCCTCGACGAGTTGCAGGCCGCGTTTCGAGGGTACATCTGCCCCTTAACGCCGACGACCGGTCGCGGCTTTCAGGTCGACCTGGCCGAGGATCTCAAAGGGTACCTGGGAAAGACGCTGCCGCGAGATGGTCTCCGGGCGACTCGCGAGCGCCACGATCTGGCCTACTCCAGAACGCTGACCGATCACGCGGAGTTTGGCCTGGTTCATGAACGCTCCAATCGCCGCGTGTTTTTTGAAATCGAGTTTCGCCCCAACTTTGAACGAGACCTTATCAGGTTCCAGATCGCGGCAGCCGAAGGAATCCTCGCGGCCGCCGTGATGGTCCTGGCGATCGATCCGAAGTCGATCGAAGCGGCGCATTCGACGATGCCCGCGTACGACGCCGTAACGAAGGTGATTGGCGCGCTTCGACCTTCATATCCGCTTGTCCTGATTGGTCTGCGCGGCTCCCACGCGGCATGAGGTCCGGTCACGGAGGTGTCCCATGCGGTTACGTCCAACGTGTCTCGTCACTGGCTTCGCGATTCTGGCCGGTAGTCAACCGGCGCGCGGGCAGGAACTGACGGCGATCCTGACTGGCACGGTTCGGCAGGCAAAGTCTCGAATCCCGATAACAGGGGCAGTGGTGGCCGGAGAAGTTGCCGTAGCAGCGAG
>CAZSNV010000003.1:0-45486 GCA_964608035.1 uncultured Gemmatimonadaceae bacterium | reverse complement strand
GCGTGACGTGGAGAGCGATGGGGCGGACTCCGCCGCACTGGCGGGTGCCACTCGCCAACACGATCGCCGGAATGGCCCGCTCGGCAACCGCGTAGGGCGTGGAGACCGGCGGACCTTCATTGGCGAGAAAGGTCTCTCCTCGGGCGACGGGTGACGACATGCATTCGGCGAGTAGGTCGGATGGTAAGGTGCACATCCGAGCCGAGCAAGCCGTGGCGGACCGCCTACTCCCCTTCGAGGTCACCTAAACGCAGCCACATAGCCGTTTCCCCGAAACAGGCACAGCCAGCAAATCGCCTTAGCCGATCGAGTCCTTGAATACCTGCACGATTCGCTCGGCAGTTCGCCCATCCCAGCCCTCTGGTCGCCGAGGCGAGCGCGACTTCGCTATCCCTCTCTCGAACGCCTCGAGGATTCGCTGTGTGGTTCTGACCGGAATAAGCTCATTGGTCCCTTCCGTGACCGTAATCGGCCGTTCAGTGCTGTCCCTAAGGGTGAGGCAGGGTACGCCGAGAACGGTGGTTTCTTCCTGAAGCCCACCGGAATCCGTTATGACCAAGGCGGCGCCATCTTGCAGGTGAAGGCTTTCCACGTACCCGACCGGCTCCATTACGCGAATCGACCCGGTTTGCAGTCCGAACGCCGAGATGCGCTCCTTGGTCCGCGGATGCATTGGAAAAACGACCCGATGGCTTTTCGAAATCACACGCAGAGCCCCGAGAATCTCCTCGAGCCGCGCGCGGTCATCTACATTCGACGGCCGGTGAAAGGTCGCCAGCACGTATTGCCCGCGCGCGAGGCCGAGATCGGTCGCGAGTGACAAGTTCCTAGCCCGCTCGATCGCGACGAGAAGCGAATCGATCATGATGTTGCCGACGAAAAAGATACGCTCGGCCGGAATTCCTTCCCGAAGGAGATTCGCGTCGCCATCGCGGCTCGGGGTCAGGCAGAAATCGGCCAGCTGATCGGTGAGCAGCCGATTCAACTCCTCTGGCATTGAACGGTCGCGACTCCGCAACCCTGCCTCGACGTGGGCGACCTTCACCTGAAGCTTCGCCGCGGCAAGCGCCGCGGCGAGCGTCGAGTTCACGTCTCCAACGACGACGACGAGAGCCGGCGTGCGCTCAAGAATGACGCGCTCCATCTCGACCATCACTCGCGCGGTCTGATTCGCGTGCGATCCGGAACCAACGCCGAGGGACTCGTCTGGAGCGCGAATGCCGAGATCCCGAAAGAACGCGGACGACATCCCCTCGTCGTAATGCTGGCCGGTGTGGACGAGGATGTTGTCCCAGCCCACCTCACCATCCGCGACTCGGAGAAGGGGGGCGATCTTTATGAAGTTGGGGCGAGCACCAACGACATGGAGCAACACTTTCTTTGGACAGCGAGCGGTGTTCAAAGTCGCTTTCGAGTGGATTCGTGGACGCTCTTCACCACGTCCACAACTCGCTGACGATCGCCGTCGGCGAGGCTCGAACCCGATGGAAGACAGAGACCGCGCTCAAATAAGCCCTCGGAAACCGACCCACCGATCGTCTCGAACCCCGCGAAGATTGGCTGCAGATGCATTGGCTTCCACAGGGGTCGAGATTCGATGTTGTTCTTCTCGAGCGCCAAGCGGATTGCCTCGTGGTCGGCCCCGAACTGCCTCGGGTCGACAAGCACGCAGGTCAGCCAGCGTGTGTGACGACCCCAATTCGCCTCCGGTTGGAACGTCAGTCCCGGAATTCCACTAAGGGTCGTCTTGTAGGCGTCGAAGTTGTTGCGCCTTGCCGCGACGCGGTCTTCGAGAACCATCAGCTGCCCACGCCCGATCGCCGCCAACACGTTTGACATGCGGTAGTTGTAGCCGATCTCCGAATGTTGGTAATGCGGCGCCGGATCGCGGGCCTGCGTTGCCAGCTTCCGCGCGTGCTGCGCCAGAGCACCGTCGTCTGTAACGAGCATACCCCCGCACGAAGTTGTGATGATCTTGTTCCCGTTGAACGAGAAGATCCCGGTCCGGCCGAAAATGCCTGGATGGCGATCGTGATACCGCGCGCCAAGGGCCTCTGCAGCATCCTCGATCAGCGTGACGCCGTACCGCGCGCACGATTGAATCAGTGGCTCGAGATCCGCGGTCTGCCCGTAGAGATGCACGACGATCAAGGCCTTCGGCAGCGTCCCCGCTGCCGCCTTGCGGCGCAGTGTGTCCTCGACCAACTCCGGATCGAGGTTCCAAGACCGCTCTTCGCTGTCGATGAAGACTGGCCGAGCGCCGACGTAAAGGATGGGATTGACGGTTGCAGAAAACGTCAGCGAGCTCACGAGTACTTCGTCACCCGCACCGACGCCGGCAAGCATCAAAGACAAGTGGATTGCCGCGGTCCCGGAGCTCAAAGCGACCGCGTGGGGTGAGCCAACGACGCGCGCGAACTCCGACTCGAACGCATCGACATGCGGCCCGAGCGGCGCGATCCAGTTGCTGGTGAACGCCTCGTGAACGAGCTGCTCCTCGCGGACACCGATATGAGGCGGAGAAAGAAAAACCCGCGGCGGCGCACCCGCCGCCTCTCGTCGCGCATTACTCAAGGTGCCAACCTGGTTTTCGGGTCTGGATGATGCGCGCGGGAACGCCTCCCATGACGGCGTTCGGGGGAACGTCCGCGATCACGGCAGCCCCCGCTCCAATGATGCTCCATTCGCCAAGTGTGATGCCTTGTTTGACCGATGCCCCGATTCCGACGAAGACACCCTCTCCAATCGACACGTTCCCGGCGATGTTCGCGCCGGGAGAAAGAGTGGCTAGTCGGGCGATATGGACGTCATGGTTAATGGTGGCGCCGCAGTTGATGGTGACAAACTCCGAGATTTGGATGTCGCACGTCAGGACGCATCCAGCTTGGATGAAGCAGCCGCGGTCGATCGACACGCGATCGCCGATCGACGCGCGAGGGTGAATCAGCGTAGGCCAATCGACGACTTCGCTTAAGAGGCGGCAGATCACCCGTGCCTTGGTTTCAGGATAGCCGATACCGAGCAATGCCCGCGATCGCTGGCGTAAAGCATCATGGGTCGCGCCGAGCACCTGGAGCGCACCAATTGTCTTTCCGAGCAGCTCGGGAGCGTCGTCCAGGAATCCGCGAACGAGACCCCAGGTCGGATCAGCCGCGGCCGCATCGCGAGCCGCCGCAGCGACCTCCCGCCCATGGCCCGATGCCCCCACAATGACCAAGGGGATTGACGTCACGTCCCGCCCGAGCCTCGGAAGGGTTGAACCGTCGCGTGGCCCTCTTGGGAAATCCCCTCGCACCGAACGACTCGAACGATAGTCATTGCGAGGATCCGGAGGTCCAGCCAGAAGCTGTGATGGTCGACATACCAGACATCGAGCGCAAACTTGTCATCCCATCTAATGGCGTTTCTCCCGGAGACCTGAACCCACCCGGTGATACCGGGCCGCACTTCGTGACGTCGTGCCTGCTTGGGTGTGTAGAGGGGAAGATACTCCATCAATAGTGGTCGGGGTCCAACCAGACTCATCTCCCCGCGCAAGACGTTCCAGAGCTCGGGCAGCTCGTCGAGACTCGTGGCGCGGAGAAACCGGCCAAGCCGCGTAAGCCGCTCAACGTCGGGGAGCGGTTGACCGTGAGCGCCAACAAGATCGCGCATCGTCCGGAACTTCACCAGTCGAAAAGGAACGCCGCGAAGCCCGGGTCGCTGCTGACGAAAGAGCACCGGCGACCCCACGGACGTACGCAGGAGCAGGGCGATCACGAGCATCACCGGCGAGAGCACCGCGAGGCCGAACAACGCCACGATGAAATCGAACGCGCGTTTCACGCGAACCCTTCGGCGCTCGCAACGGGGGAGACGATCGACGTGCGAATCTGCAGAGGTTTTCCCACTATCCGTTCGCGACGCACACGAATCGCGCGGGTTGGAACGCGCTGGAGATACGATGGGGAGAACCACGCATCGATCGCATCGCTGCGCGGACGCACGTCGCACGCTCCCTCGGCACGCACGATGTTGGCATCGGCCACATCCGGATGGAGTAGCCAAGTCACCCGAACGGACCGCACTCTCGGGTCGAGCACAGTATCCGTCACGAGCAGCTCGCCTCGACGGATCAGCACTTCTCGCCTGACTCGGCCCGGCACTTCGGCGACCACCCGCACGCCGTCGGGTCGTGTCTCCGCCTCGATGACCCGGCTCGTTGGCCAGTCTCGCCAGAGAAATCGGGGTCCCTTGGCGGCAGGCTCTTCGTCGTCTAGTACCGGGCCGTTATGGACCCTCGCGACCGCGAGCCCATTTTTCCAGGGCCGCGCTCCATTATAGGCGAATGTTCCGGGATCGACGATCAGCTCCCTGCCATCAACGCTCAGGTTCAGATGAAGGAGATCGAGATGGGACGGTCGGTGGCGAAATTCCCCAGCTCGAAGAAACGCGACGACTCCCTGGTGACGAACCACTACCCACCCGGCGTTCGGGCCGCGGTACACTCCATCGATGCGCGGTGAGCCGAGGGCTGGCAACTCATCGCCGACCCAGGCGAGGACTTCCGAATCCGCGGGAATGTCTGCCGGCATCGAACGGTGGAGAACCAGAGCGGCGAGTGTGAGCAGCGGTCGAAAGTCTCGATACCTCGCGGACGAAAGCGGGAGAACGCGGGAACCGTCGTTCGCGCCGAAGTTGGGAACCTCCCCGGTTTCCGCGTCGATGAGCGTCGCGATCAGATCGAACGCCGCTTCGAGCCGCGCGATGGAAGGCTCGGCGAGACTCTGACCCGCTCGCTGCAACGCGCGCTGAGCCAGGAGTGCCTGTTCGAGGGCCACTCGCATGTAGTTGAAGGAATGCTGCGAGTACCAACCGTCATCGAGAAATTGATCCTGGATCTGCTCATCGAGCAGGCGGTGTCCGCTCGTCACCCACGAGGCCGACCGAGGATGGTGGCCCCGCAGGCGCAGGCCGAGGTGCACGAGAGCGGCTGACTCCGAGATACCGTGATTGTTCCGCTGCGAGAGTCCGTACGCGATCCCATTTTGTATGCGCTCTCCCGACCAGACCAGTGCGCGCGTGAGTCTGATGGCCGCATCCTCGCGATTCCCTGCTGGCATCAGCGAGGCTTCACCGTGCAGAAGCGCGATGGCGCGAATCGCCGCCTCTTGGCCGCATGACCAGTGAACTCCGTCGAACGGCCGGGCCGACTGCATCCACTCGTCGAGCCGTCGATGGAATGTCTCCACGATCGCGGGGTCGCCCGAAAGTTGGCGAGCGCGAATTAGGTCGTAAACCCATCCGAACCGGGCAGGCTCCCACACCTCCTTTATATCGGCCTGCGCCGGGAGGTGGGGAACGGTCCACCACGGCCCCGACGGAAAGCGGTACGATCCACCGACCGAGCTCCTCCAGTCCTTCGCTGTCGCCGGAAACGTGCGCCACTCGTGGCCGAACGCCTCGTACGAGCCTGCGATCACGCGTTGGCCGCGTTCGCGTATGCGCGTCTTGATGTCCGCCGGCAGTCGATCGAATGATCCGCGAGGCAGGTAGATGCTGTCTGCGGGTGGCGGTGCCGCGCGGTCCATAGCACCGCCGGGTTTGCGCTGATAGCCGCCGACGGCGCGACGCAGCTCGTGCACGGCCCGCCGCCGCAATCCGCGAGCACCGTACGTCCCCCATACGGCACGTCCAAGCCTCGCGATTTCGCCAAGCGTGCTCATTACGCTTCGGCGATGATGGCGCGGAGCACGCTATCGAGGCGGGCTCCGAGAACCTCGCGGCTATGGTGCTGCTCGACCCACTGCCGACCGTCGTAACCCAATCGGTGCCGCTCCGTCGGTGTCAACGCCCGAAGTCGACGAATCGCGTCGACCAGCGCCGCGGCGCTTGAATCGCTCGCTTGCACGCCGCCCGCACTCGCCGCTAGCCGTTCCGCGACTTCGCCCGGAACGTTGCAGACCACCGGAATGCCGGCGGACAGATAATCAAAAAGCTTGTTTGGACTCACCGCGAACGAAAAAAGTTCGGCATCGCGCAATAGCATGAGGCCCGCGTCTGCACTCACCAGCATCTTCGCAAGCTCGCTCTTTGGCACCGGACTTCTGAACTCGATGTTGGTCAGTCCCCGCTCGGATGCCGCCGCGACGAGATTCGCCTTCTCCGGTCCGTCGCCGATCAGGACAAAATGCACTGGTATTCTCGACGCCGAGAGAATCGCCGCGGCATCGAGCACGACGTCGAGTCCGTTCGCCGGGCCGTGGGCGCCTGCGTAAATGAGAGTGGTCGTCGTGCCCGCAACACCCGACGATGCTGGCTCCAACGAACCGGGCCGCACTAGATTGACGTCGACGCCATTCGGCACGTGGATGATGCGAGCCCGATCGACTCCTTTTTCGACCAGGTAGCGCGCCGTTCCGAGAGCCAGAACGATGATGCGGTACGCGTCGCGATAGAGTCCCGATGCGACGCGCGCGAGCGCGAAATACGCGATGCCCTTTCGCCCGCCCGCGGCCACGAGGCTTTCCGGCCAGAGGTCACGGACCTCGAGCACAAACGGCACGTGGAGGCGGCGCGCCACCGCACGCGCGGCCGTCGCGGCGAAAAGCTGTGGCGACGAGCCGATGATGACGTCTGGTGACGCCGTCAACGGTGGCATCGCGCGGACGGACCGGTGAAAGGACAACCAGTTGGTCGCACGACGCCAATCGTTCCCCTTGTAGGTGGCCGCCCAGAGCCAGCGGAAGCGTACGCTATCGACGGACTCTTCGATCAGGTCACGGTTGTTTCCGTCGGCTCGGCGTGTATAGGCTCGGCGCTGAGGGTGATAGTCGGAGGCCACGATCGTGACATTCCACCCGCGACGCACCAGCTCGCGCCCGAGGTCGAAGTGCCGCGTCCCGCCCCCATCGCTCGGAAGCACCGCGAACTGATTGATCCAGAGCAGGGACGGGCGACCTCCGCGCCCAGCCTGTTTTGGTGGCGTTTGCGCGGTCACGCCCAACCGTTGGCCGCCGCCGCGGCCACTTGAATCGTGACGCGAGTCACTTCGAGAAGCTCATCGAGCGGAACTGGCGACGGCCCGTTCCCATCGATCGCGGCGACGAACGCCGCGGCGCAAGCGCGCTGCCCCTTGTCCTGGCGCCATAGGTTCATGCGCCGAAACGCCGGCCAGCCGAATCCGGTCAGTTTGCGAAAATTGTCCAACTGGAGAATTCGTCCACTGGCGAACACCTCCAGCCGCTCCTTTGGGAACGATCGGTGACCGTTGGCAAGATACTGAATCGTTCCGATCGAACCATCCCTGAACCGCAGCGTGATGATCGCCTTATCCTCGCCGACCGCGCCGGCCATCGACACGACGCTGAAATTGGCGATCGGCGCACCAGCAAGGAAGCGAAGCAGGTCGATGAAATGGCAGCCTTCGCCGTTGATCCTGCCACCACCGACATCCGAATCGAGCGCCCAATGGCTGGGAGGCAGCGCGCCGGCATTCACCGTCATCACGAAGGCCTTTGGCTCGCGCACTCCCGCCAGCAGCTCGCGAATCTTCTGGACTTGCGGCGCGAAGCGGCGATTGAACCCGACCATCAGAATACGCGATGACCCAGCGCCCTTCTCACTCAGCGCCTGCTCGATCATTTCCAGCTCATTCAGGTTGATCGCCAGCGGCTTCTCGACGAAAACGTGCTTGCCGGCGCGCAGCGCGTCGCACACCAGTCGCGCGTGGTTGTCGTGCCGAGTGGCGATCGCGACCGCGTTGATCGCCGGATCCGCGAGTAGCGACGGGGTATCGGTCGTGGTCAGCTCAAATCCGAATTTCTTGGCGGCATGGAGTCCGCTGACGCCGCCGTTCGATGCCACCGAGCGCAGGCGCGCGCCAGTCGCCTTGAACGCGGGAATCAGCACTGCCGTCGCATAGTTGCCCGCGCCGATGAAGCCTACGGTGGCGCGATTGCTCCCAGTTGTCTCGGGCGCCTTCACCTCCACAGTCCGCTCGCGCAACGTGGCTTCAGGACGTTCTGCGGGTGTCGGATACTCTAGCAGGATTCCCAACGACGGCGACGAGCCGGTCACCACCTGATAGGCGCGAGCCGCTTCGGTGATAGAAAACCTGTGCGAGATCAGTGGCCTCACGTCGAGGCGCCGGTCGGACATCATGTCGAGCACGGCTTCGAAGTTGCGCTGCTCGGTCCACCGCACGAGCCCCAGCGGATAATCGACGCCCTGCTCTTCGTAGGTCGGATCGTATCGGCCTGGCCCGTAAGAGCACGAAACCTGGAACGTCAGCTCCTTCTCATAGAAGTCGGCACGCGATAGTTCGAGACCGGTCACGCCGATGAGTACGATCCGGCCGCGCTTTCTACTCATCAACGCGGCTTGATGGACTGGCTCGCTGCTCGCCGTGGACGCCGTGATGATCACGGCGTCCACTCCTCGGCCGCGGGAGAACGCGAGCGCGGTCGCGACGGGGTCCTCGCCAGCGGAAAGGTCGACGACGTGGGCTCCGAATGCTCGCGCCAGCGCGAGTTTCTCCGAATCAGGGTCAATCCCGAGCACATGGCACCCTTGTGCGCGGAGCAGCTGCACCGTGATCAGGCCAATCAGCCCGAGGCCTGTCACGACCACATATTCCCCAATCGTCGGGTGCGCGAGTCGCACGCCCTGAAGGCCTATTGCTCCAACTACGGTGAACGCCGCCTCGTCGTCGGAAACGCCGTCGGGAATCTTCGCGCAAAGATTCATCGGCACGCTCACCACCTCGGCATGCCGGCCGTTTGACGCGACGCGATCGCCAACCACGATGCCCGAGACACCCGCACCCGTTTCAAGCGCGACCCCGACGTTGCAATAGCCGAGAGGCAGCGGCTGATCAAGCTTGTTGAACACCGCCTGCATCGTGGGAACCACGCCGTCGGTGCTCATCTTGGTCAGCACCGCACGGACCTTGTCCGGCTGCTGCCGTGCCTTGTCGATCCAGCCGGCCTGGCCGAATTCCACGAGCATGCGCTCCGTTCCCGCCGACACGAGAGTGCGGCTGGTGCGGATCATCACCTGTCTCTTCTGGACCGACGGCGCCGGGACATTGGCCACGTTCGTAGCGCCGGTGCGAAGACTCTGCAGAATCTGGCGCATTTGTTAAACGCCGTCTCGGGATTTCAAGCTGTTCATAAAGAAGTCGAAGAAGCGTACGCGTGCGGCGCAACGTCGAGAAACGAGCGGCACCAGAGCTCGAAACTTAGGAGGGCGAAGATAGTATAGCTCCCGTCGACTCTGCCCCGGCGATCCTGGTCGATTAGTCTCGCAACCGCGGCCGCCTCGAAGAACCCTCGGCGGCGGATTGCCACAGGCGATAAGGTATCGCCCACGAGATCTCGCAACTCGGTACGGAGCCAGCGGCGCAACGGGGCACCAAACCCCGTTTTTGGCCGATAGATCACGTCCTGGGGCAGGTACGGCTCCATCGCCTTCTTGAACAATGGCTTGCCAATCCGCCCCGCCTGCTTCATCGACGGAGGGACAGTCGCCGCGAATTGCACCAGATCGAGATCGAGAAGCGGGACCCGCACTTCCACGCCAACCGCCATGCCGGCCCGGTCCGTGTAGTTCAGGTTGTGATCGGCCAGAAAATGAACCGTTTCCAGGAAGAGCATTCGCTGGAGAGGATCATGCTCTTTCGGGATGCGCTGAAGGCTTCGCAAGAGCGGTTCGGCTACATCCATCAGCGCGGTTTCGCGGGCAAACTCCGGCGTGTACAAGCCTCGCCGAAGCTGGTCGGTGCTCCAGAGGAAGTACGAGACGAGACGGCGATCGGCCACCTCGCCCGCATAGGCGAACATTTTCGCAAGTCGCCGCACGGCCGGAATGGATTGTCCGCGCCCATTGCCGCTCGCCGCCCACTGCGCGGCATCCTGGATTCGTTCTCGAACGACGGCCGGCATCCACGTCCAGTTTCGCTCGAACTGGAGCGCCCAGTGCCGGCGGTACCCGCCGAAGATGTCGTCGCCGCCCGCGCCGGACAGCAGTACTGGAATGCCCATCGCGCGCGACGCTTCGGCGATCATGAGTGCGTTGATTGGCGCCGGATCTGCTTGCGGCTCGTCCAACAGACGAATCATCTCCTGCAACCGATGAATGGCGGAGGAAGGAAGGGTAATCTCGTGAAGCGAGACGTCGAGATGCGCCGCCACCTTCCTGGCGAACGGAAGGTCCTGCGGATTTCCGTCGGTATCCTCGTCGTCCTCGAAGCCGATCGTGAAGGCAGTGATCGGCTCATTCGGTCGAGCACGCCTCATCATGGCCACGATCGAGCTCGAATCGAGTCCGCCCGACAAAAACGCCCCGACGGGCACGTCGGACACCAGTTGCCGCTCGACCGCCGTGTAGAGTCGTTCGGCCAGTTCTTTCGCGAGGTTCGCTTCCGGCGCCCCCGACACCTCGCCGATGTACGGTGGCGTGTAGTACGACCATCGCCTCCGAATTCGCCCGCGGCTAACGATCATCGCCGATCCGGGCTCCAGCTTTCGCACGGCGCGCAGAATCGTGCGCGGCGCTGGAGTCCAGAGGTAGGCGAGCGTCTGATGCAGCGCCGCCGCGTCGATGGTTCGTTCCACGCTCGGCTCGATCAGAAGTGCTTTGAGTTCGGAGCCAAACAAGAAACCGCGCGGTGAGTCCACGAAGTAAAACGGCTTGACTCCCAGCGGGTCGCGAGCGATGAACAACGCGCCGCGATCCACGCCCTCCGGACGTCCTCTCTCGCGTGCGTCGTGGATGGCAAACGCGAAGATGCCGTTTAGGCGGCCGAGCATAGAGAACCCCTCGGCCTCGTAGAGGTGCAACAGCACTTCGGAGTCGGATGCCGAAGTGAACCGATGGCCGCGAGCGACCAGCTCCGCGCGCAGCTCCCGGTAGTTGTAGATCTCCCCGTTGAAGACCAGGGTCAATCCGTCGCGCTCGAGCTCTCCGCACGTGAGCACCATCGGTTGCAGTCCCGCGTCGGATAGATCGATGATCGCCAGTCGGCGATGTCCGAGACCCGTCGCCGGTTGACCATCGCAGTCGCGAATTACGTCGCCTTCGCCATCCGGTCCCCGATGCGCGATGGCATCGGTCATCCTGGCGAGGAGGTCCGGCGAGAATTCACCCTGGAATCCGACGATGCCGCACATGGGTTACTTGCGGGCTTCGATCAGCATGAACAACCCGAGTGACGGAAAGAACTTCCGAAGGAGGGGGCGCGGCCAGATCGCTCGGGCGATCGACAACAACGGCCCCCTATGACGCTGCCCGGCTTCCGACTCCAGGAGGTCACCGTGACCAAGACGCGTGGTGATGCGTACGTTGGCGAAATCGCGGAAAAGTTCGCGCGCGCCAGCGACCGTATATGCTTTCGTCCCCGGGCTCTCCAGGTAACGGGAGTAGATCTCGGCAAGGCTGGTCCATGGGCGCAGCCTGAGGCCGGCATATCGAGCCCAGAGCATCAAGCCGACTAGCGACCACTTGTGATAGATCATCACGCGGGCAGCTCCACCTGGCTTGAGCACGCGAAAGACTTCCCGAACCGCCTTCGGTGTATCGGGCGAGTGATGGAGCACGCCCCACGAGTACACTAGGTCGAAAAATCCGTCGGCAAAATCGAGACGCTCGGCATCGCCAACCGCGAGACGGGACCTGAGGCCAAACAAACCGAGTCGATTCGATGTGTGCTCTACCGCTCGCTCGGTGAGGTCAATCCCGAAAAGATCAGCGCCGGCCTGGGCGAATCGTTGGTGGTCAGAGCCGAGACCGACTCCGATCTCCAGGACGCGCCTTCCCCGCGTTTCTGAAAACTTCGCAAGATCAATGATGAAGGGTTCCAACGCATACCGCCGCTCGGCTTGGTGGTCGTATCCCGCGCGATCGGTACTGCCAAGGTACAGTTCTTCGCCGCACGCCGCATCATTCCAGAAATCGTGAACTTGTTCCTTTAGGGTGCTCATCACGAACCTGCTCCTTCAAAGTTCTCATTACGCGCAGCAATCATTTTCGTCATGAGGTCTTGATTAACTCGCGGCGGACAAGGTAGGATGGCGGTTACCTATGGCTGCTTCGAGGCCGCTGACGAGTTTTGCGACTGCGGCATCGATGCCGAACTTGCGCTCGGCGGTCGCAAACCCCGCGTTGGCCAACTCTATTCGAAGGCTGTCGTTTTCAATAAGTCGAGCGATCGCATTGCGCAGCTCGTGGACATTGCGGGGGCGTATTAGCAGGGCATTGATGCCGTCGACCGCAACATCAGGAACGCCACCCACGTTGGTAACGACCACGGCAAGCTTCGCGGCGAAAGCCTCGATCATCGCGTTCGGCATTCCCTCCTCCCACGATGGGAGAACGAAGATGTCCGCGTCAGTCAACGCTTCGCGAACTTGCGGCCTTGTGAGCCAACCGCGGAACTGAACGCGCTCCGAAAGGCCCCAATCGCGCACGAGCGTCGCCGCTTCGCGGGCAAGCGCGCCATCGCCTACAAAGTCGATCGAATACTGCCGTTCCGTGTCGAGCCCGCGGAGGGCCTCTAGCAGTTCCAGGACCCCCTTCTGCAATTCGAGCCACCCGACGAACAGGATTCGGATGGGCCCTTCAGTGCGAACGTGCCGGCGGCGCCCAACCGCGAGAAGCTCGGTTGTTGCAGTCCAATTCATGATCACCGGAGCCTGGTCGGCGGTGAACCCGAGGACCTCGATTGCAAATGCCTGAAGTTGAGGGCTCTGACAGAACACCATCTTGCCCCCACGAAACGCGATCTGCAAAAAGCGGCGGTAGGCCGGCGAGCGGTCGGCGCTGTCCCGCAGACTGCCGCCGCGCGGAAACAACACCGCTGGAACACCTCGCATGCGTGCGTACCAGGCCATCGCGCATTTCTCGACGACGCTTGCGCCAATCGCGAGGAAGAGGAGGACGACATCCGGGTGCCGGCGCTCGAACCGCCACAGGAATTGACCAAAGCGACGTGCAGCGATGAAGAGACGTGTAGGCAGACCGGGGGGCGGATTGCTTATCTGGGTGCTGTCGATCAGATCGAGATCGAAATGCAAAGGAAAGGATGACTCGAGCAGCGTGCGGCATGCTGTTACGTGCCCACCGAAGATCTGGCGGTGAGGCGGCGGAAAGGCGCCAACGAAGAGCAGTCGCGGTCGCGTCTTGATCACGATGACACCTGCGCCCAAAGCCCAAACTGCAGGTACTTCCACAGCGCGAAGCCATGGTCGCGGGTTCCGGATCGATGCGCAGCCAAAGCTCCTTCGAGCCGTGATCGGTCGAGGCCGAAGCGCGCGCACATGCTTTCGTCGAGAATG
Source organism: uncultured Gemmatimonadaceae bacterium (assembly GCA_964608035.1). Classification (GTDB taxonomy): domain Bacteria; phylum Gemmatimonadota; class Gemmatimonadetes; order Gemmatimonadales; family Gemmatimonadaceae; genus JABWBJ01. The sequence continues at coordinate 32,173 of CAZSNV010000003.1, read as the reverse complement.
ACGTCGCGCGCGAAATCGTGCAGACCGGCCCGCAACCAGTGTTGATAGGGTTCACCAAACCCAGTCTTGGGTCCATCAAGCACGTCATCGGGGAGCCGACCACGCATCGCTTCTCGCAAGACCTGCTTTCCCCTGCCTCGCTGAACCTTCCAGCTGGAAGGCAGACCGACGGCAAGCTCTCCGACGCGCTCGTCGAGTAAGGGAACCCGCGCCTCAATTCCGTTGGCCATGGTGGCACGATCCACTTTCGCCAAAAACTGCGATGGAAGCTGAAGCATGAGATCAGTGAGAAGCATCCGCTGCACCGGCTCGTATGCCTTGAATCGTTCGTCGCACCGTTTGAACGAAAGGAATGGATCCGTATCCCGGCGGAGCCGTTCCCGTGCTTCCGGCAGGAGAAAGGACGTCGGCGGATCGGCGATCGTTTCGACGGTCAACAACAACGCCATGCGCATCGCGGAGTCGGCTCTCATCGCGTCAGCCATTCGCGCGACCCGGCGGCCAGTGGGTCCTGGTAGCGCCCGCAGCGCAGAGCTGATCCATCCCGGCCAAGCCTTCCACTGGGTCGCATTCCGCAACATCAAAGACCGTCGATACCCCGCGAACATCTCGTCGCCTCCGTCGCCCTGGAGCACCACGCTAATCTTTCCGATCAGCTCACGCGACATCAGGTAGAGCGGGATGTTGGCCGCATCGGCGAAGGGCTCGCCATGCGCGCGCGCCAGCGCGAGTAGAACGTCGCCAAGATCGTTCGCCGTGACTCGGATCTCGTGGTGGTCCAGGCCGAGCACGTCAGCGACGCGTCGAGCCTTGGGTAGCTCGTTGATGCCGCCCTCGAAATCGAAGCCGGCGGAAAAGCTGCTCAGAGTCTGCCCAGCGTCTTGAACCGCCGAATAGGCGATGGTAGACGAGTCGAGCCCACCGCTGAGGAAAATTCCGACTGGAACGTCGCTGACGAGCTGGCGGCGAACGGCGGCGTCGATCGCGTCGCGCACCTTGCCCACCGCTTCCAACTCAGTCGCGGGGGGGTTCGCTGGTGTCAACCACTCTTCAATTCGCCACCAGGCTTCCGTTCGAACGCGCCCATCCTCGACGATCATCCAGTGACCCGGCGGCAGCGATCGGACTCCGCGATATATGGTTCGGTCCTCGAACGCGTTGCCATACCACAGATATTCCGAGAGAGCCTGGTCGTCGATAGCGGAATCGATTCCGCCGGCGGCCATGATCGATGTGATCTCCGATCCGAAGACGAGTCGGCCGGTCGACCAGGCATAGAAGAGCGGTTTCACCCCAAGCCGGTCGCGCATAAGCACAAGACGCTGGCGCGTCGCGTCCCACAGCGCGAACGCGAAGATCCCTTCCATGCGCTTGAGCCCATTGACGCCCCACATGTCATAGGCTTGGAGCAGTACCTCAGTATCCGAGCGGCCGCGGAACTTGCGTCCGGTCCCTGCGAGATGCTCGCGCAGCTCCTGGAAATTGTACATCTCTCCGTTGTACGAGACGGTCGTCGTCCGATGCGTCATCGGCTGTGCGCCTGTTACGGACAGATCGATGATGCTTAGGCGGCGATGGCCGAGCGCGATGCCGTCTTCAGCAAACGCCCCGCACCCGTCCGGCCCGCGGTGCCGAAGCGCGTCGGTCATTGCTCGGACCGTTCGAGCCAAGCTCGCCGCGTCTTCACCAGTGTGCAGTACGCCGCAAAAACCGCAGATGGTTCGATTCCTCAGGAAAAGCGGATCGGTAATCGGCCTTTCAGAAGGCCGGCGCTACGATCGACGATGATGCGTGGGGTCGATTGCGCGCCACGAGCATGTGAGCCGGCTCAGAAAGCGCCGATTGTTGGGCGGCGGTCAGCGGGCGCCGAGACCTCGGACGCGACCCGGCTGCAAGTGAAGGATACCATGGCGCAGAGCTTCATGGGCACGCCGGAGTATCCCGGATCCGGCCTACGGCTATGGCGTAGCTAGAGTGTGTCCAGATCGGCGCCGAGGATGCGCCACGCCTTGGGGTCGTGCACGTTGGCGCCCAACGTTTGAGAGGACAACTGACGGATGATGAACGGGACTGGCCGCAAGCCAAAGAAGCCGCAAGAACGCAATACAGCGATCACGGCGGGATCATTAGTCGCGGTGTTAAGGACCGCACATCCTTTGGCTCGTGCCGCCTGAATCGCGGCACTGACCAACCCGCGTCCCGTCGCCTGATCGTCGAACACGAGTTCAGCGAGGAGTCCTCGTGGGTAGTTCGAGAGCGGGTCTGACCCCCAGATCGCCAGCCCCGCAAGAGTGGAATCGCGCCACGCGGCAACGCACTGGTAACTGCGACCAGAGTTTACGCCGCACCGATACTGCCACCACTCGGCGGAGCGCTCCACCCGACAGAGCCCCTTTCCCGCGCGCCATTGCTGGAGGAGAGCTTCGATTGCCACCTGAGTGGGCCACGCTGATTCTATTCGCAGGGCAGCATCACGGGGCGCCGGGAGCATCCGGGCCACAAGTGATACCAGCGGCGCGACCGCTCGTGGTATACGAGGATGCTTTGCCGGAGCAAGCAGCCGCGTCCAGCCGCGGATGTCCAATGCATGATGGAAATTCAGCCGCTTGATAAAGCCGGGGTACGAGGCCACATTCGGGAAACCATAGACCGCGACGACATCGCGCTTGGCCGCCGCCTCGTAGCAGGCACTAGCGAGCCTGGTGAACATCCCCTGTCCCTGATAATCGGGATGGGTCATTGTGTCGAGTGACTGCGCACCAAGGTAGACCGTTGCGCCCAATCGTAGCGGAGTGGGCCAGAGTGCGTATTGTCCAACAACCCGATTGCCGTCTTCTGCCACGACCACCAGGGGCGGACCGAACGGGTTCTCGCCGTATTTCCATTGGTCGTGCGCCAACGGACGTTCCATACGGAAGACCTCCGCGAACAATGCATTCATCGCCGGGATGTCGGCGACAGAGGCTTCTCGCACACCCCATTGGGGTATGTTGCGCGCGTTGGTCACCACTGCCAGAACTCGGAAGGTTCGCAGGTCGAAGACATTGAGAGAATATAGACCGTCTGCGCATCGATGTAGACCGCCTGCAGGGGAAGCCATACTGCGTGAGGCCACGCCCACAGCAGATTGGCCGCCGCCCTGGCGGGCTCTTGCTCGCCGAAGCGAGCGAGCATCGTACGGATCGCATCCTCGACAAGCGACATCAAATATGGCCGCGGCCCACGCCCCTCGAACAGGTCGTGGAAGCTGCCCACCTAGCTGCATCAGCTCGCAGAACGCCGCTCGGCGCGGCCGGCGCACATGCACGGAGCGCGGGCTGCGCACGCTACTCCAGAGGCCCGCCGCGACCATCCACCGCCGCAACGTGGGCACCGGAAGGAGGTGCCCGTGCTCCGTCCACAGATACTCAGCCGCCAAGGTTGGGCCGAAGCGCTGGCCCGGTCCGCTCGGCGGCCCGCTGTACTGCGTTCGAATCACTCGCAGCACCGCCGCTCCGCCGCCGGCCGGGCACGATTCGATCGCCGGCTGACATTCCCATGACGCATCCCGCGGCGCCCGCGCGTCGTATAGCGGTGCAAGAGCCGCCGCGCCTGCCGTAGCTCACGTGCAGCTGAGCCGCTGCCGCGGTGAGGGCACATTAATCAGGGCTGGCCAGGTCAGCGTAGCCACGGCGGGAACCTCCAACCACTCCCCACATGGCTGCTGCGCTCCGTCGCGAAGAGATTCAGTCGAGCCGAGGTTACGTGTTCTTGCGCGTTGCGCCGGTACAATTCCCCGCCAAAACGCTTCTCACGTACGCAATGATGCCGCTGAGCTGCACCACCAACAGGTTGATCGAAGCGTCGTCGGTGACGCCTGTCAAGCGCAGTCTGTACGGATCGGTGTGCGGGCCGTTCCATCCGACGTCCGTCGTTCGGGCCGAGCGAAACCCGGCGCGACGAGCCATTTCGACTTCTCGCTCGGTATAGTCGCCGTTGGGATAGCTGAAATGCCTGCACGGCCGTCCGAAACGCGCTTCCAGGTCTTCCCGCGATCCCCGGATCTCTATCTCGCAGTCTGCATCCGTACACATCGTCAGGATCGGGTGGAATCTCGTGTGGGCGCCAAAGTCGACGTGCGACTTCATTGACTCGAGGTCGACCGAGGTGAGGGCGGTCGACTCCGGGTATTCCTTTGTTTGCGCGAACCCAGAATGCTCCATGAGCTGCTGAAGCCGTTCGGCTTGGGGTAGGCTCTTGAGCCGTTGCGCCAACGCTACTTCGCAGTGGTGAAACCAAAAACCCCGCCGCGTGGCCACGATCTGCGAACAAAGGTAGACGGTAGGCACAACCCCGTGCTTAGCGAAAACACCGCTGAGCCGGCTGTTGCCCTTGTGGCCATCATCAACCGTCACGACCAGGGCGCGTGCAGGGATGCGCTCCCAGTCTTTCGAGTGCAACGCCTCCGCGAGCAGGTCAAGCGTGATCACCTGATAGCGCGAGGTGAGGTACGCCAAATGACGATCGAGTACCTCGGGCGCCGGATCGTGATAGACAACGATGCTGACTCGCGAGCGCCCCGCGACGTTGCGGATCAGAAACGGGATTCCGCTGTACCGAATTATGGTCGCGGCCAGTTCACGAACGAACATCCTGGGGGCCGGCTCATTCATCTCGGCTCATTCGACGCCACCTAAGCCTCCTCGAAGAGCCTGAGCATGTCGTCGATTCGCCGTTCGGCACGAAACGCCTCGGCGCGCGCGACGCCAAGTCGCTCGGCACGCAACTGTTCGTCGGGTGACCGGCAAAGAGTGGCCTCGACCGCTTCACGGAGCGCCTCGGCATCGCCCGGTCGCACCATGATAGAGTCGGTGCCCTCAAGGACCTCCGGAATGCCTTCGCTATTGCTCGCCACAACGGGTACTCCGGCCGCCAGAGCCTCCGCCAGCACCAGTCCAAACGATTCGATGGTCGTCGGATGGACGAGCACGTCCGCCGCTCTAAGAATCTTATCCACGTCGGCCCGATACCCCACCCAGCGAACTCGATCATTGAGGCCCGCGCGATCAACCTCCGCCTGAAGTCGTTTCACCTCCTCCGCGCTGCCGGGAAGGTGTTTGTCCAGGTCTCCGGCATAGACGAGTACGAGATTTCGCGCGTCGAGGATTGGTAGCAAGGCTTCGAGTATCGTGGTGATGCCCTTGAATTGGGCGAGCCTACCCACGTACAGTGCCATTCTGGCCCCGGTCGGAATGCCGAGTTCCTCACGTATCCGCGCGCGATCGAGGGACCGGACAAAGAATTCATCCGGAACGCCATTGTACACAACCCGAACGCGGCTGGCGGCGACGCGGGTGAACGTGACCCACCCCTCTGCAGCGGCGCGAGAAACGGCGTAGTACCGCGCGCGCCGATCGAGCCTCGCCAGCCGCCGCAACACGCGGATGCTCAGATTCCTGTCGCGATCTGTCCGGAACACCTGATGGATTCCCGCGATGTGGCGCACGTTCGTTCCTTGCAGCGCCACAATCGCGAGGACCGTCGGAGTCGGACTGGACGTCTCAACAACGTCGTATCCTTCCTGAATCACAATGCGGCGGAGTCGCCATGCCGCCAGAAGGAGGCTTCCCGGAGATGGGTGCGGAACGAGCCCAAGAAACTTGATCTGCTCAACCCCTCTCTTCTTCATGGCGTGCGTCGCTTCAGGTACTCCATGCAAGTCCTCGCGATACAGGCTCAAAACGTCTGCGCGGATCTGCCGAGCGTTGAGACGCTGTGCGAGCTCGATCTGGAGTCCTTCCGCGCCGCCAACTCGATAGAACTGTGTAACGAAGACCAAGACCTTCATCCGACGAATTTCAGCACGGCCCACGCCACGTGCACCGCAATGATCGCTGCGATGAACAGTCCTGTCCAGCCGCGGTATGCGTTCAGGTCCGCTCGCACCTGGAGATCGGGAATGAGGGCGAGCACCTGAAACGAAACGAGAAACGCGCCGAGGTGTCGGTTCTCGTTCGATGTAGCGGCGACGGCGACCGTGAACCCGATCGCGAGGAACACGAGAAACATTATGGCAGGAGTGCGGCGGTTCTTGTCGCTGAAAATGCGCGACATCGCCACGATGATCAGCGGCACCAAGGCATAGAAGTAGATCGCGGAAAGTGACTTGAACAGAGAGTACGCAGACTCGAGTTGAAAACCGGTCCAGACCGGAATCGGGGATACAAATAGGTTGACGGATTTAAGAACGACGTTAAGCGGAAACGGCGCTGACACGATCAGGGCGTATCCCAGCGAGCCGGCTCCGCTTTCGGCTGCGGAGCCCGCCGCATAGTTCTTTGGCGCCGTCGTCAGCAAGAATCGGATCGCATCCTGGTATTGAACCAGGAGGTTCGCCAGGACGATGACCCCGATGCCCACAAGGCAGGCGATGAAGCCGCGCCTGCCATTCCGCGCGGGATCGAAGAGCAGAATGGCGACCACTCCCGCCAGCGTCATCGCGATCGGAACAAAAAAGAACTCGACCCGAAGCAAGGGAAACGCGGCGGACGCCAGAACTGTCGCGACGCTCACGAGAAGAAAGCTTCCGAGACCGGACCGGCGGAGATATCTCACCCAGGCATAGGTCAGGGTTGTGACACAGAGCAGAACCACCGCGTCGCGGAGATGGATCGACGCGAACAGGCCGTAGATGCCGCAGGTCGCCACGATGACGGTAAGCCGCTTTAACCGCCGACTGTCATTCCCAAACAGCTCACGGGTGATCTTGACTGCGACGACGGCGTTCAGCGCGACCGCGAGCGAGTTGACAGTGATTCCGATGTAGCGCCCGCGCTCCAGGCCGAATGACGAAAAGAAATCGTAGACGGTCCGCCACAGCATGACGACGCCGGCCCCGCTCGAGAGCACCTGCAAACCACTGAGGCGGAGGGCCGATGCATAAGGATCGGACGCGAGAACATAGAAATCTTCGGCGTCATTCAGCTGGTCCGGATCGAGCGCGAAATGCATGTAGAGCGCGGCGACGCCGGCCATGCACCAGGCGGTCGCGAAGCATGCGTTGAATGTCCGGAGCTCTTCAGTCCCCCCAAGCGGAGTGAGCCGGAGCAGCGTGTACGCGGCTCCATACAACACCAGCGCGACGAAAAGAGGCTGCCACGACTGGTAGGCAACCACGTTGAGCATCGTGCCAACGATGCCGACGCAGAACCAAAGGGATGCAACGGGCTTGGTCGTCGTTCGGAATCGCGGTGCCTCTGCGGCGGACATGGTCAAGCTCGCGTTCACCCTGTGCGCTCCAGGGGGGCAGCGGAATGGGGCACCGGCGAGGGCCCAACCGGGTTTCCGCGCGCCAAACGGGCTGACCACGCCGCGTGCAGGCCAACCCCTGCCAGGAGGCTGAGATACGGAAGCGTCGGCATCTTGAATCGCGCCGAAGATGCAGCGCCCGGCAGCACCAGATAGTATGCGATGGGGAAAAGAAGTATCGCCAACGCGTACCAGTCGCGCGCTCGGGCCAGCGTCGCGACGCCCCCGATCGCGGCGACGTAGGTCAGCATCAGCAGCGCCACGAATGGCAGGATCACGCAAATAAACCAGGTCTGCCCTCGGAAAAAGTGCGCGGTGGCCGCGCGGACGCCCTCTCGCTTCAGCACGGCCAGCGTGCCCTTGTTTCCGGTGGTCACACCGACGATCTCGCCCGGCGTCGCAACATCCGGCAAGAGTCCACGCAGATCTGCCTTGAGATTGAGCGCCACGAATCGGACCGGATGCGCCTTGACGATTGGAAGCGCCAGAGCGGTATAAACCCGTGTGCGGTTCGCCTCCGTATTCGTCTGACCGAGCTCGCGTAGCTTGTTCTCGACTCGCCTATTGAGCTCGGATCGAACTTGTTCGTCGGGCACGCCGCGCACATCGGCTTCGACCACTGCCGCGTAGTAAAAGAGGAGGTTTACCGCGGAAATGGTCGAGAGGGTTCGCATTCCGATACCGCGGGCGTTGTGCCAAATCCATGGGCTCACCACCAGGAGGGCAACTGCGGCAAAGGCGAGGATCTGCCGAGCGACGGCAGCCATATGTCGACGTGGTGGGATGAGCAGTGTGACGGCAAGAAGAGCGGGAAAGAACACGGCGATGGGGCGGCAGAGAATCGCCAGCCCCATCAGAAGAGCGGACAGCACGAGCAAGAGCGGCCGCTGCGAGTCTCTGAACCGCACCCAGCACCACAGCGTCAGCACCAGCAGAAAAGTGAACGTCGTCTCGCTCACCATCTGAAACGAAAGCGTGATCGAGTCCAGGCTGAGCGCCATCAGGAAGGCGGCGGTGAGCGCGGCCTGTCGCGACACGAGCCGGCGGCCCAACGACCAGGTCAAGGCCACCGTCAGAATGCTGATCACGACCTGCGCGAGTATGAACGCCCACGGTCGCTCCCCGGCGATCCAGTAGACCAGCGCGATGAAGGTCGGAAAGACCGGCGTGCGCAGTGCTGTGTCGACCGGGTACACACCAGTGTGCAGCAGGTGCAAGGCTACGTCGAGGTACGTCGTTGTATCCGGCCAGAACGCGCGCCCCGGATGATTCCACGACATCGTCCACAGGGCCAGTCGCGGAATCGCCGCGAGGCACAAAATGAGCGCGAGAAGGCGCTGGTCGCGTGATTGCTCCAGCGCCGGACCACCGGACCTAGCTTGCTGCACTGGGGACGGGCATCGCCGCGCTCGCTTCGGGTGATAAACGTTCCGCCGCGTTGACTCGGTGATCGCTCTTCTGGTCGTCGACCCACGCGGCGTCTCGGCCGCCTTCGATGATCGAATCGACCTTCGCGCGCAATACTGCACATTGCGCGGCACCGTAGTAGCCGGGGATGATCAGAATTCCGCCCTACTCGAGCGTGGCCAATGACGTGCGCCGCTTTTCCGAGAGATTCGGCTCGGATGGGAACGCTGCACGCATCAGATTATCTCGGTGATCATAGGCAGCTTGCGCTGGATGTAGCCTCGGATTTGCTCCTCCGTACTTGGTACAAATTCGGCAATTCCGGCCTCGCGTTCAACCACAAAATAGTGCTCCAGGTAGTCCGCCGGACGAGGATCCGGAACGATCAACCCGGTCGGAATCCCGAACTCTGCCGCCTCCGCCGTCACCGTGCTACCCATAGTTAGGTGGAGATCCGTCGACTGGAGCAAAACGGGCAACGGAGTGGACGACACTTCCGTCCAATAGACATTCGGAGTCTGCCCCAGATTCTCGCGCAGAAAGGCCAGAAGGTCCGGTCCTTCGTTGCCGCGCAACTGCACCGGGTGCGGCCGAATAAACCAGATCGCCTTTCCCGCCGTTTCACGAATGATTCTCAGCAGCGGCGTTGGAAACGAAAGATAGTGTGGCATGCCCTCAATGACCATTTCGCGCGACCCCCACCCGAGGGTCACTAGGATGCGGTTCTGCGAAGTCAGTTGGCGAAGCCACGCATGCTCGGCCATCGCTTCGCGCACAAGCGTGTCCGATGGATCTCGAGCCATGAACCGCCGGGTCCATGGATTCCCGACCACTCGAACGGCGATACCTTTCTGGGGTGCCCATGATTCGAGGGCGCGCGCGGACGCTAGATCCCAGCAAAGAAATGCAGTTGGGAGTCCATCAATGTCATAGTCGGATCTGAAGGACTTGCCATACCATGGATGGGAGTCGTTGATCACCCCATGCTGCAGATCAGATACTGCGATTCCTAGCGCCCTACAGGCGCTACAGAGCGCCTGACTCGGCTGGATGGCGACGACTTCCGTCGGGCGCGTTCGGGTGAGGATCTTCAACCAGACGTCGCGGATGTATCGCGTCCCGCGCAGTCGCTCCTGTCCCGCGACTCGGTTCGCGATCACTCGCCGTATCGCTGCGCGCGCGAAGCTGCCGTTGAAGTCCACCACCTGTCCAAACGCCCGGTCGCCGGTGAGCTGACTGAAAGGCTCCGCGATCGTGAGGCAGCTGCGTCCCTTGGCGCGATAGGACTCCTGCAGCGAGTCGATCAACGGCGCATAATGCCTGTCTTGGAATCGGTAGGAGCGATGACCGTCGTGATCGACGAAAAGTACGTCCACCGGTTTGAGCGCATCCCAATCATCCACCTTGAAGAGGCTGACGAAGAGCGGTTTGAGTCCGTAGACCTTGTAATTGCTCAGCATTCTCGCGACATGGCCCGCATACTTACTAAAGGGGGTTACCGGTCGAAGATGACGTCGATTTCGGCGAGGCCGGCGAGGTGCATCGGGAGCACGTGGTTCCACGCACGGTTCCCATCGATCGCGTTGAGTCGGAAGATCACGATCACTCGCCGGAACAGCTCGGCCAATGCCATCAGCCGAAGCATTGCCATGTCCCGCTGCCTGCCCTCATCGTGCCCGCCGACGAGGTTGACGAATCGGCGAGCGACGGCGTGGATTCTTCCGCCGTCCCGCTCGGTCAGCCGATCGTGAACCGCGTGTTGTCTGACGAGCTTGAATATTCCGTATCCGATCGCTGCGTCGATCGGCATCATCGCGAACGACTCGAAATCGATGAACGCCCGCAGCAGCCCGTGGTGCACCAGAATGTTGTGCGGATGAAGGTCGCAGTGACACGCGCTGACCTGAGCGTCAAGGATCTCGGTCCGCCGGCCTTCGAGCTCTGAGGCGACTCGAACGACCCGGTCCCACGCCGCATGCAAAGCGTCGCCCGTCTTCGCCTCGAATATCGCGGTTAGCTCATGGTCGTGGTCGCAAACCGTTTGAAAGACGGCCGCGTCAGAGTCGGTCGCATATTCCCACTTTTTCGGCGGCATCAGCGATTCGGGAGTCGCGTCGAGCGTTCGTTGAAGCGTACCCAGCCCGGCCGCCGTGGACAGCACCCCCGCTTCGTCACCAGACAGAAAGTTTCCCTCGACGAAGGTGAGCAAACACCAGTTCGAGCCACCGTGTGACATGATCAAGTCGCCCGATGCGCTCGGCACGGTGCGCGCGACCGCCACGCCCATGTCGGCAAGCCACTGCATCAGCGCGAGTTGTCGCGCCGGCGTGGCCGGATCGGCGCCCGCCGGTAGCCGTTTCAGGAGAAACGTCTCGCGATCCGTCCGAACCTTGAAGTTGTTCGAGTTGATCTCGTTACCGCCGAACTGCTCGATGGAACGGAGCTCGGACAGCCTCCCAGGAAACAGTGCGCGCCCCGCGGAGCGCACGACCTCTTGCGCCTGTCCACGTACCGTGCTGAAAACCGGTTCTGGATTTGAGAAGATGTCGGCCTGGAACAACTCCGGCATCTAGAAGACACTCTTCGTCAGCCCCGCGTCCGCCATCAGCGATACGCCGGTGAGATAGCTCGCTTTCGCGGAAGCGAGGAAAAGAACGATGTCCGCGATCTCCTCCGGGCTAGCGAAGCGGCCGAGTGGAATCGATGCGACGCTTCGCTGCATCACCTGGTCGATCGGGATGTGCTCCCGTTCGGCCGCTAGCTTCATGAGGTTTTCCATGCGTCCTGTCTGCACACCGCCGGGGCATACGGTGTTGACGGTGATGTTGAATGGCGCCAGCTCGATCGAGATCGCCTTCGAGAAAGCAGACACCGCCGCGCGAGAGCTCGCCGAGAGCACCATCAGCGCCGACGGCTCCTTGGCGATCGTCGACGTGATATTGATGATGCGACCCCAGTTTCTTTGCTTCATGACCGGCGCCGCGGCCCGAGAGAAGCGAACGACGCTCATGAAATTCTGGTTGAGGGCCGCCGCCCACGCCGCTTCGTCGTGATCGAGAAAAGATCCCGGAGGCGGTCCGCCCGCGTTGTTCACGACGATGTCGGCACCGCCCCACCGCTTCGTGGCCTGCTGCATTACGTCGGCAATGACTGAAGGGTCCGAGACATCCCCCGCGACGGTGAACGCTTCGGCGCTGGTTCTCGAGCGCAACTCGGATGCGGCCTCCTCGAGCGCGGCCTCCGTTCGCGCCACCATGCACACACGGCACCCCTCAGCCGCCAGCGCCAGTGAAATGGCCTTTCCCATGCCTTTGCTCGCGCCCGACACCACCGCGACTTTACCCTTCAACTGAAGATCCATTTGTCTCGTCTCTATTCCAGCGGTCAATGGTGTGTGCCGTCGATGAATCCGACGGCGCGCGAATCCGCGATGAGCGACTCGACGTACTCCGCGATGTGCGGTAGGGTCTCCTCGACCATCGGAACGATGAACTCTTCGATATCGCTCAGGTATTCGGCTCGGACCTTCGCATCGGGGTTGAGCCCGAGAATGAAGAGGTTGTCGAGTTTGTCCAGAACCTTCACGACCCTGACGAGGCGAGGTTGTGCCCCGAGGTTCCTGTAGTATCCGACCTTGTACTCGTGGGTGGTGGCGGTTCGATCGACGGTCAACGCGCGAATGGCGCTGGCCATGTGCTCGCCGAAGCGCGCGGTGATTTCCGCCGGCTCCACCCGCGACACCTCGAAGACGTTGTGGAGAAGAGCCAGCACGACGGTGTCCGCGTCGGCTCTCGGGTCCAACTTGACCACCAGCGCGGCCACGTGCACCGGGTGCGCGAGATAGGCTGCCGAGCTCAAACCTGCGTGATCGTATTCGATCCGGCTGGCGAAGGCGAACGCGCTCCTCGCCGTAGCCGCGAGACGCTTGTCGCCAAACTCCGCGAGAGCATCTTCGAATACCTGCGTTGACCCGGCGCCCTCGGTGGCCCTGCTGCGCAGCCGGGCAGCGCGTTCATCGGCGATCGACCCCAGCGGAAGAGGCGCGTTCATCCCGAAAGATACGCTCGCACGCGGCGGAGCCAAGCAGCTACCGGCCGGCGGACGTTACTCCGCCCGTGGTCTCGAGTAGGCGAAACTGGCGCCCTCAAGACAATCGACGCGCGCTGATCCGCATGCGAGCCACCAGTGCCCGCTGCTTCTCACTCGGATCAAGGCGCCGCGTGTCATCGATTTCCTCGGCGGAAAACATCGATTGACAGAAAACCTGTCGGCCGAGCGGATGGTGCGAGATCATCCCGACGAGCGCGGATGCGGTCTTGTCGACCTCAATCGTCACGACTTTGTCGCGATCGCCGATTTCGAGAATTCCGTTGGTCACGCCCAATGCGTGGCTCGCCGACACCAACGCTGACACTGGCGCGCCGTGCTCCACGATCTTGCCGGCCAATGGGAATGTCTCGGCGTCTCGCCCGCCATTGTGCGTTCGATAGAATAGCGTCGCGTCGTCGAACGCACCGGGTAACAACGTCACGAAGCCGAGGCGCAGCGAACCCACCGGCTTCGTCGGCCAATCGAGGTCGAAGGAAAGCTCGACTCCGCCACGCTCGCCGCCGATCACGAGCTCCTTCTTCACGGGACCAAGCGCCGTGCTCACGACGCCGCGGACGATCACGCCACCTGCGCCGTCGTCGGCCCAGGTCACGTCGACGGCCGGCTCGAGGTCCGTGACCTTGTGCTGAGCCGGCGCTTCGAACACCAGGTTGCCGGTGTACCAGTCCGGACTGAATCGAATGTGATCGAACGTCCCATGTGGCACCGTACCGCAGAGCGCCTGCGGAGCCACGTCAGGGAAGCGAAATGACTCGATGGCTAGGCCGCGTCGACGGTTGAGCGTCACTTCGACCCCATCAACGCTGATGACCAAACGGTGGCCATCTTCGAGGACTCGCGTGGATCCGGAGGAGCCAGCCGTTCGCGGCCTTCGCGGGTCCGGCTCGACCATCGTCGACTGATCGGGAACGCGACGGCCGAGCCGCTCCTGATATGCCTTCCAGCGGCCCTCCGTGATGTGAGTCCGGAAGTCGCTGCTCCACAGGTAGCACAGCTCTCGCCAGTCGTCCTCCATCGCGCGCGAGTTGGCGCGCAGCGATTCATACAAGCGCCAGCATCGGGTGTTGATGCCGACGTCGTCTCGTCCCGTGACCGCCCATCGAAGGAGGTTGTATTTCCCCTGCTTTTTCACGGGAACCGGATGCGCCGCGCTCTCGAGATGCAGATCGTGGCCGGCGTTTGGATGCTGCAACAGATCAAGCACTTCGCTTGGCTTGGCGAAGCGCATTCCGGGTTCGGCGATGAGCGCCGCGAACAAGTTGTTGATGCGCTTCCACTCGCCATCGAAGTGCAGCGGCGCTTCGGTCATGAAACGTCCGGGCCGAAAGTCGAATACTTCGACGTCGTTGCCGTACACCGGAAACGCCCGGTCTTCCTGCGCCGCATGGCTGCGCACGTACGCCAGATACTCGGGCAGCTCCATGTCACCGTGCGCGTATCGTTGGAATTTCTGAAACGCGACCGACTCGTTCCAGATCACCGGAATCGTTTCGGCGGTTGGACCGCAGGCGCGCTGCGGGTAGTAGCGCCACACCGGATCCCACTCCGGATGCGACCGTGCCGGATTGTTCCACTCCATGATCACTGCATGGTGGCCGCTCTCCAGGTACAGCGGCACTAGCCCGGTCGCGTACGCTTGTTCGTTGACGAGAGCCAGCCGCGGTCGATGTCCTAGGAGCCGTTCGTAGACCTCCATGCCAAATCGGAGATTCGCAACGTTGACCTCCGCCGGCAGAAGGGGGCCAATGACCTGCGCGTAACCCGATCCGATGAACTCGCAGGGACCGTCCGTCACCAAGCGGCGGAGCTCGGCCAGGCAGCCTGGATCCAACTCGGCGATGCGTTCGAGCGTGTAGCCCGACGCTTCGATTCCCAGCGGCACATTGAATCGCTTCGCCAATCGCAACAGCGGCCAATAGCACCGCTCGATGACTATCGGTCGCTGCTCTTCCTCGATCGAGGAAAAGGCGAGATTGAGATGGACGAACGCGAAGAGCTGCAGCGGCACTTAGGGGTCCGGGTATCGATTAGAGCGGAGCCTGCCTCGCCCTCAGCGAGACGGCAGCCTAGCGAAGCTCGGGCGGCGCGTCGGTCATCGAAGCGGAGCTCCGCCGGACGCCAGCCAGCCGCCATCCAAAAATAGTACCTGACCCGTCATATAGGACGACGCGTCGGACGCCAGGAAAATGGCTGCCCCTTCTAGGTCCTCCGGGATTCCAGCGCGCCGTAGAGGAATCACGCGAAGAAAGCTCTCGCGCTGCTCGGGATTGCTGAAGATATCCTCGGTCATCGGCGTCCTGATGCGGCCCGGCGCGATGGCATTTACCCGGATTCCGAGCGGCGCCCATTCAACGGCCAGCGCTTTCGTCAGCTGGGCCACTCCGCCCTTGCTTGCGCCATAGGCGGCGAGGTGCGGCAGTCCGATTTCCGACGTCAGTGATGCGATAGTGATGATCGATCCATGCCCGGCACGCTGCATGGCTCGCGCGGCCACCTGGCAGGTGAAAAACACTGCCTTCAGGTTGATCGACAGGATGTTGTCCCACTCAGCGGCGGTAATCTCGAGAGCTGGTTTTCTCAGCTGCACGCCGTGAGCGGTGATGAGAATATCCACGCCGCCGCCCTCGGTCACGGTTCGCTCGACGATCTCCTCGCAGGCACCGGGTCGGCTGAGATCAGCCGGAAATGACCACGCGGTACCTCCAGCATCCGTGATCGATCGTTTGACGGCGACAAGGTTTTCCGCGGAACGGCCGCCCCCGAGCGAGACTGCGGCCCCGGCTCGCGCCAGGCCTCGAGCGATCGCCGCGCCAATCGGGCCACCGCCACCGGTTACGAGCGCCACCTTGCCCCGCAGCGAAAACGGCGACGCCTCGGTCAACTCAGGCCTTCCAGGGGTGCTTCCCCCACCAGGCGTTCTTGGTCCACCCTCCATCGATCACGACGGTCTGACCGTTGATGTGACCGGCTACTCGTGAACACAAAAACTGGATGAGGGCGGCCACTTCCGTCGTCTCTCCCAGCCGGCCGCTCGGCGTGCGGCCAATCATACCCGCCTCATTGGCTGGATCCTGCGAGAGGAACCAGCTCGTGCGCTCGGTTCGAATCGGTCCGGGAGCAACGGAGTTGACGGTGACACCACGCCCACCCCACTCCACCGCGAGCGCCTGAGTCATGCCGACAACGCCGGCCTTGGCGACGACATAGGATGCACGCTCGGGATACGTCCCGACAACGTGAAAGCTCGAGAGGTTGACGATTCGGCCGTAGCGCTGGCGAAGCATTAACCGGCCAGCGCCCTGACAGGTCAGGAAAGTCCCGGTCAGATCGGACCGGATGAGGTTTTCCCAATCCGAAAGCGCCAACGATTCGGACGGTCCCGACGACGGGCTACCGGCGGCGCAGGTCACGAGCACGTCGAGTCGCTCGAACTTCTTTTCGATCTGGCTGAACAGCGCGGAAATGCTTTCTGGGCTCGTCGCGTCGAATGCGATCGCGTACGCTTCCCCGCCGGCATCGGCGATTGTGGCAGCGACCTTGTCGATCTTTTCCTGTGTCCTGGCCGAGACCATGACCGTAGCACCGGCCCGGCCGAACGCAATGGCTGTTTCGCGCCCGATTCCGCTGCCCGCACCGGTGACCAGAACTACTTGGCCGGAAAAATCCATCACGTCGCTATACCTCGGTCGTGTCGAAGGCCAGTGCCGCGGCGCCTGCCTTCGCGTTCGCGATCGCTTCGTCGCGCGTATCTCCGACGGCGATGACGAATGCGGGTCGTGCGGCGCAGTCCTGGTACGGACGGATTACGTCACCCACTGCGACGCGGAGAAATACTTCGCGCACGCCTTTCATCGCCTTCACGTCCTCGACGTCGCCGATTCGACGGACCAAACCGGGTCGCGGGAATGCTACCCAAGCCGCCGCGTACCGGCGCCACTTGTGGCGGAGATCCTTGCCGTCGAACGGTTCGCCAACGGCCACCCGGATCGCGGCGCGAATGAAGTCGCGGCCGCTCGAGAGCGGCGTCGTGTACTGACAGTCGAAGCCTCCCGACAATCTCGCCGTGACCTCGAGAATCCTCGGCCCATCTTTCGTCCACATCGTATCGGCCTTGAAGGCGCCCAACCGCACTCCCGTCGCCTCCGCCGCCCTCTCGGCCAATTCGAAGAGCTGATCCCTTTCCGCGTCGCTGAGCGCACTGGGGTTCACGTGCCCCAATTCCATCGCTGCCTCTCCGGCGGAGGCGAATTCGCGATCGACGACGTTCAGCCGATGACTGACGCCGTTCGCATCGAACAGGATCTCGACGCTTTGTTCCGGTCCTACCAACAATTCCTCGAGCAGCACGGTGCCGACACCCGAGGCACTGCGCGCGATGTCGACGGCCGCCGTTAGATCTTCGGGACGCAGGACTCGAGTGGTCCCGCGCGAGGCCGAGTTGTCAATCGCCTTCACGATGAGTGGATAGCCGATTCGCGCCGCTTCCTTGCGGGCTTCCTCCTGCGTGCTGATCTCCGCCCACTTTGGGTTGGGCAAACCCGCCGCATCCAGACACCGGCGGCTGCGCACCTTGTTCTTCGTGTTCAGCGCCGCTTCGAGGGAAATGCCGGGCAATCCCGCTTGTTCAGCCGCCGCAGCTACTGTCACCTCGACGTCGGCGCCTTCGGCGAACACGCCGCGCAGATTATACCGCTTCGCCAGATCATACACGAGCCGGCGGTGCCCCTCGATGTCGTAAATGTCGAGCTGCACGGCTTCGTCGGCGAGATACATCGCCGCCGCATTCGGATTCGCGTCAGTCACGATCACCTTGAGGCCAAGCTCCTGGGCGATCCGCACCGCCGGAACCTGAAGCAGTCCTCCACAGACGATCAGTATCGCGTCATCACGCATATCCACCAATGTCCTCGGCCCAGCGCGCATACGTCTTCGCGATCGGGCTTACGTAGAACCAGACGTACATGATCGAAGAATCGACTCCTGAAACCAGCGGATGTTCTCCGAGGGGCACAACCGCGGCGTCGCCATTTCGCGCGACGAAGACGTCATCCACCTTCTGCAAGTTGCAGTACAAGCCGTCGCGCCGCTGAATTCCCCAGCCGTCCCGCGGCTTCGTGAAATAGAGGAAGACTTCCTCGAACGCTGGCGCTAGCTCGGGATTCGCGTCGAAATCGTGGTGCGGCCACGAAGACCACAATCCAACCGGGTTGATGGTCTCGCCCGCGCGCATTCGAAGCGCGGGACCTTCGCCGCCGATAACCTCGCGAACATGTCGGGAGTAGTGCCCCTCTCCGATGGCGTGCTCGCGAACGTCCTGCGGACGGATCACCGTCGGGGCCGACCCCTTTCCAGCCTCAAGCACCAGACTCGCGATCGCCGCGTCGAAAGTCCGCGACGTCGGCAATACGGAGTAGCTCGTTCCTGGCGGAAGCAGGATGGATGTCGGATTCCCGGAGAACACGTCTCGACGCTCACCAAGCTTGGTGAACGTACGCTTGCCCCACGAGCCTTCGGCTTCGAAGGTGCATTCGCCGGTGAGGATGTGAAGCAGCGCCTCGCGGTTTTCGGTCGTGCCGGAATAACCCCCGACCTTCTCGTCGAGGCGCAGCCGCCCGACGGATAGATCGCGGAGCGGTGCGTTCTCCGGGCCGAGCACCGCTGAATAGCCAAGAAGCGGATCCTCAGGCCGACGAAGAATGTCCACGCCCGTGCACTTAGCGGTCGCAACCCCGCCTTTCTTCTCACTCATCTTCGGTTCTCCTTGCGTAAACCACGGCCTCGCGACCGACGCCGAGCGCGGCGAAGTTCGCATAGATGTCGTTTTTCAGTTTGGATTGTCCACCTTTCGCCAGCGCCATCTCCAGGCGCTTCCGCCGCTCGTGCATCCGTCGGCCCACTTCATCGTTCCCAACGTAATTGTCACCCATCAGGAGGAAGAGCTCCATGGGAAATGTGGCCGTCACGTGCATCAGGTCGAACCCCGAGGACTTCACCAACCCTTGAAGCGAGTCCACGTCGAAATAGTTGACGTGATGCGGCGGCGCCACCCACCACGGCTCGAAACCGAGAGCGCTTCGCAGTACCTCCATGAACGGGTTGTAGTCGTTGGGCACGATGACGCAGAGAATCCCGCCGGGCTTGAGAAGCCGCCGAGCGAGTTCGAGCATCTGCCGTGGATCGCCGATGTGTTCGAGTACCTCGTGCATGTGCACGACGTCAAAGAGGCCGAAGTCGTCGACGTTTTGTTCCGACAGAAACTGCTGCACGATCGTCAGACCCAGACTGCGTCCATGCTCCGCGGCCTGTCGCGACGGCTCGATCCCGAGCGCGTCCCATCCGCGATCGGTGCCGCACTTGAGGAAGAAGCCCGGACCTGAGCCGACGTCGAGAATGAGGTGCTTGCCCGGAGGAAGGTTCGCCTCGAAAACGTCGTAACGATCGCCGTAAACAAGGTACCACCACTCCACATCTTCGCGATGCCGCTCGATATACAGGGGCTTTTCGACGGAGTAATAGTCCTCCCTGTACAGCTCCTCCATTTGCGACGGTGTGGGAATTGGAACGATGTGCCGAAACGCGCACACTTCGCATTCGATCACGTCGAAGTCGTTCTTGGCGTCGAGCACGGCTCCGTGATGGCCGTTCCAGGTCTGCCTTCTCACTCTACCTCCCCACGGCGCTCATGATGTAATCGGCGACGCGCGCGGCGCCGCGTCCGTCGATCAGTGCCGGTCCGCGTCGTGCCATGGCTTCCCAACGATTCTCATCCTGAAGCTCGGCCACTGCGTCGGCAATCGCGCGATCAGACACGCCCGTATATGTTCCCAAGCTTAATCCCGCGCCCGCGTCGACGAGTGCGGTCGCTGATTCGGCGTGATCATCGGTCAGGCAGAGGTAAATGGAGGGAACGCCTGCCGCCGCCAATTCGTAGGCCGTTACCCCGAAGGACGCCACCGCGAGGTCGACACGCCCCATCAGCTCCGCCACGTTCGTCGACGACGCGAGGAATTCCACGTCCCGGCCACCGGCGCGCAGCCGCCCGGCCGCGGACTCACCCTCCGAGCCTCCGCCCAGCACGACGACCCGAAGGAGATCCCTGGTTCCTTCCAGCGCGTGAAGGACTTTCCGGGTCATCCCTGCCGGATCGGTGCCGCCCATCGTGATCAGAATCGTCGGCGGTTCGCCGCGGGATCGCCGTTGCACTCTCGCGAATTCCGGCCTGAGAATGACCCACTCCCAGCCAACGTTTAGACGGCCGGAAAAACCGTCCCATGCCCAGCGTTTCACCTGCGGGATGGGTGGGTAAAATACCGCATCCGCCCCAAGGCGCCGATCACCCGGATCGTCGATGACGGCGACCGGCAGAGTAGCGCGAAGTCTGAGCACATCGTCTCGCGTGATCCCCTGCCGCACATCCAGGATGAACCGTCGCGCTCCACGCTGCCGTGCGATCTCGAGAAGCGCATTCGCGTCGTCATCACTAGCCGCGAGCTCGACAACCGCGCGGCCCGCCCGCTGAACGATTCCGGCGCCCAGCGTATCGCGGCGCATGACGAAAACCACATTGCAGGAGTGCCGGTCGGTGAGCTCCGCCGCGAGCGCTAGACAGCGGCTTACGTGGCCCAGTCCGATCTCCCTCGAGCCATCACACCGTATCAGAACAACGGAGGGCCGACTCAGGCCAGCGGCCATGTCGACGGGTTCAACAGGTTCTCGTCGTTCAGCCCGAGACCGGCGGCGACCGCCAAGGATTCGTCGGAAAGCGTTCCGCGCGCGACGGCATCCAGCGCGACCTTGACCTCGGCAATCGTTCGCGCGCCGACGAGGACTGTCGGAACCCCGGGAGCTGACAGACAGAATCTGAGCGCGACCGAGGGAAGGTCGTGCCAGCTTTCCGCCAGGCAATCGCGGACACGAGTGGCCGCCTCGCGCAATAGGTGCATCGACTCGGGAAGCCACTGCGCCTTGTCAGTGAGGACACCCTTTAGGTAGGCCGATCGGATGATCACGCCCGTGCCCGCGTCTTCGGCCGCTCTCAGCACGGTTCCCGCCAGCCGCTGATCGAGGACGCTGTACGCGACCTGTATGACGTCGAGCCCCGCGCTGACCGCCGCGAGGCCCGCTTCTTCCCCGTACACCGACGCGCCGATGAATCGGACAATGCCCTCGTCCTGCGCGCGTTTCAGCGGTTTGGTCAGAAGTCCGGATCGAATCAGCGAAGCCGTGGCGGTGTGAATCTGAACGATGTCGAGAATGTCGCGCCGCAGAGCGGCCCGGCTTCGATCCAGCGACTGTCGGAGCGCTTTCTCGACGTCGGCCGCAGACAGTCCGGTGCCGGTTCCGTCGGGAATGTTGACCTTCGTCGCGATCACACACTCGCGCCGATGTCCCAGCGCCTCCCCAACGATCGACTCGCTGACTCCGTACGCCGGAGCCGTGTCGAATACGTTGATGCCTGCGTCGGCGGCGTACTCCAGCAGGCGGTGGGAATCTTCCCGCGTCGGTCGACCGAACTCCCCCGCAGCCTCGATTCCGTAGTCAACGCCCAGCGAAACCGTACCGAGCGCGATGGGAGAAACCTGCAGATTCGTCCTGCCGAACCGTCGATAGATCATCCGGCCAGCCTATTCTCGAGTCAGTCGCGCGAAGCCGGTGTGCGCCGGAGGACTGGAAAGCAGCGAGGCCAGATCCCGCTTCGCTAGTTCGCCGAACACCTGACTCACTGCGCCGGCGTATCGCTTGACGTTGCCGGACGTATGCGCAAAGGACGGCTTGAACTGGCGAAATCCGAGAACCCCGTGTCGCAGCAGGTCAATGACATCGCGACGCAAGTTGCGACGCCTGGTCTCTAGCGCCGCTTCGAGAGTTCGACGAAGTTCCGTGCCCGTCCAGTTTCGCGCGACGGTGATTTTTGTCGCGATGACACATGCGTCATCATCGCCGAGCGCGGTATCAAAGAGCGTGATGCGGTTGGCGGCGGCGTGTTGCAGAAGCCCGATCGCGAGGTCTCTCGGTGGCTGCCGCGAATCACCGTCGCCGACCCCGTAGGGAGTTCCGAGCGCGACGGTTCCGAGCGCAATGGCCGACACACGGAGGTTTGTGCCCCCCAGCTCGCGGTAGATCATTCCAGCGAGGCTGCCCCGAAATCAACTTCTCGACGCAGTGGGAATGCGGCGTTAGGAGCCAGTTTCTCATACAGCGACGTTCGACAGACCTTCCATTCGTCGCCCTGATTGTGGTCAAAGCTCGCAACGCACCGCATGAAACCGGATCCCTCGATGAGCGGACGATAGTCAATCTTGTACGTCCTAAGGCCGGGAAGGTGGTGATATTCCCCAGAATAGGGATGTGTTGGCGTGAAGTCGCTGACGAGTAACCAGCGATCAGTCACCCTCATTGCTTCACCTAGTGTTTGCAGGATGTAGTTCCGATCGACCCAATGGAGCACGCTTCGCAGCAGAACGAGATCAAACTCCCCGTTCCTTGCAGGGAGATGCTGAGAGGGCCAGTCGTGGAACTCCATCTCCGGAAAGACACTTGCCAATGCAGCTGTGACGCGCGGCGATGGCTCGGTCCCGGCAACGCGGCGAAGGTTATAGCGCTGATTGAGCCAATGCAGGTTGGAACCCGGCGAACATCCGATCTCCAAGACGCTGCCCTGTTCGATATTCAGGGGAAAGATGCTCACCATGCGCTCAACGTACGGATGGACACTTATGTCACGGAGGTTCTTGCCAGAATAGTTCCGCTCGAAGTATTTCCAGCTTTCGGTCTTCCAACCTTCGACTTGCTCGAGATCCGTAGACATGATGGGCTTCCCGCAGCTATTCGCGTGTGAGTCGCGCGAAGCCGGTGTGCGCCGCAGGACTCGACAGAAGCGTTTCCGGATCGCGTTTCGCCAGCTCGGCGAACACTTCCTTCACCGCGGCGCCGTATTTCTTGACGTGATCCGACGTGTGCGCGTAGGCCGGCTTGAACTGACGGAAGCCGAGGAAGCCGTGGCGCAGCATTTCCACGACGTAGAACGTCTGCATCACCTGGTTCTGCTTTGAATCGAACGCGAAGGCGGCGAGGGTCGGCAGGCCGGAAACTCGAATCGGCACGCCCGTCGCCCGTGACGCGTCCTCCCACACTTTCTTGGTCTGGTTGCCGATCGAGATGATGTGATCCTGCACGTTCTTCGCGCGGTACTTCCGTATCGTCGCCAGCGCGGCGGTGGGACCGACGCGCTCCGTCCAGTTTGTGCTCGAAATGAACGTGCTCTGCGCGGCTTGCATGACGCGCTCGCGGCCGATGATGGCCGCCATGGCATAGCCGTTTGCCATCGACTTGGCGAACACCGCGATGTCGGGATCGACGCCGTACCGCAGATGAATGCCGCCGGCGTTCATTCGAAATGCGGATGTGATCTCGTCGAAGATCAGTACGGCACCCAGCTCCTTGGCATATACAGAAAGTTGCTTGAGGTAATCTACTGGTGCCTCTTCGCCGCGCGCCGGCTCGATCACGATCGCCGCGACTTCCTTCTCCCGACCGCGCACAAGATCCCGCAGGGCCGCGATGTCGTTCACCGGAAACGGAACCGCCGATCCGCGCAACCCGCGGGGCACACCGGCCGGTTGTAGTCCTGGCATGAGATGACCATCGAGGGCGTCGGTCTCGCCGAGGTTCGCCGCAAGATACCAGTCGGTCCAGCCGTGATATCCGCTGAACAGCACTAGATCGCGACGTGTCGACGCGCGAGCGATGCGTACCGCAACCGACATTGCTTCGCCGCCGCTCCTGGTATACCGCACCATCTCGGCCCAGGGATGCAGCTCGATCAACAACTCGGCGAGCTCCACCTCTTCTGGACAGTTTAGGGACGACGCGACCCCGTTTCGAATCGCGCCGATCACCGCGTCGTCCACATCGTCGTCCGCGTACCCAAGAATGCAGGCGCCGATGCCCATGATACTCATGTCGGTGTACGACGTCGTGCCATCGAGATCCCACACCTGAACGCCTTTTGCGCGACTGAAGTACGAAGGCCACCGATCCGGCGCAAACATCTCCGGCCGCTTGGACAGAAGCTGTGTGCCGCCTGGAATGAGCTGCCGGGCGCGCTGATAGAGTTGTTCGCCCTTCACGAGTCCCCTTTCGATGCATTACGGGTGGTTTCACGAGCCGCATCTACGTGCCACAGCTCGCGGTATCCCTCTTGTCCGATCGACGACTGGTTGACGGACCTGAGCTCCGGATAACGCTCGAGGAGCTGAAGGATATCGTTCATCTCGAATACCTGTCCTTCACGGTACAACGCCTCGTAGATTCGTTGGACTAGCTCAAAATCCTGTGCGTTGTCCACGGTCCAGCGCAGCGACGAGTAATCTGCGGCGGGCCGAACCATTCCGAGCCGGAATCGACCGGGCACTCGCCAGATGTAGGGCGTGACGTGTTCACGATCGAGCGGCGCGATCGCTTCCGTCCAGGCTCTGGTGAGCGCCGCGAAACTGAAGCACTCCGTATCCAGCCCGTCAGGGAAACGGCCGCCTTCTTCGAACAGCGCCCCCGCACCCGTCGCGACCGCGACGTGGTCGAACGTGCCGGTCTGATACTCGGCGATCACGCGTGAAATGACTCCGGGATCCACCAGCGGACAATCCGCCGTGATCCGCAGAACCGGATCGGCCTTGTGCCGCACCGCCGCCTGGTAGAAACGATCGAGGACATCCTGCTCGCTACCGCTGTAGCAGGAGATCGCTTCCTCGGTGCAGAAGGCGCGAACGGCGTCGTCACGCGACTCGGTGGACGTCGCGACTACGACTTCCTGAATCGCCGACGCGGATCGTACCCGATTGACGATGTGCCAAAGCATCGGTCGGCCGACTAGCGGCATCAGGATCTTGCCCGGAAGACGGGTGGATCCCATTCGGGCCTGGATGATCGCAACAGGGCGCATTGCTCAGGCCCCCAACTCGAGACGCTTCGCGCGAATCGGCCGCAGGCCGTCGCTCGGATCCGCGCGCCAGACTCGGTCCGACAGTTCACTCGGCGCTGGAACCTTGATGCCGGTTCCATCGGCTTGAAAGGCCAATCGCACGTCGCTAATGACCGCCGCCATGGCATCCGGTCTCCAGCAGTGGCCGGTCTTGAACTCGTCACCCTGGCCGTCCAGGTCGAGATGAAACTCGACGAAGCTCGCGTTCCAATGATGGACCGCACGATAGATCACGCCCGGCCGGACGCTGTGATCCGACCAGCCTACCTCGCAGCCAAAGCGATTCCGCAGCGTCTCGATCGCGGCCAGGTTGCACTCCTCGACCGGCGCCGGATACCCCGACACGCAGTGGAGCAGCGTGAGATCGTCGCACCCGGCTCCGCGCGCAACGTCCACCGCGTGTCCGATCTCTTCAATCGTCGCCATGCCCGTCGACACGACGAGCGGTCTACCGGTCCGCGCGCATTTCACGAGAAGATCGTCCCACATCATCTCGTACGATGCGACCTTGTAGAACGCGACGAACGGCTCCAACTCGGCCACCGCATCAAGATAGAACGGCGTGCAGGAGAACTCGATCTTCCGCGTGGCGCATCGCTCGGCAAGCGGCTTCAGGAACTCAACCGGTAGCTCCCAGGCCTCGCGGGCCCTGAGGTGTGCGTGTCGCGCGAGCGCCTCGGGCGAGAAAAGCTCGCGCACCTTGAACAGCTGAAACTTGACCGCGTCACAGCCGATGTCGGCGGCTCGATCGACGAACGCGAGCGCGCGGCCCAGATCGCGACCGTGGTTGCTGGAAACTTCAGCGACAAACTTCGGCGTCATGGTCTCGTCACGGCTCAGACAACGCCCGCTGCTCGCGCTATCGGCGCGTTATTCCGCACGGCCTCGATCACGGTGCCGCACTGCGCGTCGGTCATGCCGTGCCACATCGGAAGCGACAGCAGTCCATCGTATGCCGCCTCGGCGACCGGACACAATCCGGATGCATAGCCGAGCCGCTGATAGTAGGAGTGCATGTACACCGGTAGATAATGGACGTTGACGCCAATCCGTTGGGCGCGAAGCGTCGAGTACAGCGACTGCCGAGCCGCGGCGACGTCGTCGGCGACGACTCGAATCGGAAACAGGTGCCATGCGTGGCGGCGATCATCGGGCTCGAACGGCACGCGGATTCCGGGAACGTCTCCGAGCTCCGCGCAGTACCGGGCGGCGAGGGCGCGGCGCCTCGCCAGCCAGCTGGGAAGCTTCCGCAGCTGCGAGAGGCCGAGCGCGCAGAGCAGATCTGGAAGCCGGTAATTGAAGCCCAGCTCGACCATGTCGTAGCGCCAGGTGTCTTCGAGCTCGCGTTGGCGGTGATCGCTGGTAATGCCATGATTGCGCAGCAGCCGAACCCGCCCGGCCAGCCCGGTGTCCTGCGACGTCACCATGCCACCTTCACCCGTCGTCATGTGTTTGACGGGGTGGAAGCTGAAGATGGAAAGATGCGCGATCGATCCAACGAGTCGAGCGCGATACTCCGCTCCCGGCGCGTGACAGGCGTCTTCGACGAGTATCAGGCCGTGCGCCTGGCACAGCTCGAGCAACGGCTCGAGGTCCGCCGGAAGTCCCGCGTAATCGACGGCGACGATCGCCTTCGTCCGCGAGGTGATGAGAGACGCGACGTGGGCCGGATCGACGGTCAACGTGTCGTCGCGAACATCGGCGAACACCACGGTGCCGCCGGCGTATCTCACACAATTGGCGCTGGCGGCGAATGTCAGCGCGGGCACGATCACCTCATCTCCAGGCTTGATGCCGATTGCCAGCATCGCCAGGTGCAGCGCCGCCGTCCCATTGCTCACGGCGACGGCATGCCGCGCCCCGACGTATTCGGCGAATCCCTCTTCGAATCGCGCTACGGCGGGTCCGGTCGTCAGCCAATCCCCGCGCAATACCTCCGTGACCGCGGCCAGGTCATCGGCCTCGATGACGTGTCGGCCGTAGGGAATGTATGCCTCAGGCATGAATCTCCGTCGCGATCAGGTGCTTCAGCTCATCGACGGTGAGAAAACGCTCGTTGGTCCCGCTGTTGTAGCTGAAGCCGTACTCCAGCAACTTCCCCTCGCGCGAGTTGCTCTCGCGCCGGAAGCGATCGACGTCCCACAGCGGCATGGACGGCAGGATCACGAAATAATCGTCGAACTCGACCGTACGCATTGCGTCCGTCGTGGTGATCATTTCCTCATGAAGCTTCTCGCCAGGACGAATCCCGACCGTCTCCATCCTGGCGTCCGGCGCGATGGCTTTAGCCACATCGAGTATTCGGTACGACGGAATGCGCGGCACAAACAGCTCTCCGCCCCACATCCGGCCAAGGCAGGCAAGAACGAAATCGACGCCTTCCTGTAGCGTAATGTTGAACCGGGTCATACGCGGGTCCGTGATTGGCAGCACGCCGACCTTTTTCCGCTCGAGAAAGAACGGAATGACTGAGCCGCGGCTCCCCATCACGTTGCCGTATCTCACGGCCGAAAACCGCACGTCGCGTTCGCCTTTGTGATTGTTCGCCGCGACGAACAGCTTGTCCGATGCGAGCTTCGTGGCGCCGTAGAGATTGATCGGTGCCGCCGCCTTGTCGGTGCTCAGGGCGACGACGTGCCTGACGCCGGAGGCCATCGCGCCGTTGATGACGTTCTCCGCTCCGAGGATGTTCGTCTTGACGGCCTCGAATGGGTTGTACTCGGCGGCAGTCACGTGCTTGAGCGCCGCCGCGTGGATCACGACGTCGATACCCTCCATCGCCCTGCGTAGACGCGCCTCGTCGCGCACATCGCCAATAAAGAATCGCATTACGGCCTGGCGGCTGCGGAACGGCTCGGCATTTTCCATGTCGTACTGCTTGAGCTCATCGCGGCTGAAGACCGCGACGCGCTTCGGCGACCAACGGGCGAGCACCGTGCGAACGAACCTCTGGCCGAACGAACCCGTTCCACCCGTGATAAGGACGCTTTTTCCGTCGAACGAAAACGAAGGATTCATGATTGGCGTGCGATAATGTCGGACCCCTGCGCCGCGGGCGTGTGCCGCCCGACGAACCGCCGAAAAATATCGGACGTGCCGAGCAATTGTTGGTACGAACCCATGGCGACCATCCGCCCCTCATCGAGCATCACGATCTGATCGCACAACTCCACCGACCGAAGTCGATGCGCGATCAGGATCACCGTGCGCTCACCAACGAGCGATCCAATGGCTTCAATGACCGCGTCTTCGGTCAGCCCATCCAGCGCGCTTGTCGCCTCGTCGAAAACCAGGACGTCCGGCTCATGGTACAGCGCTCTCGCGATGCCGAGACGCTGGCGTTGTCCACCGGAGAGCCGAACACCGCGCTCCCCGACGACGGTCTCGTAGCCGTTCGGCATCGCCAGGATGAATTCCTCGGCTTGGGCTAGGCGAGCAGCTCGGCGAACCGCCGTTTGGTCGATCGCGTCGGCCGGAAGGCCGAACGCGATGTTCTCCCCGACAGTCGCGTTCGACAGGAATACACTCTGAGGGACGTAGCCCACGCTGCGCTGCCACGCGCGAACAGAATCTCCGATGAGAGGGACGCCGTCGACCGTCACCGTCCCACCGGTGGGTTGAAAGAGGCCGAGGATGACATCCACAAGCGTCGTCTTGCCCGCTCCGGTTCGGCCGACCAATCCGATGCTCTGGTTGGGGAGAATATCCAGAGTCACATCCTGCAACGACGGCGTCTCCGCACCCTCGTGCACGAAGGAAACGTTCTCGAGCCGCAGCACCTTTCGCAGGTGGAGCGCACGGGGACTTTCAGCGGTTAGCGACGCATTTTTGCGGGCACGCCTCACCCCCACGCGCAGAAAATCGTCGTGCAGGCTTCGCAGGGCGGGGAGATTGAAGCGAACGCTCACCGCCGACGCAAACACCTGCTGCAACGCGGGTAACAGTCGGTACCCCGCGAAAGCATATAGCGCCAGAAGCGGAATGATGCTCTGTGCGTTCTCCGCCCTGCTCGTCTCGAGCGCGAGACTCGCAATCAGAATCCCGCCGAACGCCACTGTCTCGATGACGAATCCGGGAATTCGGGCGACGAGCGTGCTCACCGCCCAGGCGTGGGCCACCATTCTTGCTGCGCTCGTGAAGCCTCGAATCGACTCTGTCTCACGTCCAAGGACGTGCAGCTCCTTGATCCCGCCCAGGCCCTCCTGGGAGATGCGCGCGCGCTTCTCGTACCCGCGATTCGCGTTCACGGCGAGCTTCACTTGCGCCGAACGCGTTTGTCGAAAGATGGCCCAGTACGTGACCAACAAGGCGCCCGCCACAATAAGTGCCACGCCAGGATCCCGCAACACGAGCAAGAGCAGGATCCCAGTCGCCATGAGCAGCTTCGACGCACCGACTAAGGACGGCACGAGAATGCTGTTGATGACCAGACTGACATCGGAGTTCAGAACCTTCAACAGGGACGGAGCATCGCGGCGTACATGGAATGCGTACGGCTGCCTCATGTAGCCTGAGAAAAGCGCGGATGAAAACCGGACGTCGGTGCGCGCCCTGAATCGCTGTTGCACGTATAGATCGGTGGCCGCGGCGAGATTACCGAAGGCAACAACGACTACCGTGGCAACGCCGGCGAGCAGAAGGCCTCCTTCCGGCGTGGTTATACCGGCCATCGCCATCACTTTTTGAAGCGTCGCCGATCTTTGAATCGCACCCGGATCAAGCACCAATGCCATGAACGGCAGGATGGAGGCAACCCCTAAGGTTTCGAACAGCGCGGCAACAACGCTAACGCCGAAGACGCCCGCCAACAGCAGCCGTTCACGGTCTGGAAACAGGTCAGCGATTATCCGCCACAGCGGTGGCTTGGCGCCCGCAACCCCCGTCATCCGCCCGTGCCTACCGCCCGCTGGACGTCGGCTTTCTGATAGAAGTCCCGATACCACTCGACAAACCGTCGTACGCCGACTTCAATCGTGGTCGAGGGGCGATAGCCGACAGCCTTGTCGAGCGCGTCGACATCGGCCCACGTCGCCGGCACGTCACCAGGCTGCATCGGCAGCATCTGGCACTCGGCCTTTCGGCCGAGACATTCCTCCAAAACTTCGATATACCGCATCAACTGCGTGGGCCTGTTGTTGCCGATGTTGAAAATCCGCCAAGGGGCGCTGCTCGTGGCGGGATCCGGATCGTCGCTCTTCCAATCCGGATTCCCCGTCGGTGGTCGATCCGCGACACGAATCACACCTTCGACGATGTCGTCGACGAAGGTGAAGTCCCGCATCATGTTGCCACCGTTGAAGACAGGAATCGATTTGCCTTCGAGAATCGATTTGGCGAAAAGGAATAGCGCCATATCCGGACGGCCCCATGGCCCATAGACCGTGAAGAACCGGAGGCCGGTGGTCGGTATCCGGAATAAATGACTGTACGCATGCGCCATGAGCTCGTTCGCTTTCTTCGTCGCGGCATACAATGTCAACGGATGGTTCGCGCTTTCTTCCTCCGCAAACGGCATGTGTGTGTTTGCGCCATACACACTGCTCGTCGAAGCATAGACGAGATGGCGCACGGTCGTGTGGCGACAGCCCTCGAGTACGTGGAGGAAGCCCGTGACGTTTGCGTTCGTGTATGAATGCGGGTTGGTGAGGGAGTACCGCACTCCTGCTTGGGCAGCGAGGTGAATCACGATCTCAGGTTGATTTTCCGCGAACAAACTTTCCATTGCCGATCGCTCCGCCAGGTCGATCTTGTGGAAAGAGAATCCAGGAGATCCCTCCAGTCTCGCCAACCGAGCCTGCTTCAGGCGGACGTCGTAGTACTCGTTCAGGTTATCGAGTCCAATGACTTCATCGCCGCGGTCGAGCAAAAGTCGGGCGGTGTGAAACCCGATGAAGCCGGCCGCACCTGTCACCAGAATCCGCGACATCAGCTGCGCTCTGCGCTGGTCAATCGGCCACGACCCAGGCGCCTGACGCTTCTCCTGACATCGCCGACGGCGTCGAAGAATGCGGCGGCATCTGGATCCCCTTCTGCGCGCCGCCGTCCTAATGCGTCACCGACGAGAACGACGAGGACGCCGAACAGCCCTCCGAGGAATATTCCTAGCAGACCGCGCTTGACGCGGCCACGTGGATTGGGCTCCGTCGGCATAGACGGCTCCTCGATGACTGTAATAACTGGCGTGTCCCGCACCTCGCGCATCCGTACCTCTTCGTATGACTGTGCGAGCGCGTTCACAACCGTTTGCTGCAGTTGGACGTCCCGTTGAAGATGATCGCGTTCGACGCTGAGTTCCGACGAGGTTTGGAATGAACGGTTGCGCTGTACGAAACCGAGAAGCCGGTCCTCCGCTTGGCGCAAGGCTACCTTTGCCTGCGTCAGACGGTCTTCCGTGAAGCGGCGCTCTTCTCCAGCCTGGCGTTGGCGCGTATGAAGATTGAAGTCATTCAGTCGAGTGAGAAGTCGCTGCGTGATCGCGCGCGAAAGGCTCGGCCACTTAGTCGTTACCGAGATCGTCATGATCCCCGTCCGGTCCGAAATGCTCATCCCGATGAGGCGCCCAAGTTCCGCTACACCCTTCGCCGTGCGGTTGGGCGGAGAAGAGCCTTTGACATCGAGAATATCGAGTAGGATTCGAGGCCGTCCGTTGATCTCAGTGATCGTGACTGTGTCCGCCGTCACCGGAGCAAGAATTGCCCGCGATCCTAACAGCTGAGCGTAAAACTGGGGCGATTGACCCGGTGTGACGGAGCCCAGCTGAATGCCGAATCGTCCTGCTATGCCGGCAAGCCCTGATGATCCCACATCCTGGCCTCCTTCCGGCACGAATGACGCGGTCGATGTGTAGGACGTCTTCTTAAAAAGAACTGGCAGAACCGAAACCGCTCCGCCGATCACCATCCAGCGAAAAATCCGCCACCGGTTCCGAAGCAACGTGTTTCCGAGCGCGAACGGCGATAGAAAACCGTCGTCAGAACTCTCGACACCGGGTTTCCAGTTCTCGGCCTTTTTCTCTACCAGATCCGTCATCTCACCTTTCTCCGGACTTACCCTCGTTTCGTCGCTACAGCTGCCATTACTTTCCGCGTCAATGTCCGGGTTACGGTGCGCGGCTCCTTCTAATTTCTAGAACGACTCCTGAGACCGAGAGGCTGCTGTTCCGAGCGATGATCCGCGACGGTTCTAAAGCGGCCGCGACCGACCCATGCGCGAAATTCGTGCACAGTCAAAAGGCTCGACGTTTCACGCCACGCGTGAAATATCCCGTTCGCCAGGAGTGCGCTCAAAGAAGGGATCAACCGGCGCGGCTAGCCTACTGCCTTCACGAGCGCCGACCCTATCGTGAACGCGACCCCGCGCCCTATCTCCGACACCCAGATCACGAGCTGC
>CAZSNV010000002.1:0-46086 GCA_964608035.1 uncultured Gemmatimonadaceae bacterium | reverse complement strand
CACGCCGTGCAGCAGGATGCCGGCATAGATCAGCCACATCCCCGATCCGGCATCGCCGGCGCTGAATGCGAAGTAACGCAACGCCCACGCCAGCATGCCGACCAGCATGATCACCTTGATCCCGAAACGCTTCAGCGCGAACGGCAGCAGCAACATGAAGCCGATTTCCGACCATTGCCCGAAGGTCTGGATGAATGCCGGATCGGAAACGCGGATCTCGTTGAGGAAGGGGTTGGCGAAGGCGTAGTAGAATTGCAGCGGAATGCAGAGCAGGAACGACCCGAGCACGAACATGGCAAAGCCCGGGCGCCACATGAGCTGCAAGGCGTCGAGGCCAAGCGCGTCGCGCACACTGAAGGGTGCGCCAGCTGCGCGTGGCGGCGTGTGTGGCAGCGCGAGCGCGAACAGTCCGAGTACCACCGACGCGCCGGCGGCAACGCGCATCGGCGTGGCCAGTGTTTCCGCGTGCAGGTACTTGCTGATCACCGTGCCGGCCGCGATCCACCCGATGGTTCCCAGCACACGAATGAGCGGGAAATCGCGAGCGGAATCCTTGACGTGGTGGAAGGAAATCGAGTTCGTCAGGCTCAGCGTCGGCATATAGCAGAGCGCATACAGGATCAGCGTGGGGTAGAAAGCCCCGAACGTCGTCTGCTGCGACACCAGCCACATTATGGCCGCGCCGGCGAGATGCAGGATCGCCAGCAGCTTTTCCGTGGCGAAGAACCGATCGGCGACAATACCGATGAAGAACGGGGAGACGAGCGCGGCTATGGCGGTCGCCCCGTAAGCGAGCCCGACCTGTCCGTCAGTGAACCGAAGCGTCTGACTGAGGTACGTCCCCATGGTGACGAACCATGCTCCCCAGATGAAGTACTGGAGGAACATCATCACCGACAGACGCGACTTTACGGACATTGATGTGGGATGTGGGATGTGGGATGTGAGATGAACTGCGCGAACCTAGATCACACAGAAATGATTGGGAAGATTCCAAGACCGCTTCTTGCACCTCGAGAAACCGATATGAAACGCACGCTGCACGTTCGAAATACCGGGCGCATTGGCTTGCCCATCGCGCTGGCGCTTGTTCTCGCGACCTGCGCCACAAACCCCGTCACCGGCCGGCGCGAGCTGTCGCTCATCTCCGAGTCGCAGGAGATCTCGATGGGCCAGGAGGCCGCGAAGGAAGTTGCCGCCTCCATCAGCCCCGTCGCCGACGACGCGCTGCAGCGCTACGTGTCGGGACTCGGGATGACCATGGCTCGAGCCTCCGAGCGACCGAGTCTGCCCTGGAGCTTCACGGTCATCGACGATCCGTCGGTCAACGCGTTCGCGCTGCCCGGCGGACCGATCTTCATCACTCGCGGCATCCTGACGCACATGAACTCCGAGGCGCAGTTGGTCTCGGTGCTCGGCCACGAGATCGGTCACATCACGGCGAAGCATTCAGTGGCGCAGATGTCGCAAGCGCAGCTCGCGCAGATCGGCTTGATTGCGGCCATCATCGTCAAACCAGGACTTGCGGGCTTCGGAGATCTGGCGAGTCAGGGCCTTGGACTGCTCTTCCTCAAGTTCGGCCGGGACGACGAAATGCAGGCGGACGACCTGGGCTTCCGCTACATGACCGGTGCCGGTTACTCCCCAACCGAAATGGCGGAGATGTTCCGGACGTTGCAGCGTCTGGGTGGCGGCAGCACCGAAGGGCGCGTTCCCGAGTGGCTTTCGACGCACCCGGATCCAGGCAATCGCGTGCAGAAAACGCTCGATCGTGCGGCGGCGAGCTCGCTGCCGGCGAACCTGCGGGTCGAGCGCGACGCTTTCCTGCAGCGTACCGATGGACTGATTTTTGGAGAGAACCCGCGAGAGGGTTTCTTCAGGCAGAACCAGTTCCTGCATCCGGACATGCAGTTCCAGCTCGACTTTCCGTCGGGATGGAAGACACAGAACCAGGCGGCCGCAGTCGTGGGTGTGAGTCCCCAGCAGGATGCGATTGTGGTTCTGGCCCTGGCCGGCACCGCGGCGCCGAACCAGGCGCTGTCGGAGTTCCTGAACCAGCAGGGTATTCAAAGCCAGGGAGGCTCTTCCGGATCGATCAACGGCCTCTCGGCAGCGAGTGGGGCGTTCACCGCGCAAACCCAGGACGGTGTCCTGGCCGGCAACATCGCCTTCGTTTCGCACGGGGGGCGCACGTTCCGGTTGCTTGCTTACACGCCCCAGCAGGCCTACGGGTCGTATCGGGGCGCCTTTGCGCAGTCCCTCGGATCGTTTCGACGGCTGACGGACCCGGCAGCGCTCGCGGTTCAGCCAGTCCGCGTGCACCTCGTGCGGTTGCCCCAGTCGATGACGATATCCCAGTTCCACCAGACGTACCCATCGACGATCCCGGTCGCGCAGGTCGCCCTCATCAACGGCGTGGAAGCCAACACAACACTCCCGGCGGGGTCGCTGGTCAAACGGGTCCAGTAAAAGTCGATGACGGTTTAGCTGGACATACCGCGCATTGGGCTGCAGGATGGTAGCGGGCCGGATGGAGTGGGCGTCCGGCCGGTTCTGAGAAGCGAACCCGGATTGCCTGTCCCGAAAGGGACTTCAGTGCGTGACGGTCGCATCGCCGACGCCGTCACCCGTGGCGCCCCTGAGTGGGCATCGCGGCCTAACGTCGGCGGAGGGAGCTGCCGATGCGGATGGTGAAAAGACTTTCGATTGCGCTCGCCACCTTCGCCCTGCTGGCGATGTCGAGTGTCGAGTCGCGTGCCCAGGCGACCGGTGGAGTCAGCATGGGCTACAGTGACATCGCAGCCGTCCTCGGACTGGGCGGACTCGGAGGGGCGGGCATCGCCTTCGGTGCCCGGTACGAGAAGATCATCAAGGCACTGCCGGACATGAACGACGGCTTGCTCGGCATCATGGTTGGCGTGGACTGGTACTCGTACTCAGTGCCCGGCTACAGCCTTTCGTTCATCCCAATCAGCGCCAGCGCGAACTACCACTTCAAGATGGACAACAAGAAGTTTGATCCCTTCGTGGGCGCAGGACTCGGCTATCGCATCGCGAGTGCCTCCGGGTTTGCCGGTTCGTACAGCTCGGGCATCTACTTCATCGGCGTCATCGGGATGCGGTACTTCCTCAGCGACAAGATGGCGCTCTATGCCGACGCGGGCGCAGGCTCAGGCGCGCTGCATGTCGGCTTGTCGTGGAAGCTCGGGGGCGGATCGTAACAGCAAAGGGCAGAGCGCAAAGCGCAGAGGGTTTCGTTTCGCACCACCTCCCCTCGCACTTTGCGCTTTGCACTTCCCCTGACTCGTCGGGAGCGAGTCGCGCGGTCAGATTCATGAGATGCGCGCCGAACAAAACCGTGGCATTCGCAGCGCACAAGCCGGCCTGCTGGTCAACGCCTTCCTCGCGATCGTCAAGATTCTCGCTGGCGTTGCAGGCAACTCGTACGCACTGATCGCGGACGGCATCGAGTCCACGGCTGACATAGTCTCCTCGACTATCGTCTGGGGAGGGCTGCGGATCGCGGCCAGGGACCCCGACTCCGAGTATCCGTTTGGCTACGGAAAAGCGGAGACGCTAGCCGCGGCGACCGTGTCTCTCATGCTCCTGGGCGCGGCGATCGCGATCGCCATCGCCGCCGTCCGGGAAATCGTAACGCCGCACCACGCACCGGCACCGTTCACGCTCGTCGTGCTAGTGCTGGTGGTGCTGGTGAAGGAGCTGCTCTTTCGGAAGGTGTACGCCGTGGGCGCCGAAGTCGGGAGCGACGCTGTGCGCGCGGACGCCTGGCACCATCGCAGCGATGCCATCACCTCCCTGGCGGCATTCATCGGCATCTCGGTGGCGATCGGCGGAGGCGAAGGCTGGGAATCCGCTGACGATTGGGCGGCGCTCGTGGCGGCCGCGGTGATCGCCTGGAATGGAACGCGTCTGCTGCGCCCGGCGATCGCCGGCCTGATGGATCGCAGCGCCGAGCCGGAGATCCGGGCCCGGATCCGGGACATTGCGTCAGCGGTGGACGACGTGCGCGCGGTAGAGAAGGTGATCGTGCGCCGCGCCGGCCCGGCCTACTTTGCCGACCTCCATGTCCACGCCGATCCGTCGATGTCCCTTCGCGACGCGCACATCGTCAGCGGCAAGGTCAAGAGCGCCATCAAGAGTCAGCTGCCTAACGTTCGCGGCGTGCTGGTGCACATGGAGCCGAGCGAAGAACGATGAGCGAAGAGCGCGTTCAGCCTCTCACTCCTCGCTTTATTGCTTCCGTCTCGTCGGCTGACTCGCCTTGAACTTCGACCAGATCACGATGACCGCGCAGTTGGACGAGTTCGCGTTCGTGAACTCCATCGGAACGGTGGACCCATTGTAGACCTCGATCGCGGCGATCTGGTGCGGCGGGATCATCCGGTCTATGTCGCCGGGGAAGACAGCTTCGTACGGAGCGCTGTCGATCCAGTATTTCACGCAGGTCCCGCCCAGCATGTTTCCGCGCGAGCTCTCCACCGCGTAGTCGTAGGGACTGACCGGCACGACGCGCAGTGAGGGCACCGTGCGGAACACGTCGGTCAGCTGGTTCGGGCCGCGCGCCATGATATCCGTGGCGTCCATGAACGTCCCCGACATCGCCCGTTTCCGACGCGTGAAACCGATGTTGTCGAGACCAGCGTCAGCCTCCGCAGTCACGACCACCGGATCGAGCATCTGCACTGGTTTGCTCATCGTGATCGTGGTGGACGCGGCCTCGCGCGCAGACAACTCAACCGCCTGACTCACCGGCGCGAAACCCATCTGGCGCGCAACCACCGATTGCGTTCCCGAGGGAAGCTCGGTCAGGGAGAACGCGCCCTCGGCATTGGTCAGCGTCCGGCTTATCGTCCCCTCAACTTCGACGCGGGCGTTGACGATCGGGGTTCCGTTCGCGTTGACCACTTTGCCCCGCAGCACCGCCTGGCCCTTCTGGTAGTTCACCGCCGAGAAGCGCTGGTCACCAACGTTTCGACCAGGGGCCACGCCCTGGGTGCTGTCGACCTGCGCCTTGGTGACGGTGTTGGCGTTTCCGATGCGCAGTCCCTGGACCACCAACGGCTGGCCGATGAACGTCACCTTGACCTCGGCGGTCGTGATGCCGCCCTTCTCCGCCTGCAGTGTGCCTTCCACTTCACCGGGAACACCGCAGATCCTGAAGACACCGTCCTGATTCGCGGTGGCGCCGAGAACCTTCGGAATACGCCGCAGTCCCGCGGCGAGCGATAGCTCCGACCACGCGAATGACACACGACCGCCCGGCACGGGTTGGTCCGTGTCCGCGTCCAGCAGCCTGCCGATGATGGCGGAAGGACCAAGCCGCCGCGTCGCCGCTGAACAGGACAAGCCGACCAGCGACTCGCTCGATGGGACGGCCATCTCCAGCACTTTCCGCTCGCCACCCGCGACCTGGAACGAGTCCGTCACCATGGTGATGCCGAGTGAGTCCAGCAACCCATGCGCAATGTGGACTCGATGCATGCCGGGACGGAGACTGTCGATATTGAACAAGCCACGCTCATTCGTGGAGCCGATACGCGACGTGCCGAGCACTAAGACCGTGGCTCCGACGAGCGGCGTGTTGTGCATGCTGTCGAACACGGTGCCCAGGAGCGAGCCAAACGCCGGCTTGGTCGTGTCCTGCTGTGCGGCGGGTGGAGTGGCCGGTGGCGTGACCTGCGCCTGCGCGCGAGTCACCATCCCGGCGAGCAACAGGGACGTGAGGCCAAGTCCAATGATTCTCAGACCCGGCTTTTCCGGTGAACGACTGATTCCGATACGCATCGAGGTGTTCCTGCGCCGGCCTGAAGGCGGCTGGTTTCTGCTAACCGGTGGTCAGGATGACCGAAGTGCCAACGCCGCCTGCTGGACACCGGGGGCTCAGGGAAAAATGGCCGGTCGGTGGCTCCAGGGGAAAGTGACCATTCGGCCCACGCCGGGATACACCGACGGGGGCCGAGAGTTGGCTGGCGAGTGGATCTCGTCGGGCTACGCCCTTCATCTCAGCGCGCGCCCGTCCCCCGACCCCCGTCCGCCGTTACGGTTATGGTCCGCTCAACCCGCACTACGTTTCCCGGGCCCGCGTCGAGCTCGAGCTGAAGCAGGTACCGGCCCGGCGTCAGGGTAGCGAGATCGACCTCCACGGCGCGCGCCGTCACCGGACTTCCCCGCGCGGAGACGTCCCGCAACCCGACCGATACCGGCTGGGCTTCGCGCACCCGTCGCAATGCGCGCAACCCGCGCGAAAGCCATCCGCCGGAGTTGTTCTCGGGCGCGACGGTGATGTTCACCTCGATGCTCTCGCCGGTGGGGTTCGTGTTGTACGCCTCCCAGAAGATCCCGACGCGCGAGCCGACTGGAAGTCGTTCCGACGTGCGCATGTGCGGCAGCACGTCCTCGGCGCTCACGGGCATTCCATCATACGGCTCGAAGAGCACGATGTCGGAGATCTGGATGCGCGACTGTGGCGTGTCGCTGCGCCGCACACCATAACGCGCGCGCGCCAGCGTCTGACGTTTGGCGGCGGCCACCTCGACGCTGACCAGCATTGAACCCCACGCCGAGCGGGCCATGAGGTTGCCGGTGCGCTGCGGTGACTCGCTGCGCACGACGACGGCGTCCTTCTCGTCTCCGCGAGTAAGCACCATCGCGGCGGTCAGCTCCCGCGCGTCCACAGCCGCCGCGAGCTGCTCGTCCTTCGCCACGGACCATGCCACCATCACCAGTGCCGAATCCCCGCGCCGAAAAAGCGCGGATTGATGCTCCAGCGGGAGGAGTCGCTTGGCATACACCGGCGCGTATCTCGCGCGCACCGGAGGAATCCCCTTGCTGCGCCATCCGGCCGAGTCGCTCGACGCCGGATTGTCGAGCACTCCGCGCGCCGGAAGGAATGGATGCGCCGGCGTGCGCTCGTGCCCTACAAGGCTGGGTTCTCCACCCATCGCAGACCTGGCACCCGGATCCCGCGTCCACGCGATGGGCCACCCGTATCGCAGCGTCAGCTCGCGTTCGTCGAAATCGAATCCCATGGAGTACGCGGATGGCGCGTCCTCGACAAATCGCGCCATCATGAGTCGCGAGTAGTACTCGGTCCGGGCGTCGTTTCCCCGGCCCGAGAGCATCGGTCGTGAAAGCCACCACATTCGCTGCTCGAGGTTCAGTCGCCCCGCGCAATTCTGCTCGCGATACCTGCCCAACTGGTTGTCGTCGAGCAGGAGTTTGAGGTCCCTCCAAGCGCAACGCTCGCCCTGGCTCATGAGCCGAAGCGCCGCCTCATAGGCGCTGTCGGCTTCTTCGAAGCGCGCCGCGACGTGGAACGCGAATCCCCGCAGGGCATCGCACCACCACTCGCGCGATGTGCAGGCCTGGGCCGCGCGAATCGCATCGTCGTGCCGGCCGGCCTCCGACATGTACCGCACACGCTGTCCCGCAACCCAGCGATCGTTTGGATACAGCCGCCCGATCGAGTCGATCTGTTCGATGAGACGATCACGAAGCTCCTTGATCCGGTCCGATTCGTTGGGCGGAGCCGGCGCGTCCTCTTCGTACCAGTAGCAGAATCGTCCGACCTGCTCGTCGCACCGATCGGGTCCGGTGCGTACCGAGAACGCCGGCGCGTTGCGCCGCCGGAACGTCTCGAATCCCTCCTGGGCGGCCCGCAGGACCTCGATCGACGTCGTTACCGCCGGCGGCGTGGCCGATCGCACGTCCGTCACCTGGGCGCGCGCAACAGGCCCGACGATCAGCGTCAGGAATGGCAGGCTTTGGACGAATCGCGACAGACGGAAGGTCATGGGAGCTGCGATTACCCTTATGTCGATGGAAATGTGTCACCGGAGCCGTCGAAACGTTCACGCCTTGAGATTGGGATACGTCGTCGAGTAGCCTGAGGACACCCGGGACTACGGATCACCCATGAGCCAGCTCACCATAGACGGCCGGCCGTTCGGGACCACATGAGACTCGTTTCGCTGTGTCCTTCGCTTACCGAGCTCGTTTTCGACCTCGGCGCCGGCGAATCGCTCGTCGGTCGCACGAAGTTCTGCATCCATCCCGCTGATCGGGTCGAGGCAGTCGAGAAGGTTGGCGGCACGAAGAATCCGAAGATCGACCGCATCATCGAGTTGGCGCCCGACCTCGTGCTGATGAATGAAGAGGAGAACCGGGGGGAGGACGCTGCTGCGCTCGAGAAGGCAGGGCTGAGAGTGCACACATCCATGCCGACGACTGCGGCGGAAACGGCGGCCATGGTTCGGGCTATTGGTATGGCCATCCGGCGGTCGCGTGAAGCTGAACCCATTGCTGCCGATATCGAGCGTCGCGCGGATCGGGTTCGCCGCGATGCAGTGCGATATCCGCCGATTCGGTACGCCTGCCTCATCTGGCGGGATCCGATCATGACGGTGAACGACGACACGTTCATTGCCGGGCTGCTCGCGCTGCCGGGCGGGCAGAACGTCTTTGGCGCTGGTGAGAGTCGCTATCCCACGATTACGCCTTCCGAACTTCACGAGGCTGACCCCTTGCTCGTGCTGCTCCCGAATGAGCCGTTCCCATTCCAAGGCAAGCACGCTGACGATTTGTCGGAATTGGCCGGGCTGCCGCGCGAGCGATTCCGTCTCGTCGATGGTGAATTGCTGTCATGGCATGGATCGCGCACGCCACGGGGGATCGACTACGCCGAGTTGCTACTGCGCGAGAATGGAACAGTTTGAAGACGTCGTGCAGGTGTAGGGGTGGTCCCGCGCCCTCCATGTCTGAATAGCGAGCCCGGAGGAGGATAGCATGCGTTCCCCACAAAGACTGATGCTGCTCGCTGTGGGTATGGCGAGCACTCTCGCGGTCGCGTGCGATTCCTCCGATATCTTCGGCCCGCGCGATTTCGCGCGCCTGGCCCAGGCCGAGGCTCGCTGGAACGCTCGGCTATTCGCGGACTACAGCTACGAGATCAGGGTTTCCTGCTTCTGTCCGCCGGAGATCAATCGCTGGACGCGCGTGTCGGTGAGGAATGGCGTGGTGATCGATGCGCAGGCGGTAGAGCCCGATCCGAACTTTCCGATCACGACGCTCACGTATTGGCGGCCCATCGACTCACTCTTCGCCACCCTGCATCGCGCGATGGCGGAGAGCGATCTCAGCTCGTATTACGCCGCGATCCTCGTCGAGTACGATGGGGTACTTGGGTATCCCACGAGCATCGAATACCGGTCCAAGCCGAACATCGCCGATGCAGGAGCCACGTACAGCCTGCGCACCGTGCTTCCGCTGCCGTGACGACTGCCTAACCAGACTCCTTGTTCCAGCGGAAGAAGATCACTGAAACGGCGATGAACGCGATGATCGCGCCGCCAACGCTCATCATCACGCCGGCCAGCTGGTGATCGTCGTGCGAGCTGATGCCTGGTAACGGGGGCGCCAGCTCGTAGACGCCATACAGCGGGGTGATGGAGTAGGCCAGGAAGCCAACCAGGCCGAACATGATCGGACTAAACATCAATCCGAGCATCAGATAGCCCATCTTCACGGGATGAGTGAAGCGCGGCTGCCGTGGCACGTCGCGAATGACCGGCCACCAGAACACGACTCCGGCCCCGATCCAGAGCAGGTCGATCGCCATGGACCCGACCTGTGTCGCCATCATCGTGTCGACCAGCGGGGGCAGGTGAGTCGCCAGTACGATCACCGAGAACAGCACCAGCGCCAGGAACGGCGAGACGATTCGCC
The DNA here is from genome assembly GCA_964608035.1 of uncultured Gemmatimonadaceae bacterium. GTDB lineage: Bacteria > Gemmatimonadota > Gemmatimonadetes > Gemmatimonadales > Gemmatimonadaceae > JABWBJ01. Next base: position 36,342 of record CAZSNV010000002.1, on the reverse strand, counting down.
GGACGATGGCGCGATTCCGGCCGGGTCGCTCGAGAAGGGCCAGGGCTTCAGGCGACGGACCCATGAGCAACATTGGCGGCGCGACGAGGGCCAGGAGCAGGAACTGGAGCATGTGCACGCTGGCGAGATAGCCGGCGCCTAACGCGCCGATGGGCCAGTCCAGCGCGATCCAGAGCACGATCAGCCCGCCGACGAACAACGGATGCGCCGGTCGTTGCGCCGTTAGCGCCGCCCGCGCGCCGGCCGCATTCCACGCCCACATCCCTATCGCCAGCAGGATGATGAACAGCCAGACGCCGGGATACGCGCGCCACTGCCACGTCCACGCTGTCCCGGTGGCGCTGCACCACCAACTCACGAGATGGGAGCGGTGAGAAGTGAGACGTGGGACACCACCCTCACTTGCCTGCCCTCGCGGTCAAACCGAGAGCTTTCTCCAGGTTGGCGTAAGGCACAACCAGAGCGCGAACGTGCACGGCACCGGCGCGAGCGAGTGACAGGTACAACGTCACGGTGTCACCGGCGGCGAGCTGCTTGCGCAACTGGAACAGCATGATGTGTTTGCCGTTAGGTGCCAGCTTCGTTTCGGCTTGCGCCGGAATCACCAGCGCCGGCATCGCCATCATGTGCCGCAAATCGCCCTCACCCATGGTTTCGTGGATCTCGGCACGCGCGGCCAGGTCCGCGGCGATTGCCACGATGGTGTCTTCCTGCGCCGTCTCGTTCCTGAGCGTCAGGTACGCGGCCGCTTCGTCCTGACTGGCCGGCTGAGCGACGACGGCCGTGGTCACCACCAGCCCGCTCGCCGTGACGGAAGGCTCCGGCGCCACATTGAGCTGGTTCGCCTTCGCCTGTGCGGCGAGATCCCGACGAATACGGGCGCCGGTCGCATCGCTGACGAGTTTAGGCAAGTCGTTCGCCCAGTCCTCCTGCCGGATTCCAAACGGATAGATCGTGTAGGCGAAGCCGTCCCGCGCGAATGCGAACACCTGCGCCGCATGTGTGACGAAGTAGTTGGCCGTGTCGGCGTTCAGGTACTCGCGCGTCGCTTCGCCGAGTCCGAGGGCGAGTTGGGCGCTGGCAAGCTCGTCTTTTGTGCCCGTCAACCCGACGAACGATGGGTCGAAATTGGCGAGCCACTCGCGCAGTCGGGTTGGTGTGTCGCGCTCGGGATCCGTCGTTACGAACACGGTCACTACACGCGCCCTGTCCTCCGCCGGCATGCGCCGCAGGACGGCGGCAATGTTCGCCATGTGTAAGGGGCAGAAGTCGGGACAGTGCGTGTAGCCGAAGAACAGCAGCGCGACCTTGTCGCGAGTTTCCGTCGCGAAGTCGTACGGCCGGCCGTTGACGTCCGTCAGGACGATGGACGGCTTTGCGATGGGCGTGGGCAGCGCGACACCGCGGAACGCTGAGACGCTCCCAGGGCTGCCGCCGCAGGCGGCGAGGGCAAAGGGCAAAGCGCAAAGCGCAAAGGGACGCAACATCGGACGCCGTCGTGAAATCATGCTGAAACCTAGCACCACGTCGGGGGTTAGTCGGTGACGTCCCCCCTTTGCGCTTTGCGCTCTGCGCTCTGCGCTACCTTGGCAAATACCGCTTGGGAAATTTCGCCACCACGGTGTACGCGGGGTCAACGATGTTCGCGACCGTGTTTTCCGACAGCTGGCCGAGCAGCGCGTACGCGTCCCATTTCCCGAAACCGTACTCCTGGAGCCACTCCACCAGTTCGACGTGCGCCAAGCGGAAGGCATCGATCAATGGCCGTCCGCTTCCTGCGACCATGATGTGCTGCGCATCCTCGAGCCGCGGCCAGTCGATCCGCTTCCCCTTCACGACGTCGATGTGCAGCACCACCGACATCGAAGTCTCGAGTCCGGTTCCCGCGACTTCACCTTCGCCCTGGCGCGCATGTCCATCGCCGAAATAGAGGTAAGCGCCATCGTGAAAAATGGGCAGGTAGACCGTCGTACCTTCGCGGACTTCCGGAGCGTCCATGTTGCCGCCGAAATCGCCAGGCCACAGGCCGCTGAATGCCTCCTCGCCGCGCGGCGCGACAGCGACGCGACCGAGCATGGGTTTGAGATCGATCTCGATCGACTGCATGCGTGACTCGGGCAGCGTCGTGCGCCCGATCATGCGCGTTGTGTCGAGCTCCCACACATAGCGCCGGTCGGGAATGGGCTCGTTGAGGAGCCTGAGGCGCGAATCGGTGGACAACCCGCCAAAAGAACCACGGACATTGGCGGCGGCGAGTCCTGTGTTCGGCATGACTCGCAGGATTTTCACCACGAGCATGTCGTTCGTGGTGGCGCCTTCGACGAAGAACGGTCCGACTTCCCCGGGGAAGGCGCCGCCTTCGCGCGTGTAGTACGCGCCGTGCATCGTGTTGGAGATCAGCACGGTGTTCGGCTTGATCCGCATCACGGGCGTTCGCACGGCAAACGTGGGATAGCCGATGGTCGGCGTGAACCGGACGGTGTCCTGGGCGCTGCCCGATGCTAGCGGTGCGACGCAGAGCAGCGTCGCGATTGACAAGGTGGTGCGCATGTTCAATGAGGAGACAGGAAGCAGGAAGCAGGAAACAGGAAGCAGGGAAGGAACGAAGCGTTATCAATACGGCCCTCAAACGTTTCGTACCACCCCTGATTCCTGATTCCTGTTTCCCGTTTCCTACCGCAAGCGTATCGACACCATCACCCGGTGCTGTCTCGATGAGCCGCCGTCGAAGTTGAGCGGGGCGCTTGGAGCAGCCAACACCCCCACATCCGTCGCGGGCGCCGCTGCCGCCCTGACGAACACGTTGTCGCCGGTCGAAAGGCACGTCGGTCCGCAGGTGAAGCTCACCGAATAGCTGAAGTCGATGTCCCTGCTGCGAACACGCAGTCCGAACGTCGGCGTCCACTCGGTCCATCCCTCGTCCTGCGTGCGCGAACTCCGCAGGACGTGATTCTCCTGGTCGAGCGTGTAATTGATGGATCGCATGCCGACGCCGACCTGCAGGCCGACCATGGTCGCGGAATCGTTCGACGCGGCCAGTTCATGGCCGAACCCGACGTTGATCCGGGAGTTCGAGAACCGAAAATGATTGTCGACGGTGTGGGCGCCCTGGCGGATCACGCCACCATTCACGTCGGTCGTGTCGCCGCCGGCGTCGGCCCAGGTGTGACTCCACATCGGCTCCATCACCACGTCGAGTCCGAACGTGGAATGACCGATCACGCGCGACGTCCCGAACCCGAAGTTGAACGCGTCGGTGTTGCCGGGATCGCGCGGGATGTTCTGGATCTGGTAGTTGGGAATCTTGGGATGCGACAGCCGGTTCGCGGTGAGGAGGTATCCCATGCGCCACCCGCCCGGAGTTTTGGGCGTGAGGAAGACGCCGTGCAGGCCGGCGATGTTCGTGCGATCGAGGTTGTGTTCGTCGCGCTCGCCAAACATGAGCGGGTCGCAGGCGCAGGGGCCCTGGATCGGGCAAGCACACGGCATCCAGCGCCAGGTGGCTGGATAGTGAACGTCATGCGTCATCCGGTAGCGATGGTTCAGTGCGAGCAGCTCGAGCGTCGCTCCGCTGGTGAAGTCCTTGGTGAGGCCGAGCCGCGCGTCGACCTGGCTCCCCGACTGTCTAACGCGATCGCTGCCGGAATAGAGCGCCGTGACGCCATCGACGCCACGCAGGTCGGCGACCGAGACGCCGGCGCCGATCGCGAGGCCTCCCCCGAAACGCCGGGCGAGCATGCCGGACAGGTACTGGTTCGACGCCCGCCGGTCGCTGATCGGCTGGTTCCAGAACACGTCGCGACGTTCCAGTTCCTGGAGCGAGAACAGCGCGCCGCCAGCCAGGCTGCCACCCGTTTGCAGGATGCTCACGGGCAGCGTTCGTCCGCCGCCGGCGGTCGCCTGGTGCGTAAACGGCATGACCTGTATCGATCCGACGGTCAGACGGGCTGCCTTTGCCGGATTGACCCACGGATCGCCAATGGTGTCCATGAGCGCGATCGAGACGCCGCCCATGCCCGGCCACTGCGACGGATAGATACCGAACTGCTCACCCTGGTGGATCGGAACTGTCTTGGGGGTGATCAGTTGGGCTGGAAGGGACGCCGCGCTGCCCACAACGAGGAGCAGACCAGATACGACCTGGCGCACGGGGAAGGGTCGCGAGAGCATTTGGGGGGCCTCCGTGGGGGTCAGTCACGCACCACGAGAGAGACGCCGGAACCGGTGAGCGCCCTGACACGCGTCGCACAGTCCCTGGCCGATCACAGCTCTCTCAGTGGTGACTACGCTATTCGTTCGGCCCGGTCACCCCGGAATCAGCGACCTGGTTTCGGTTGACACCCGTGCTTCCGACTCGCACAGTGACCGAAAGCATTTCCGGGGCAGAGGCCAGAGGCCAGAGGCCAGAGGCCAGAGGACCTGCCAAGTCACGAGTCACGAGTCACGAGTCACAATTCATGAATCGCTCGATCATCGCCAGTGCGCTCCTGCTGATTGTGAGCGCCTCAAGTCAGGCCCAACAGACAAAGTGGGATTCCGTCGCTCGCAGCCTCTTCAAGGAACTCGTCGAGATCAACACGACCGAGAGTTCCGGGAGCACGCTCGAAGCAGCCCGCGCCATGGCCGCGCGACTCAAGACGGCTGGATTTCCCGACTCCGATGTCGTCGTGCTCGAAAACGCGCCGAAGAAGGGCAACATCATTGCCCGCCTTCGCGGCCGGAGCACCGGAAAGAAGCCAATACTGCTGCTCTCGCACATCGACGTCGTCGAAGCGAAAGCCGAAGACTGGACGCTGCCGCCGTTTCAGTTCATCGAGCGTGACGGCACGTTCTTCGGTCGCGGCGTTGCCGATGACAAGGATGAGGGGGCGATTCACCTCGCCTTGATCATGCGCATGCGCGAGGAACGCTTCGTGCCCGATCGCGACATCATCGTCGCCCTCACCGCGGATGAAGAGGGCGGCAGTGCCAACGGTGTCGCCTGGCTCCTCCAGAATCATCGCGCGCTCATAGACGCGGAATACGCTTTCAATGAAGGCGGCGGCGGTCGAGTCCGTGGTCCGAACATCACCGACACCGTGAAGATCTCGAACGACGTGCAGGCGAGCGAGAAGAAGTTCCTCAACTTCCGGTTCGAGGTCACCAATCCCGGCGGCCACAGTTCCAGGCCACGGGTCGACAACGCGATCACGCAGCTCGCGGTCGCGCTGACGAAGATCAACCCGGGGATCATGCCGGTGCGGCTCAACGAAGTGACTCGCACCTACTTCACGCGGCTGGCGCCGGTCGTTGAGACCGAGTCGCCACGTCTGGCCGCGGCCATGCGCGCAATCGTCGCCAACCCGAACGACGCAGCGGCTGCGGCGACGCTGTCGGCGGATGCGAGCTACAACTCACAGCTGCGCACGTCGTGCGTTTCGACGATGCTCGAAGGTGGGCATGCCACGAACGCGTTGCCGCAGCGGGCCCGCGCCAACGTCAATTGCCGCATCCTGCCTGACGAGACGCCGGAACAGGTGAAGGCCGTTCTCGAGCGAGTCGTTGCCGACACGGGTGTGAAGGTCACCTTCCAGGGATCGGTGACCAATTCACCGCCGTCGCCGCTGACACCGGCGCTGATGCAGGAAGTCGACCGTGTGACGAAAGAGTTGTGGCCTGGGGTGCCGGTCATTCCCACCATGAGCACCGGCGCCACCGACGGGATTTACCTGCGGAACGCCGGCATACCGGTGTACGGCGTGTCGGGCCTGTTCTATCCCGAAACCTTTGCGCATGGCATGAACGAACGCATCCCGGTCCGAGCCTTTTACCAGGGCCTCGAGTTCATGTACCGGCTGGTGAAAGGAATCAGCGGAGGTCCGCGGCCGATCAGCTGAGGTCGAGCTCAGAGCTCAGAGCTCAGAGGTTCACGCGCTTTACTCTGAGCTCTGAGCTCTGACCTCTACTCGATCTCCATGTCATATGAAGTCGCCGTCGCTGGCACTCATTGGCATTCCTGAACCCACTGCCGCGCCGATAACAGCGCCCGCCGATCTTCGTGCGGCGCTTGAACGGCACCACGCCGAGTGTCTGGGCTGGGCCATGGCCTGCTGTGGGTTCGACAGAAGTGAGGCCAGCGACGTGCTGCAGGATACGTATCTCAAGGTGCTCGATGGGCGCGCCGTCTTTCGCGGCGAATCCGCATTCCGGACGTGGCTGTTCGGCGTGGTGCGGCGTACCGCGGGCGAGCACCGGCGCAATGTCTTCCGCCGATTGGCCGCGGTATGGCGAGTTGACCGTCACGACGTGCCCTTGGACGCCGACCCAGACACCGCCATCGATGGTCGCGTCATCGCCGACCGCCTACGCCGCGCGCTGCGGGTTCTCCCAGCTCGGCAGCGCCAGATACTGCATCTGGTCTTCCATGAGGACCTGACCGTCGAAGCAGCGGCCGGTGTGATGCGAATTTCGGTTGGAAGTGCGCGCACGCACTACGCGCGAGGAAAGGCGAGGCTCCGAGACCTGCTGCGCGACCGCGCGGAGTTCAAATGACTGACTCACACGACGAGAAGCTGCGCAAAGCGTTCGATTCGCTTCGTCGCGGCAATCAGGTGTCGGTTCCTTCGTTCGCGAGCCTGACGTCGCCGGCTGCACTCGAGGCGCAGCGATGGCGGCACCGACGCCGTCGCATCGCGATCGCGGCTGCGGTGATCCTCCCCGCAGCATTCATCTTGCGTCCGCGGGCGAACAATGAACCCGACTTCGAACGCTTCGCCGCCCTCACTGGAATCGACCCTGGCCAGGTCACGTGGCGCGCTCCGAGCGACTTTCTGCTCGACGTACCCGGCCGGGATCTGCTTCGCCGTGTTCCACTCTTCGAAATCCACGCGCCAACGGTCGCGCCAGACAGCGCGCGTCGACCGGACTCGAATGCCCCCAAACGGAGATCCAACTCATGACATCGAATCGGAAGAAGCTTCTCGTCGTAGCGGCGCTCGTTATCCTGCCGGCCGGACTCGCGGCACAGGATACGGTTCGCACCCTATCGCGTGATTCGACCTTGCGCTCGGTACAGGGCGGGATGGAACCGAAGCGTCTCCCGGCGAAGCCCGGCGACCAGGATCCTGCGCACGCATTCGAGCAGCACCTGTTTCCTCCGGAGCTGGTCATGCAACACCAAGCCCGGCTCAAGATCACCGAGGCGCAGCGGAACATCATCGTGGCGGAGATCAGCAAGCTCCAGGCGACGGCGGTCCAGGTTCAGTGGCGCGTCGGAGACGAATCTGAAAAGCTGGCCGAGCTCCTGCAGCGCGAGACGGTGGCCGAGGCGGACGTGCTGGCGCAGGCTGATCGGATGATCATGTACGAAACGGCGGTGAAGCGCGCGCAGCTGTCGATGCTGATCCGGATCCGGAATACGCTCACACCGGAACAACGGGTCATGCTCAAGGTACTCCGCGGAGTCTCCAGGGAGTAGCCGTCGAGGTCCACATCAAAACGAGACGACCCGCGGTCAACTCGACCGCGGGTCGCTCTATATCTGCGCGGCGCGCCGGTCCGGGAACGCGCGTTCCGCGCAAACGGCCGCGCACGACTGAGACGCGGCCGGCCATGACGCCAACGTACGACCTCGGCGCGGGTTGTGCTAATGAGACCGCCGCGTTGGCGGCAAGCGTTAGGCGCGATCGCTCGTCAGGCAGGCCCGGCTGCCGATTCCGATGCTGTGACGCCTGTCACGAACGCGGCGCGCCCACCTCGAGGTCGCGCGCGATCAACATCCCCTGGAGCCCGCACCAGAGCGTCAACGGATAAAACGCGACGCGTTCCAGGCCGCCCAGTCCGATTCCAAGGTCGATCATCCACAGGAAGAGCACCGTTCCGATGATCCCGGTCAGGCCGAGGAGTAGCGAGACGATTGCCTGTCCCCGGCGCTCGCGCCACGCCGCCCATCCGGCCACGACCATCGCCGGGTTCCCGAACGCCAGTATGCTCTCGGCGCCGATCATGTGCCCCAACGTTCGGGTGTCCGAAGGGAAGAGCCCGACCATGATATGTCCCGGGGCCGTCAGGGCGATCATGACGAGGCCGACGGTCATTAGGCGGCTCGACGGCCAGAGTTTGCGCGTGAGTATCGCGCCGGCGAGGATCAACACGCCGTTGGCGATGATCGACGCATTCATGAGCGCGTGCCACGGCGAACAGGCGACCTCGATACCGGGGGCTCGCAACAACGGCCCGCACGTCTCGCGCGCCAGGTCGCTGATCATGTTGTGGGCGAGACTGAACGGCGTCGTCCACGCCGCCTGGACGATGCCCTGGACGACGAAGAACTGCAGCGTGAGGATCCACGCCACGGCACCGACCTTTTCGGTCCGGGTCATCGGGAAATCGTACCGGTCGAACGGTTGGGTTGCCAGCGCGGTGCGCGTTACTGGAGCGCGCCGGCGCCGCGGCATGGATTTCGCCGTATCTTGGTGCGACCGCGGGCGCCCGGGAGGGACGCTGCATGCTTCTGACCCACCGCGTGGGATCTCTGATCGAACCGCTGTCCGGACGACGATGGGATCCTCCGTTCATTGGCAGAGAAATCGACCGACGCCTGATGGCGTACGCGCAGCTCGGCGTTGCACCAGGACACGTCGTATTCCTGCATCATGGCAACTGCCTGGAGTTCTTCGCTGACCTCTCGGCGATCTGGCTCCTGGGCGGTTGCGTGGTTCCCATCGATGCCCGCCTGACGCCGTTCGAGATCGGCACGTTGGCCACGCTCGCCGAACCCCGGTTTTCACTGTGGACGGAGGCGCCGGACGCGGCCATCGTGCCGCTCCTCGAAGCCATCGGCACAACGATCGTCGATACCCGCGATGCGCTTTCGCGCGCGCCGTCCGCGTCGGCGCTTCCGCGCGAATCGCGGCTCGGGCTCGATGCGATGGCGACGATCATGTTCACGTCGGGAACGACTGGCGATCCCAAAGGAGTGGTGCATACGCATCGCGGACTGCGCGCCCGCTGGATGGCCCTCCGTCAGGTTCTCGGAACGGAACGTTTTCGGCGAACCCTCACACTCCTGCCCACCCACTTCAGTCACGGACTCACCTTCAACTCGCTCTTGCCGTGGCTGTCCGGCTGTGACCTCTACGTTCTTCCCCCGTTCCGGCCCGACATCGTCGCTGATCTTGGATCCATTCTCGACGAACATGAAATCACCTTCATGTCGTCGGTCCCCGCCGTCTGGCGTCTTGCGCTTCGCACCGCTCCACCGCCCACGCGTGGCACGCTCGAGCGGGTGACATGTGGTTCGGCACCGCTGTCGGCGGGCATGTGGGAGCAAGTGCGCGATTGGACGGGCGCACCGGAAGTGTGGAACGCGTATGGCCTCACCGAAACCGCGGGCTGGGTCTGCGGCACCAGTCACCCCGAGCTGTCCCCCGCTGACGGACTGGTGGGTGTGCCGTGGGGATCGACGCTGGCCGTGCTACGATCGGCCGAAGTCACCCCGCGGCCGGCGTTCGACGAAGTGTGTGCGCCGGAAGAGCCGGGTTTTGTCTGGGTCAACACGCCGGCACTGATGCAAGGGTACTTCCGCCGCGACGATCTGACGCGGAAGGTCGTCGCCGACGGCTGGTTCCTGACCGGCGACATCGGCTTCATGGATCAGGAAGGGCGGCTCGTCTTGCGTGGACGCGAACGCGACGAGATCAACAAGGGCGGCATGAAAGTCTTCCCGGCTGACATCGACGCGGCGCTGGATACCGCGGAGGGCGTGGCCGATGTGTGCGCGTTCGCGTACGAAGGCGATCCGCTCTACGGCGAGAATGTCGGCGTGGCCATCGTCATGCCGGACGCGTCGGACGTTCGTCTCCGCGCGCTCTACCACCACGCGGAACGGCGCCTCGCAAAACATCAGCTGCCCGTCCGCTGGTATCTGATCGAGGCCCTGCCGCGCACCAACCGTGGGAAAATCAACCGGGATCAGATTGGCACGCAGTGCGCAGGCCTGCCGCAGATCGACTGGCGCCGCGTGCTCGGGACTGCCTGACGTGGCCGAGCCCGTGGGATCGAGCGAGCCGCGACTGCTCGCGTTCCTCCAGAGCGTGCTGCCGCCCGACGCGCCCCGGATCACGCCGGCCACGCCGCTCTTCGGCACCGGTCTGCTGGATTCCCTCGCCATCGTGCACCTGGTCGTGTGGGTGGAAGAGCAGACCGGTCAATCCCTCAATCCGCGCAGCTTCAACATTCGCGATGAGTGGACTCTGGTCGCCGACGTCGCGCGGTTCATCGATCGCGCCCGCCGGAAACCCGACGTCAGTCGCTGATGACGTCGTCCGGCTACGAGGTGGTCCCCTACGAGGCGCGACATCGCGAATCGGTCCTGGACCTGCAATCGCTGCACTGGGGCCCCGATCGTGACCTGAACGATCAGCTCTTCGCGTGGAAGTACGAGCAGAATCCGTGGGTGACCGAACCGCGGGTGTACCTCGTCCTGCACGACGGCGAGCCGGTGGGTACGCGCGGTCTCTATGGCAGCCGCTGGGAAGTCGGTACCCCAACGCAGATGGTCGACATTCCCTGCGCGGGCGACCTGGTCATCGCCCCGGCGTACCGTGATCGCGGCGTGTTCACGTTGCTCATGCGTTTCACGCTGGCCGCCATCGCGGGCGATCCCGCCCCGTTCGTCTTCAACCTCAGCGCCGGGGCCGCGGCGCGCCTCGGCGCGCTTTCCATGGGCTGGCGCGATCTCGGACCGCTCTCCCGGCTCAAGTGGGAGCGCCCACGGTCGATGTGGGACCGGTTAGGCAGGTCCACGAACGCGAGCGGATCGGTCGATCCGTTCGCGTCCATCGACCAGCTGCTGGTCGACGGAAACGCAACCCTTGGCCAGCGGGTCGTGTTGTCCCGCGTACCGAGTCCGGCCGGCATGGCCGACCTGGTGCGCCGGCGGCGTCACGACGGCCGCATCCGTCACGTGCGTGACGAGGCCTGGTTCGCATGGCGATTCCGCCAACCGACCGCCCGCTTTCGATTCCTCTTTCTCCAGTCGAGGGACGGCGCGATCGACGGGTATCTCGTCCTGCACTGCAAACCGAAGGGCGCCGCAGGGCCCGTGCAGATTGTCGACTGCGAGGGCGATGAAGCGAGCGCGGGGGTCCTCCTCGAGGCTGTCGTCAGGAAGTGTGGCCTCGATCGCATCGTGGCCTGGCGCGCCACGCTCGAGCCGGTGGGTGAGGCGGCCATCCGTCGCGCCGGGTTCACCGACATCGAGGTCAGGAGTGTAGCGGAGGCCTATCCGACGGTGCTGGTTCTGCCTAACGCGCACTCGCCGGTACTCACGCCGTGGCGCCTCGCAGGGCGGGACGTGCTGGCGCCCGCCAACTGGGACCTCCGACAGGCGTTCAGCGATGGAGGGTAGGGGCATTCCGTCCGGGCTCCGGTCGTGGTTCAATCGCCTCGCGGGTCGGCGTCATGCCGTCGGCCCGGCGTCGGGCATCGAGTGGGCCACGGAGTCCACCGTCGTCACGCACGAGGTGCCGCCGGATCTCCGCGATCGATTCACCGCCGCGGGCTATCGCGCGAGGGACTTCTTTCCGCACCGCATTCGCTACCTCCCAAAATGTGGACCTGACGGCGCCTTCCTGGCGAAAGGCATGGTGGGAATCACGGCGCCAGAATCACTGTGGCAAGTCGTCCTTCACGCGTCGCCGCCGGCCACGAACGAATTCCCCCGAGAGATTCTTTTCGATCGGGACCTGCTCTGGCACCAGCAGCACTTTCACGAGGCGGGTCAGATCGCCAGCGCGACCATGGCCGTGAAGGACTCCGTCCTGTACACCATGGCGCATCAGTCCGATCTCGTACAGCGCATTTCGCGGCGGCGTGACCTCAAGACCCGCGTCGAGAAGGTGTTCTGCGGCTGGCATCATCTGCTGCTGAACGCCATAGCGCATTTCGCGATGCTGCGCGGTTGTCGCGAGCTGCGCGTGCCGACGTCGCGGCTCATGATGCGATTCACGGATCCGAAACGCACGGTGCAGCCTCCGTTGTTCGAGCGGGTCTACGACCGCGCCGTCCAGCATCATTTTCGCGCCCGCGAGGCAGACGGATGGTGGTGCATCGATATCGAGGCCAATCGCAGCGCGATCGTGGCACCGGAGCGCCGTGTCGTTCGCAAGACGCATCCTCGCACCGTCTGTCTCGTTCACGACATTGAGCGTGGGCTTGGACATCGTGAGACGGATCCGGACTTCGCCCGACAGGCGGACGAGACGAGCGATGCCGCCCTGACCGCGATGCTCGAGATCGAGCGCTCGGCCGGCGTGTGCGCGAGCTACGTGGTCGTCGGCACGTTGATGCGCGACGTTCGCGACCGAATCGAACTCGTTGACGGCCGTTGGAGGGGCTCACATGACGGCGGCCATGCGCTGGGCTTTCACTCCTACGACCACTCGTCGAACCCGGAACAGCTTGGAGCCTGCCGTCGCGTGGACTATCGACTCAAGGGCTATCGTCCTCCGAGGTCGCGGCTGACCCGTGAAATGACCGACGACATGCTCTGCCGCTACAACTTCGAGTGGATCGCGAGCTCCGAGAAGTCGCTCGGGCTGCGTGCGCCACGGCTCGGCAATCGGGTGGCACGGATTCCCATTTTCGAAGACGACTTCCCCATGCACGAAGGAGCGATGGAGTTCGTGACCTGGAGCCAGCTGATCCGCTCCACGGTGGCGACGCGCGGTTTCACGGCGATCGGATTGCACGACTGCTACGCGTCGCACTGGATGCCGAACTACGCCTCTCTGCTCGACGACCTGCGCTCGATGGCATCAATCCGCACACTCGACGAAGTTGCCGACGAAGTGTTCCTCGCGGCGGGTGTCTGACGATGAGCGATCCCGCCGCCATCACGGCCCTGCTGCCGCTGAAGCACTTCCATCCGGCGTACCTTCGCGATGCCATGGAGTCGATGTTCAGACAGACGGCTCCGCAATGGCGGCTCATCATCATCGTCGAGCCCGAAGACGTCGCGGCCTTTCGTGACACGCTCGCCGAGTGGCTGGTCGATTCGCGCGTGCGTCTGATACCGAACGAGGGTTACCGCCATGCCGGGGCGTTCAACGCCGGCATGCGGGCGGCCGACACGGAATTCGTCGCCATTCTCCTCGGCGACGATTGCTGGGATCCGGTCGCCGTCGAGGTGCTCCGGGATCGCATTCGGCGGAATCCGGCGGTTGACCTGTTCCACAGCAGTCGGCGGGCCATCGACGGCGAGGGTCGTTCGCTCAGCGGCATCATGAAGCCGATACACCAGGTGACGCTCGACGGCTTTGTGTGGAAGTCGCAGGTCAAGCACCTGATCTGCTGGCGACGTTCGAAAGGGATCGCCGTCGGCGGCATGGACGAAACCCTGACCACGGCGGGTCCCGACGACTACGACTTCCCATGGACGATGCTCGAGTACGGCGCTGTGATCGAGCCGATCGCGGAATGCCTGTACATCTACCGTGACCACCGGGACGGATTCCGCAACACAACGCACCATCCGCGCAGCGTCCATTTGCGCGACCTGCGACACATCCTGTCGAAGCACCGCGTGAGCCGCGCCACCATCCGCGCCAGGCTCCGCGCGGCGAAGCGGGGATACCTCCGTCAATGCCTGTATCGGAACGAACTGCACCGCTGGATCTACCAGCGTTTCGGCTGGCGCCCCCGCGTCCGTTGGAGGAACACGTACGAGACTGAAGCCCGTTGAACGCGGATCTCAGGCCGTCAGCTCCCCGTAGATTTGTTCGAAGCGATCGATCATGCGGCCGGTGGTGAGTTCGGCCAGCGCGACTTCGCGTCCCGCGGCGCCCATGCGTTCGGCGCGATCGCGGTCGCTCAGCACGGCCAGCAGGCGGTCGGCGAGTGCATGGGGGTCGCCGGGCTTCACGAGGTAGCCCGTGATGCCGTCACGAACGATCTCCGGAGTGCCCCCAGTACTGGTGGCCACGAGGGCTGTGCCGCGCATCATCGTTTCTGCGGTAATGTTGGCGAAGGGTTCGCGATACCGTGACGGTTGCGCCTGCACCCAGGCGCTGCCTAACAACGCATCCAGGTGCGCGCGCTCCGCGTGATCGTGCATCGCCACCCACGCCCCGAGGCGCAGCTCGTGCACCAGGGACTCGATCCGCCCCCGATCGGGTCCGTTGCCGACGATCACCAGCCGGGCCTCTGGCAGGCGTTGCCTGACAATCGTCATGGCGTGCAGCAGGATGTCCACGCCTTTGAGGGGCATGAGGCGGCCGGCGTAGGCGACGGTTGGAGGACCACCCAGCGGCGGACGCACCGCTGCCGGCTGCGTGCCGTTCCAGATCACCATGTCGACGGGAACGCCGTCAGCGCGGAGTGTGTCCGCTAGCGCGTGGCTGTTGGCGACGATACGCTGAAAGACCTGCCGGTGGCGTCGCCAGGTCGGCAGCTGCAACTGGGTCCGCACAAGACCCGCGACCGACACGCACCCTTGCCGAAAACAGGCGACGCCGGCGCGATAGGTACACGGCGTGCCGTCGGGCAGGACCTTGGTGTCGATGGGGCAGATGGTCTGGTGATTGCCCACATGCAGCAGTGCGCGCCGCCCACGGAGCAGCGGCAGGATCAGCGGCGACAGCTGGTTCAGGAACATGCGGACGTGAACGACGTCCGGGTTGAACGACTGAAGTGCGCGGCGGAGGGCGCGAACGGCCCAGGGGTTTGCCGTCTGCAGCAGCGGTCGCGACCATCCGTTCGAACCGACGCAGGAATAGTCGCTGTGTTCCGGAAGCGGGAATGATCGCGCGGTACTGGCGAACAGGCGCGCGTCGTGACCGCGCTCTCGCAGCCCGTTGCGGAGATCGATCGTCATCCGTTCAGCGCCTCCGGCGAGGATGGCGTAGTCGTGAACGAGCAGGATGCGTCGTGGGCGCGAACTGGAAGGCGTCATGCCGGCTGGCCCGGGGCTCATTCCGGAACCGCCGCCCGGTCTGCTGCGCCCAACGCCAACCCGCCGTACCACGCCGCGACCCGGCGGAGCACGGCGGCGGGGACGCAGAAGTTCGCGACGTGCGATGCCACGTCCAACGGTCGGGGGCGGCCGCCGCGGACCGCATCGATGAGGAGGCGCGGAAAGGCGCTCCAGGCGTGCTGCGCTGCCGCGGCGCTGCTTGCGACATGCAGCAGAAACGCCGCGTAGCCTCGTTTCGAAAACAAGGTCCGATTCGACCTCGCCCACCCAGCCGAGGCAAGCCAATCCGGCCGAGTCGAGATGCGCGGGCGGTCGTGCTCCATGTTCCAGGTGAGGAGTGGCTCGCGGTCCTCCACGAATTGCAGGTAGGCGCCCGGGTGCAGGACGGCTCGCAGGACCCAGTCGGGATCTTCGTGGCGTGTGAGCCCGCTGGCGAACGGCACATTGATCATCAGCGCGCGGGTCGTGAGGATCGAGGTCGTGGTCACCATGCCTTCGCCGGTGAACGGCGTGCGCCGGCAGAAGAAGTATTCACTGAGATCCTCGCCGGGATCCGGCGTCCGGCGGGGCCAGACCATCGTGCCGCGACCGGTGCGAATCAGCACGCGGCAGCTCACGATCGGGTGCGCATCCGCCGCGGCCCGCTGCGCGACCGGGAGCTGCCGCTCGAGCTTGTGCGGGAACCAGTCGTCGTCGTCGTCCAGGAAGGCGATCCACGGCGCGCGGGCGATGGTCACGCCGGCATTCCGCGCGTCGGCGTTCCCAAGGTGCCGATCGGGCACGTGGACCACCAGCCGCGGATCGTTGATCCCGCCTAACGCGCTTACGGTATCGTCGTCCCGACCATCGACCACCACGATCACTTCCAGTTCGCGAACCGTCTGAGCCAGAACGCTGCGCACCGACTGGCCGACGAGCCCGGGACGGTGAAACGTCGGAATGATGACCGAAACAAGCGGCGCGGGCTCGTTCATGAGTGCGTCGCGGACTGCCCGTGGGCGCGGGAACGAGTCCAGTCGAGCGCTTCCCGCAGCGCGCCGGCCACGGTCGCAAGCTGTGCGAGGGCCACCAGGAACACCGCGCTCGGCTTGCGACGATGCACGCCGTTGCGGAGTGGTGAGACGAGCAGGCCGCTGTAGAATCCGATCGATTCCGGCAACAAGGGTCCCGCGACGCGCGCGCGCCTGATCAACCGGAAGGCGAGGATGCCGCGACCGTAGTTGTAGTGCTGCCGAAGGAACCCGAAAAACGTCAGATCGTGCGCGTGGTGCACGACGGCAGCCGGCACATGCACGAGTGGCCAGCCCATCGCGCGCCATCGGTCACAGAATTCCTTGTCCTCGGCGGTGGCGCTGGGAATGCTCGTGGTGAAGCCGCCGAGCGCGCGAAACGGTTCGGTGGCGAGGGCGACGTTGTTGGTAGTGAAAAACGGTTCGTGGGCCTGGTGCCCGCGGTAGTAGTCGTAAACGAAGCGCGAGATACGATCGCTTGCGTCCGCGAACAAGTTCGACGTGAGCGTGTTCTCGACTCGTCCGCCGACCAGGCGAGTCGGATCCTGTTCCAGCGCGTCGATGAGCTGGATGAGCCAATCCGCGGCCGGGACACAGTCGTCGTCGATGAACGCCGCGTAGCGGCCGCGCGCCGCCGCTACTCCGGCGTTGCGCGCCGCGCCGGGGCCGGCGCGCTCCTGCCGAATCAGCCTGACGGTCAGCCGGCTGGAAAACGCGGCCACGACGTCGTCGATCGGTGCTGGACTGCCGTCGTCCACCACGAGCACCTCAAACGAGTCCCGGTCGAAGGACAATCGGGAAAGACCGTCCAGGCACGCAGCCACGAGTGAGGGACGGTCAAACGTCGGGATGACGATGGAAACGAGCGGCGGCATGGATTCAAAGTGCAGTGCAAGCGTCGAGCCGACCACTCGACCCGGGGCCGTTCCGGAAGGAGCGCACATAACCAGACCCGCGCGTCCGCCGAGGAGTCGGGCGATTGCACCAAGGCGTTTTCCCGCCCACCAGGAGAGGGCTGAACCCGGGTCCCCACCACCGAAGGGCGTGCAGGACCACACGTTAGGGATACAGGCGGCAGCGGCGCCATCGCGCGCGGTCCGTATCTTGCACCCCCGGCCTTCAAGCAAGGCTGCGAGGCATCTCGGTCTTTCGGCGGTGTTGTGAGCGACGTTAGCGCCATCCTCCTCAGCGTAGGCGAGCCATTCGTTCCGCGTGCGCGGGAGGCGCTCGCCGGACAGGTTCCACCACTCAACGAGGTCGTCGTGGTGGAGCACGTTTCGCCGTTCCACAGGGCCATTCAGGAAGGAGCAGCTCGCGTCACATCGCCGTTTTTCGTCCAGGTCGATGCCGACATGATCCTCGACCCGTCGTGCGTCGCGGAGCTCCGCGCCGCGATGGATGCCGACGTGGGTATGGTGTGCGGCAACCTTCGCGACCCGCTGATGGGACAGGTCGAAGGCGTCAAGCTCTTTCGGACCGAAGTCGTTCGTCGCGTTCCGCACGGGGACACCGTGTCCACCGAGACCGATTTCGTCAGCGACATGCAGCGCGCGGGATGGCGACTCCGTTACATCGGGCGTGCACCAGCCGATTCGGCCGAACCACACCGCACCTACGGCGAACACCGACCCGACTACACGCCGGCATACACGTTCCAGAAATACCTGATCGAAGGCCGGAAGTACCGGTATCGCGGCGCGCGGACCGGCTTGTTCTCAAAGGTCATGGGGCTTGAACAGAGCACGCACCAACTCGCGCCGTTCGTGCGAATCGTGCTGGCGCATGGGTTCTTTCAGGAGACGGATCGCGATCCGCCCAAACCGGCGCCTCCGGACCCGCGCGTCGACTCTCTGGTCAGGCTGCTCTCGGCGACTGCCGAGTCGCCCGCAGTGGTGGACCGGCTGTTCCCGCTGTCACGATTTGGCACGCTGCGGGAACTGTTCCGCGAGTTTGCGCGATCCGGGCACACCCTGGCGGAGCAGGGTGCGGGACGAAGCGTCGACGACGTGCTCCGACAACTGGGCGCGGTGCGACGCCAGTGGGCGTCCCTGGTCGCGCTTCTAGGCTTTGGCCACGGGATCCTGATGCCCCGAATCGATCAGACACGACTCGATCGAGACCTGAGGATGCTGTGGACATTCATCTACATCGGCCGCGACGTCTCGTGGGTCGCACGGGTTCGACCGAACCTCGAGCGATTGTACTTTGCCCTTCCGCAGGTCCTCGTGCCGCGACGCGTCGTGCCCTGGTGGAGGAGAGTGCCGCCGTGGTAAGGGAATGGCTTGGATCAGGGCCGACCGCTGACGCCGAGCGCGCCCGTGCCGTACTTCACCGCCAGCCAGGAGGCTGACCGTGTGCGGCATTGTCGGGATGCTCCTCTACCGGGGTGACGTCAGGAGCTGGCGGCCGACGATCGCGGCCGCCACTGACCTGATGGCGCGCCGGGGACCGGACCGCGCCGGATTCTGGTCGGACGAGAGTGCCTGCCTCCTCGGCTTCCGCCGACTGTCGATCATCGATCTGTCCGACGCCGGCAATCAGCCGATGATCACGCCCGACGGTCGTTATGCACTCGTCTTCAACGGAGAGCTGTATAACTTCCGGGAGCTTCGGTCATCGCTCGAGGCGCGAGGGATTGCGTTCCGATCGACCGGAGACGCTGAAGTCGTGTTGCATGCGTTGGCCCACGCCGGCGCGGACGCGCTGGATTCCTTCAACGGGATGTTCGCCCTGGCGTTCTATGATTCGCATGAGCGCCGGCTCCTGCTGGCACGGGATCATGCGGGCATCAAGCCCCTCTACGTTCTGCGCCATCGCGACGGCATCCTGTTCGCGTCGCAGTTCGATCAGATCCTGTCGCATCCATGGGCACGCGAGCGGTCGCTCGATTCCTACGCACTGGAGTTGTACTTCAATCTCGGATATCTCCCACCGCCGGCCACCATTCTTGATGGTGCGACCGCGCTGGAGGCGGGGAGCTGGAGTGCGTTTGACAGCGCCGGCAGTGAGCGACACGGGCGCTGGTTCGAGTTCCCGATGTACCCTGAAGCGGAGCTTTCCGGGGCCGCCGCCGTCGACGCAGTCGATGCAGCGGTCACGTCTGCGGTGCGCCGGCAGCTCGTCAGCGATGTTCCGGTGGGTGTCCTCCTGTCCGGTGGAATCGATTCGCCGCTGGTCGCCGCCAAGGCGCAGGCCGCCCTCGGGGCCGGTTCCCAGTTGCCGAGCTTCACGCTCGGCACTGACGGCACCGCCGAAGACGAATCCGCCGACGCAGCGAGATATGCGACGGCACTGGGTCTCCGCCATGTGGTGCGGCACATAACGAGTGCCGATGTTCTCGGGCTTCTCGACGATGTCGTCACCGCCTGCAGCGAGCCCTTCGACGACTACTCGATCTTTCCGACCGCGTCCGTCTCGCGTCTGGCACGCGAAGAAGTCCGGGTTGTGCTCAGTGGTGATGGCGGCGACGACATTTTCTGGGGTTACCCCTCGCGGATGATCGAGCCCCTCGCACCCGCCGCCAGCTCCATGGGCACGCGCATTCGTCGGCGCATTGCCGCCATGCTTGGGCCGCCGTCGCCGCCGCGCCACACCGGCGCGACGCAGCTGCGCATTCACCGATTCGTTTCGCGGAAAGCACTCGCCGCCGTGCTCCCCGGCGTCCGGCAGAGTTTTCCGGACCTCCTGCTCTTCAACTTCGAAGGCGGGGATGTCGACACGCTCGCCCAGTGGTTGCGGTGGAACGAATACTCAGGGCACCTGGTCAAGGTCCTGCAGAAGGTGGATCGCGCGAGCATGCATTCGTCGCTCGAGGTGCGAGTGCCGCTGCTGGATCGTGAGGTGCTCGACGTGGCAGCCCGGGTGAACTGGCGCGACTGTGTCGATATCAGGAGCCGTATCGGGAAACGTCCGCTGCGCGCAGTTCTCAGTCGTCACGTGCCGTTTCAGACAATTGCCAAGCGCGGATTCGAGGTGCCAATGGCATCGTGGCTGCGTGGACCGCTCCGGCCGCTCGTCGATGACCTGCTGCTGTCGCGACATGAGCTCCTGGGCGCAACCCTCGATCGCGCCGAGTTGCTGGGACTCGTGGAGCGTCACCAGGTCGAGCGCGAAGACTCGACCACCCTGATCTGGCGCCTGCTCAGTCTCGCCTTGTGGGAAACACGTCATTACCGCCGGAGCCTCTCCGTTCCTGACGCATCCACGGCAATCCGCATCGCATGAACGTCGATCTGTTCCGTCATCCGTTCCGCCCGATTCGGCGGCGCCATCTGGGGTTCCTGCAGCAAGTCGCGACCATTCAGCACCGGCTGCTCGACCAGAGCACCTCCCTGGGGTTTCTGTGGAGTTTCCTGCATCCGCTCGTGATGCTCGGCGTGCTCTACGCGTTCTTCAATCGGCGCGTGGGGGAGGGCGTGGAGAATTACGCGTTGTACCTCCTCATCGGGCTGGTGCACTTCACGCATTTCTCGAAGAGCACGGCCGCCGGCATGCGGGTGTTGTACCGGATGCGCAGCCTGGTCACGACCGTGATCTTCCCGAAGGACCTGCTGGTGTACAGCGCGTTGCTGGCCGATCTGCCGGAATTCCTCATCTCGCTGACGGCCACCGTCATCATCGGGCTTTTCGCCGGCGTAGCTCCCTCATGGGCGTTGCTGTTCCTCCCGGTGGTGGTGCTGCTCCAGGTGCTGTGTGTGTTCTGGATTTCACTGCTGCTGTCGGCGATGTACGTCGTCGTCCGCGACCTCGATCATATTTTCGAGGTCGGCATGCGGCTCCTGTTCTTCGTCACGCCGATCATCTATCACCTCGACATGCTGTCGCCGAGGTTGCGGGCGGTGGCGCTGCTGAATCCCATCGCGCACGTCATTGGCTTCACGCGCTCGATCGTGCTGGATGGAGTCGTTCCGCCGATCCCCTCGCTTGCCGGCTTTTTCGCCGTCCACCTGATGCTGGCGTACCTGGCCGTGGTGTTGTTCCGGGCGGCCGAGCCGGCCCTCGTGGAGCGATTGTAGATGGATCACGCCGACGTGATGGTCGATGTGCGTGGCGTGAGCCGCGAGTTCCCACCAGCAACTGGGCAGCGCACGCTGTTTCGCGTGCTCCGCGAAACCATCAGTGGGGTCCATCGAAGCCGGCCGCCCATTCGAGCGTTGCGCGATGTCTCCATGCGCGCCATGGCCGGTGAGAAAGTCGCCTTGATCGGCAACAATGGCGCGGGGAAGAGTACGCTGCTCAAGGTGATTGCCGGACTGCTGCGGCCCACGAGTGGCGCAGTGCTCACCAACGGCGAGAAGGTGCTCCTGACGTCACTCGGCGCCGGGATGATCGATGAAGTGTCCGTGCGCGACAATACGCTGCTCTGGGGATCGTTGTACGGCGTTGAGCCACGGCGCATGAAACTCCTGCTGGACGACGTGCTCGAGTGGGCAGGACTCACCGGGTTCGAGGACGCCAAGCTTCGCACGCTGTCCGCCGGAACCAGACAACGCCTCGCGTTCTCAGTCGTCAGGCACATTGCGACCGACATCTTTCTGATCGACGAAGCGTTGTCGGCCGGCGATGTCCGGTTCCGCGCCAAGTGCCGGGCGTTCTTCGAGGCGGATGTGAACCGGAACCGGACGTTCCTGGTCGCCACCCACGATATGGATTTCGCCAGGACGTTCTGCCGGCGGGCGCTCTGGCTGAATGAGGGACAAGTGGCTGACCTGGGCGACAGCGATGCCGTGGTGACGCGCTATCTCGCGGCGCAGGGCGCGACGCGAGCTAAACTGGTCGCCGTGCAGGCCTAGGATTCCTGCAGATGATCGACGATCGCGTAACGGTTTTCATCCCCGTCAGCCACTTTCACGAGGAGTACCTGCGTCAGGCGGCGGATTCGGTGTTCGCACAGACCCGCGAGGACTGGGCACTGCTGCTGGTCGTGCATCCCGATCAGAAGGCTCGCGTCAGCGAGGTGCTGGCCTCCCGCCTGACGGATGCCCGCGTGCGCATGATTCCAACGCAGGGGCGGAACCTCGCGGGCGCCTACAACACGGCCATGCGCTCGACGGAAACGACGTTCATTACGCCGTTGCTGGGAGATGATCTTTTCGCTCGTGACGCGGTCCGCGTGCTCGGCGAGTCGATCCGGACCAACCCTGACGTCGATTTCCTGCACAGTGGACGGTACTTCGTCGATGGCGCGGGACGACGACTCAGTTCCGATTACATGCCGGAGCGGCCAGTGACGCCCGAATCATTCTGGCGCGGCTCTCCAGTCAAGCATCTCTACTGCTGGCGAGCGAGCCGGGGACTCGCCTGTGGCGGCGTCGATGAGTCGCTCGAGAACTTCGGTTCGGACGACTACGACTTTCCGTGGACCATGTTGGAACATGGTGCGCTGTTCATCTCAATACCGAAGGCGCTCTACATCGTTCGCGACCATCGCGATGGATTTCGCCTGACGACACATCTGCCGCGCGACACGCAAATCGACGGGCTGCGCCGCATCCTGTCGAAACACGGCGTACCGGAGCGAGCGATCAGGAAGAGTATCAGCAAGGCGCGCCGCGGATACCTTCGACAGAGCCTGTTTCGCAACGCCCTGCATCGCTGGCTCAGAGAGCGCGTCGGATTCGACGCGCGCCGTGGCTGGCGGCAACCGTATCGATGACCTCGTTTCCGCTGGAGGTATCGGTGGTCGTGGCGGTGAGGAACGGGGCGGCGACGATCGGCGCGACTGTCGAATCTCTTCTTGCCGTGCGGTATCCTCGCCCTGCCCTGGAGATTCTGGTGGTGGACAATGGGTCCACGGACGAGACGGTCGGCCTGCTGAACGCCATGGGCGACCGGATCCGTGTCCTGCACGAGAGCCGTCGCGGTGCCGCGGCCGCGCGCAACCGTGGAATCCGGGCGGCGCGGGGGCGAATGATCGCTTTCACCGACGCGGACGCCGTCGTCGAGCCCGAGTGGCTCGGGGCGATCCTCGCCCAGCTGAACGACCCCACCGTCGGAATCGTCGGCGGCAGAATACTGAGCATCGAGCCCTGCAATCGCATCGAGCGTTTCGGAGAACGAATCCACAATCAGCAAGCGGCAATTGAAGTAGAGAAACTCCCGTACGTCATGACCGGAAATTGGGCATCGCGTCGCGATGTCCTGCTCGAGGTCGGGTTATTCGATGAATCGCTGCTGCGCGGCCAGGACGTGGATCTGGCATGGCGGATTCGCGAAGCCGGCTATCGGCTCGTCTATGAACCGGCGGCCATCGTGCGTCACCGCAACGAACGGACGATTCCGGGCTTGGTGCGGGAGGGGTTCGTTCATGGACTCCATGGCGCCCGCCTGCTGGAGAAGTCCGGTCAGCCGCGCGCCCGGAACCGGGCCAGGTTGTTTCGCGCGATCCGGAGGCTGGCGCGCGAGAACCCGATCGACGGCGCGCTGGCGCTGGCGTTCGATGCCGGCAAGGTCGCCGGCCAGCTGGTGGCCCAGCTGCGCGGCCGCATGTTCGCGCGTGCCCGGGACGACGGACGGACCACCTGACCCCGGTCCGGTTGCTGTTTGCGGCCAGTGACGCCCCCGCCGTCGGCGGATCCGCGACGGCATCGTATGACTTGTTCCGGCGCGCGATCGCCGCCGGGCACGACGCACATTACGCGGCGCTGCTGGAGGAAGACGACGCGACGTGGTGCGAACTGGCGCTCCAACCCGGAATGGCCAATCCGGCTGGCCTGCCTAACGTCCATATGGTCCGCGTGCCGCGGTCGGCGCGCCGGGCCAGTGCCGACGTGGCGCGCCTCATCAACGACGTTCGTCCGGACGCGATGGCTGGATTCGGCTTCATTGCGTCGCAGCACCTGAAGCGCTCGGCGCCGGACCACCCAGTGGCCTATGTCACCGGCACCTGCCGCCAGGCGCAGGATTACGTCACGGCCGGATGGGCGCGGGACGCAACGGATCTGCAGGAGCGGCTGACGCGCGGCACGCTGAACCCGCGTATCGTCCACGATGGAGAAGCCAGCGCGGTCGAACTCTGCGACGTGATCATCACGCATTCCCGGCTCACCCTGGACATGATGACCACGTTCTTTCCCGACGCCTTGGGAAAAATCTGGCCTGACGTGGTGTCGTTCGCGGACTGGATCGCCGACGGCGCTCGATCATCGCGCCATCACGCGCGCCCCTTCGCGGAGCGTGACATCGACGTCCTCTTCATCGCGACGAACTGGTCCCGCCGCGAGAAGAACTACCCACTCGTCGACGCGTTGGTGAAACAGCTTGACGGTGCCAGCGTCCACATCGTCGGTGATGTGCCGCATCGCGTGGAGGGGGCAACGCACCACGGGTTCCTTGGCGATCGCGACGCCCTCTTCGCCATCATGGGTCGCGCCCGCTGCGTGGCGTGTCCGTCCCTGATCGATGCCGCGCCGGGGATCCTGTTCGAGGCGTCGGTCCTCGGGTGCAACGCGGTCGCGTCCCGGAACTGCGGAAACTGGGACATCTGCCACCCCGATCTTCTCGCTGAGCAGTTAGGCGCGAACAGCATGGCGGCGTGCATTCGCCGGGCCGTGCAACGCCGGTACGACGATCGACTCGCGGCGCATCCGTCGCACGCGTTTGGAGAGCTGCTGTCGGTGCTGGGCGCGCTGGGGCGGCCCATCGGCCGGAGGCCGGCGACGTGAGGCAGGCGAGCGCGGATCGTATCGATTCCCAGTCGGCCGGGCCGGGGAGGGCGGATCGCGTCCGGGTTGCCATCGTCGTCGTGTCCAACGCCGATGGTGACCTCACCGTGACGCTCGACAGCCTCGCGCGACAGGAGGGTATCGACGTTCAGGCCATCGTGACGGGGCCTGGTCCCGCCGCGACCGATGAACTCACCGGTACTGGAGATCCACGACACGACGACTCGTCAGGCGCCGATCGGGCGCTGAACGATCGCTTGCGCGGGTGTCGCCCGGACTTCGTCACATTCGTGCGGGCCGGCGACGTGGTGCTGCCGCGCGGTGTCCGCGTGGTGTGTGACGCGCTGCGAGAGGCCCCCGCTGCAGCCATGGCGCATCCTCTCTGGATGCCGCGCCAGAGCGATGGATCGATACCGCGCGCCGCCGCGCTCCGTCACGTGCAGCAACTGCGCGAAGCCGGAGCCGAGGCCTGGCAACACGCTCTCGCGACTACCAACCGTATACCGGCCCTCACCACGTTTCGCGCCGACTGGCTGATCGATCAACCGGATTTCGAGGTCAAATCGCTGGACCGCGACATCAGTCGCCTCATTCGCGGCCTCTCAAGCACTGGCCGCGTGCTGACGGTGATGAGCGTGACTTGTGCGTCCACGTCGTCGCTGGCCTTCGCTTTGAAGCCACCCGCGCGAGTCGCGCTGCGGAACGGAGTGTTGCAGTTCGCTTCAACGAGCCGCGGCATGATCCCACGTGCGATGCGTCTGGTCAGAGCGCGCCTGCACCCGGGTGCCGGCGCGTGGGACGCGCTCGGCGCCTTCCTCCGGCGCCGGTCGTTCGCGGGTCTCGCCAGGGTGCCAATGCCTCGCAACCGGCCGGGTGACCAGCTGGTCGCGTATTACCAGCCGCGATATCCGTCGTTCAGCGAGACGTTCATCCGCCGGGAAGTGAAAGCGCTCCGCGATGCCGGTGTGCGGCTCCAGGTCTTCGCCCTGGAAAGCGGTGATGTGGCGCTCCTGGATGCCGAGGCCACGCCCGGTGTGGTGTATTTCGGACCGGAGAACCCGGTAGCTGGGCGCGAATTCATCGCGACGGCACTGAGCCGAAGGCCGTGGCGCGTCATCACGCTGGCGCTCTGGATCGTCCGCTCGGGTCGCGACAGCTGGTGGCGTCGCGACCTCAAGATACTGTATCTCGCCGGCCAATTGGCTGCCGCGCTGGAGCGCGCCAAAGTGACGCATGTGCACGCACCGTGGGCGGACCGCCACTCCGTCGTCGCGTTCGTCGCGTCGCGGTTGATCGACGCAACGTTCAGCACGCAGGCGCGTGCGTCCGAGATTCACCGAGCGCGAACCGGCCGCGGTCTTCCTGATCGGGTTCGATTCGCCGAATTCGTCATCACGAACTCGACCTACAACGAGCGATACCTTCGTCAGGTCATGGACGCCGGAGCGCCGAGGCTGCACGTGATTCGCAACGGCCTCGATCTGAATCAGTTTCCGATGCGCGAGCCTTCGCATCGCGCGACTGATCCGTTTCGGCTCCTTGCTGTCGGCAGACTCGTCGAGCCGAAGGGATTCAAGCATCTCCTGCGGGCCTGTCGCGAGCTGCTGGACCGTGGCCATGACATTACGTGCGAAATCATCGGAGGACCCGTCGATCCGATGGACACCGTGACGTGGGTCGAGCTGCAGATGTTGCATGCTAGACTCGAACTCGGTTCACGCGTTGTGTTCCGCGGACCACAGCCGTTTGCGACGGTGACCGAAGCCTTTCGCCGCGCGGACGCGTTTGTGCTGCCGTGCGTCCGCGGCCGCGACGGATCGCACGACATCACACCGAACAGCCTGATCGAGGCCATGGCCATGCAGCTGGCCGTGGTGTCGACAACGAGCGGCGCCATACCTGAAATCGTCGACCATGAAATGGACGGCCTGCTCGTCCCGCCGGGCGACGCATCCGCCCTCGCGTCGGCACTCGAGCGGTTGATCAAGGATGACGCGCTTCGTCAGCGGCTTGGCGCCGCGGCGCGACGAAAGATCGAAGACCGGTTCGATGCGCGCCGTAACGCCGCGCTCCGCGTGCATCTCTTCGAATCGCTACCGACGCATCATTCGTGACACGCGCGCGGCAATTCCGCGCAGCGCGGTCCCGACGCGTTGACCCATTGGCATGGCGCCCCGAGGGGGCAGCGCGAGTTCTCCGCGGTTGTACACCCCTGGGGCGATCCAGCCTTCTTTCCATTCGCCGTTGAACGAAAGCCACGCGTCGCAATCCATGGCGATCGCGTGCGGCAGCGCATCCCCGAATGGCGCCGCAAACCATTTCGCGTCGGTACCGAGCTCGCGGCGAAGCCACTCCCGCCCCTCGCGGATCTCCTGCGCGCTGCGTTCCGGCGTGAGCGCCGGATGATGCGCGTGCGTCCAGCCGTGGTTCTGCAGGTCCACGCCGGCGCTGGAGAGCGCCTTGAGATCGGCGCGCGTGAGGGTCGCGAACGGCGCGCCGACATCGAGCGCACCAAGCGTCCATTGCTGCGCGAGTTGAAGAACCAGTTCGCGTCGATCGTCCTCACTCGTCAGGCCGCGCAGTCGCGCCTTGATGGCGCGGCGAAGCATCTGACGCTGGTCGGTGTCCGCCACTGGAAATGTGGTTCGCTCGAACTCCACCGTCCCGCCGTCCAATCGATCCAGCAGAGCGTTGAGGAGGAGGAAATGGTATGGAGCGCCCGACTCGATCTGGCCGGGGTTCACGAACAGCGTGACCGCGTGTCCAAGATGGCGAGCCATCAGCGCCGCATCGGCGGCCGCGCGTGTCGCGTCGTCGATGGTCAGAGCGACACCGCGACCCGCGAGGGCACAATCCAACGGCACAAACGGCTCGGCCCGGGAAAGGCAGTCCTGAAGCACCGACGCGGCAATCAGGTTGCGGTGCAGGAAGCGCTGCCGGTCCACCCTGGGCGCCACGCCATGGATGCACAGCACTCGTCCGGTCATGGCGGTAGACAGTAACGGAGGACCTGTCATGACATCGCCGTCGCCAGCAGGCAACCGATCGTGATCAGCGCCGCGCCGGCCGCGCGAGGCAGCGATAACGACTCGCCGAGCAGGCGCCAGCCGAGCAACACGCCGATGGGAATGCTGAGCTGGCGGACGGCCAGCACCTGCGTCGTAAGACTATCACGGAGCGCGATCAGGACCAGCAGGTACGAGGCCGCGATGAGGAACCCGATCATCACGATCGTCCCCGCGTGGGTGCGGACCTGCTCGCGCACTTCGTCGCGAGGCGCCCGGACCAACACGACCGCAAACCACAGCCCGAGCATCACGGTGTAACCGGAGAAGTACAGGAAGGTATCGAGAAACCCGATGGCGTACTTGTCCCACACGGTATACGCGGCCGTTGCCGCGGCGGCAAGCAGGGCGAAGCCCATCGCGCGATCGCGCAAGAGACGTCCCAACTCGCCTAACGCGGTCCGATCGAACCGGGTCAGCGGCAAGAGCATGATGCCCGTGACGATCAGGGCCAGCGCCACCCACCCGCGGGCGTCGAGCCGTTCACCAAACACGAGGAAGCCGAGCAGCGGCAGGAAGAGAAAGACGCCACCGCGGGCCACGGGATAGGCCAGTGACAGGTCCGCCCTCCGATAGGCGGCCATCAGCGCGGCGTAATTGGCGAGCGCCAGCGCGGCCGCCACCAGAATCGCCGGCACAAACGGCCAGACGGGAATCCCGCCTGACTTGATGAGCATGACGGCCGCCAGGGGCAGCAGCAATACCGACTCCGCCACGATGCTCAGCGCGGCGACCGTGCGGCTTCCACCAGCGCGCCGCAACAGATAGTTCCAGAGCGCGTGCAGCGCCGCCGAGAGGATGACCGCGAGCATCGAGCGCCGTCGTCAGGCGCGGTGGTAAGGCGATTCCTCGCGGTACGGCGACTCATCATCGTCCGGACCATAGCGTTTGCGCGCTGGTTTCTCGCTCGCCGGCTCCGGCAGCGATGGCAGGTCGCCCACCATGTGCCTCAGGATGTCCTTGATCCCTTCACTCAGGTGGTCGCCATAGCGGGCCAATCGCTCGGCGCGCGACCGCTGCGCGAGCAGGAACACCAGGAACGGCTTGTCGGCCTTGGCCGTGTTGCACCGCTTGCAGGCGAGCACGAGGTTGTCGCGCCGGTCATATGCCGACTGGCCCTTGCGAGGCGTCACGTGATCCAGCGTCAGCGAGCGCGGTGAGTACTTCACGCCGCAATACGCGCAGATGGGCCCGTGACTCTTCAGCAGCCACTCGCGCGTATCGGCGTAAGCGACCCGGCTGGTGGGTTGTGACGAATGCTGTGACGGACGTTTGGCCCCTCGGCGCTTTCGGCCGCCACCCCTTTTTGCTGGAGACATGTGAACCGAAAACTAACAGGAGACAGGAAGCGGGAAGCAGGAAGCAGGGAAGGACTGCGCGCGGAGCGCGCAGGATTGAAGCACCCCTCAATAAGAAGCGTCCCGGGCACACGCCCGGGACGCCGTCCTTCCCTGTTCCCTGTTTCCTGCTTCCCGTCTCCTATCGACCAGGAGGTTTAGGCCTCGCCTTGTACTTCTCGTACAGTTCCGTGTGCCGGTCGTCGAACTTCTGACGCAGGCCCTTCACGAAGACTTCCTTGATCTGCGTCCGGATGTCGATCGGATCTCCGGTGGTGACGATGACATTCGCCACCTTGCCGACCTCGATCGATCCGTAGTCGCGATCTACGCCGAACATCTTCGCCGGATTGACGGTCATCGCCTTCAGTGCTTCGTCGGCGTCCATCCCGTACGCGATCGACAGTCCGACTTCGTACGGCATGTCACGGGCGCTGGCGGCCCCGCCGGTGGCGAAGGCCAGCTGCACTCCAGCCTTTTGCAGCACACCAGGGTTGGAATAGATGAGGTCATACGGATCGTTGTTCGACGGGACTCCGGTGACGCCATCGACGATGACCGGGATCTGCTTCGCCGCAAGCGAATCGGCGAACTGCCATCCTTCGCTCGCGCCGTGGATGATGACCTTCACC
Source organism: uncultured Gemmatimonadaceae bacterium (assembly GCA_964608035.1). Lineage (GTDB taxonomy): Bacteria > Gemmatimonadota > Gemmatimonadetes > Gemmatimonadales > Gemmatimonadaceae > JABWBJ01. The sequence continues at coordinate 6,682 of CAZSNV010000002.1, read as the reverse complement.
TTCAGGCTGTCCATGAACTTGATCACGTCCCGCATCTGGGCGACGGTGTTCGCGTCCACGATGATGGGCATTTCTCCGCGGACGGCGGGAATCATGGCGTCATAGCGGAGGTTCTGGTGCCAGCCTACCGGCGGCTGTGCGCCGTTCGCCGTCAGGCGGGCCTTCACATCGCCATACGCCTTCGCTTCGGCGAACCAGCGATAGATCCGGCGAACGTTGTTCTGGTACGCCACCATCGGATCGGTCCCGGCACCACCCAACTGGATGCCCCCTCCCCCTCCACCGCCACGTCGCCCGCCGCCGCCACCACCCGCGTTAGGCCAGGAGAGTTGCAGCGCCACCTTTTCCTTGGCGATCATCTCCTCGTTGGTGTAGCCGGCGAGGTTGATGAGTCCCGCCAGGCCGGAGAGCACCGAGCCTCCGCCGACCGTGAGGACCGACGTGATGCCATTGGCCCGCGTGACACCGATATGCTCGGAGCCGACGTTGACCGCGGTCGTGTGGATGTTCTGCGGATTGAAGTCGCCGATCTCACGCGTGTCCACGGGGCCGGGAACGCCGCCCATCTCCGTCAGGCCCATATTGGTCCCGGCGTTGATGAGACCCGGGTAGACGAACATGCCCGTGGCATTGATCTCGGTGGCGCCGGCAGGCGCCTGGGCATTTGCGCCAATCGCCGTGATGCGCCCGTTCTGCAGGACCACCGTCGCGTTCGGGATCCGCGGACCCGAGACGGGAACGACGGTGCCGCCGCGAATCACGAAGGCCCCCTGCGATTCAGCGATCGCTGGCGTTATGGCTAGCGCCAACGCGAACAAGCCGAGCGTGACTCGTGACTCGTGACTCGTGACTCGGCTTTGCGCTTTGCGCTTTGCGCTTTGCGCTCTGGTGCTCATCGCGAACCCCCATCCTCAGAAGTGACGCGCGGCCGAGTGCGCATGAGCTGCATGAGCCACTCGAGCGTCGGCGCGGTGGCACGATCGAAGAACACGCGTCCGTCGATGAGTGTCATCTCGACGCGTGAGGCCGGGGCAAACGGATGGCCGTTGAAGATCGCGATATCGGCGTCCTTGCCGATGTCGATCGAACCCGTCTGCTTCTCGATCCCCATCTGAATCGCCGCATTGAGCGTGATCATCCGCAGCGCCGTCTCCTCGGACGCGCCGCCGAAGCGCATCGCCTTGGCTGCCTCCTGGTACAGGCGGCGGGCGCGCTCGTCCGAGTCGGAGTTGATCGTCACGTTCACGCCGCGCTCGGCCATCAGCGCCGCGTTATGCGGGATCGCGTCCCACGCCTCGAGCTTGTAGCCCCACATGTCGGCAAAGGTCGACGCGGTCGCGCCGGCGGCCGCCAGCTCGTCGGCCAGCTTGTAGCCCTCGAGGATGTGCGTGAAGTTCGGCTTGAAGCCGAACTCCTTCGAGACCCGAAGGGCCATCAGGATCTCGTCGGCCCGGTACGAGTGCCAGTACACCAGGCGCTTTCCTTCCATCACTTCGACGAGCGCGTCCTTCTCCAGATCCCGGCGCGGCGGAATCGGGGCGGCACCGCGCGAGCGGGCGTTGGCCTTGTCCCAGGCCGCCTTGCCAGTGTTGTAGGCTGTCCAGTCACGCTTGTACTCCTGCGCGCCGATGAACGACTCGCGGAGGAGGTCCTCGACGCCCTGACGGGAGCGGGGATACCGCGTCGAGGTGGCGTTCCCCGTCCGGCGCACGTTCTCGCCTAACGCGAACTTGATGCCCGGCGGCGCGCCGGCGAACCGGATGCTGTCGACCGGGAGGCCGAAACGCAGCTTGATGATCGCGTTCTGCCCGCCGATCGTGTTGGCCGAACCGTGCAGGATGTTCACGGTCGTCGTGCCGCCCGCCAGCTGGCGGTACAGCGAGATGCCGTCCTGGCGCAGTACGTCCTCCATCCGCACTTCGGCGGTGACGGACTGCGACCCTTCATTGATGCCTTCGTTGGCCGTGTGCGAGTGGGCGTCGATGATGCCCGGCGTTATCCATTTGCCGCGGCCGTCGATGACTTTGGCCCCCGCCGGCACGGTCACGTTGGTCCCGATCTCGGCGATCTTGCCGTTCCGGATCAGGACCGTGCCGTTCATGATGTTGCCGTGGCTGGCCGTCATGATGTTGGCGTTGGTGATCGCCACCAGGGTGCCGGCCGCTGGTCCCGGCAGCATCAACGGGTCTATTGCGCTGGACGGCGGCGCAGCCGGTGCCGCAGGCGTTGCCTGCGCTCCGAGCGCGAAACCGGTGAAGGCGATTGCCAGCGCCTGTCGTCCGAGCGCACCGGCATGCCGCATGAAGTTCGTGTGCATCATCTACTCCTCCCGCATCGGCGGTGGGTTATTCGCGCGTCCGCCGCGGCCACTTCCAGCAGCCGGGGGAACCACATCGTACTGAAGTCCGTCAACGTAGACGCTTTCGAGCTTCGCCGTCGCCGCCAGTGGCTCGCCCATCACCACCAGCAGGTTGGCGATCTTGCCGGCTTCAATGCTGCCCAGCTGCGCGTCCACTCCGGCTGCCTCGGCAGCGCGGATGGTGAGTGCCTGGAGCGCTACGTCCCGCGGCAGTCCCGCGGCAATCGCCTTGCGGACGTTGGTGAGGAACGCGCCGGGCGCGAGCCCGCCTGACGCGAGCGCGAACTTGATTCCGGCGGTGTTCAGCGCCGCCGCGTTCCCTTCGATGGTGCGCGTCACCGCTGCCGTCCGGGCGGCGCTGTCGGCGGGATTCTGTCGCGTCGAGAACTGATACTGCCAGCCGGTGACCTGGGCCGCCGTCGGGAAATCCACCGTGACGACCGGTGGCCTGGCTCCCTTGAGCGCGTTGATAGCGCGGAAGCCTTCGACCGCCCCCACGATGGTCACCTTGATGTTGAACTCTTTCGCCAGCGCGAGCGCGCGCAGGATCTCATTCTCGGCGTTCGCGGCGATGAAGGCCGGGATGTCCCCCTTCACGACCGGGACGAGGGCTTCGAGTTCCGCGTTATGCGCCGTGCGCGGCATGCCGCGGGGATTCGCCTTGTACCGGTCCATCACCATCGCGTGGCGCTGTGCGTCATAAAAGGCCTGGCGCTGGTATGCGATCACGCCCAGCAGGTTGCTCGGGTAATCGCCCGGCACGGTCTGGTATCCGACATGAAGCGCCACCGGCGTCTTCACGATCCAGCGCGCCGCCGTGTCGTCACGCAGCGGCAGCAGCGCCGAGAGACCGCGGAACAGGCCGCGCGATGGCGCAACGAGCACCGCCCCGATCCCCTGGTCCCGTGACGTGCGCGCGTCGGCAGGGCTGAGCCTCAACTCCTCGGCGACCACGCGGTCTGGCTCGAGGCCGACGATCCTGACTTCGGTCGTGGGTTCAGGAGCTGGTTGGCCGAAGATCGCGGCCAGTTCCGCTGGCACTCCGCCACGGCCGCCTGCCCGCCCGTCCGCCGGCACCGGCAGACCAAGCGATGACGTGAGGTCAATGAAGGCCGGAACGATTGTCCTTCCGGACAGGTCCACGATCCGCGCGTCGGCAGGAGGGGTAATCGAGGCGCCGACGGCCTCGATGACGCCGTCACGGATGACGACGGTGCCACGTTCGATCGTGCCCTTGGTGACGGTCTCAATGCGCGCATTGGTCAGTGCCCAGGCGCCGGTCAGGTTGTCGCGCGACTGACTTTGCGCGCCTGCGGCGGTCTGGTTCAGGGCCAACGCAGCGACCGGGAGCACCAGGAGGTAAAGCGGTGTTCGTCGCATGCAGGGACTCCAACTGGGATGAGGGTCCAACACGTGTTCAGCAGGCGAGCATACCTGAGGCGCATCGCCCTAGCAAGCGTCGCCGACGTCGCTGTGCGATAAGTACGAGCAGGTGGCCGCGAACGCTCGCGGGGGATCCGACACGAAGAAGCGTTTTTCTTCGGCTGAGCGTGCTTTGCGAGGAGCGCAAAGCGCAAAGCGCAAAGGGGGATTCGACATTTCTGTGGAGAGCCGTTTCTCACAAGATCAACATTTCAACGTTAGCGAGCTAACCCATTGTCTGGTAACCAATTAGGGTTTCACCAAATGCCAGGTATTTCCACATGGCCCCTCGGTTCGAAGCGCTTTGCGCTTTGCGCTTTGCGCTCTGCGCTTCCCGCTGCATGTTCTCCGGCGAGCGTCACGCGCCGTTACGCAAAAAAGCACCGCTCTTCCTAACCCCCACTGTCCCGCCGAAATGCGTCAGTTCCCCGTTCAATGGTCGCGCGTCCTGACTCTCGCGTGCGCCGCAACGTTCCTGCCGGTGATCAGCCAGGCGCAGGCCCCCTCGCCCTTCGATCGACTTCCGTTCCGCTCCATCGGCCCGGCCGTCCATGGCGGGCGGCTGCACGATGTCGAGGCGCTGCCTAACGACGCGGCCACCGTATACGTCGTCGGCGCCAGCAGCGGGGTGTGGAAGTCGACCAACCGCGGCATCACCTGGGAGGCGATCTTCGACAACCAGCCGGTGAGCACCGGCGGCGACATCGCCATCTTCCCCGGCAACAGCAGCATCCTCTGGTTAGGCACGGGGGAACAGAACAACCGCCAGAGCTCCTCGTGGGGCAATGGCATGTATCGCTCCACCGATGCGGGAAAGACGTGGACGCACATCGGCCTCGACGGCACGGCGGCCATCGCCAAGGTGCGACTGCATCCGGGTGACCCGAACGTCGCCTACGTCGCGGCCGCCGGAAACCTCTGGAAGGCCGGACCCGATCGCGGCGTCTACAAGACCACCGACGGCGGACGGACGTGGGCCAAGTCGCTCTATGTCGACACGCTGACCGGCGCGACCGACCTGGTGATGGATCCGAGCGATCCCAACACGCTGTATGCCGCGATGTACCAACGCCTGCGCCAGCCCTGGGGCTACAACGGCGGCGGTCCGGGCAGCGCGATCTACAAGACCAGCGATGGTGGCGCGACCTGGCGGAAGCTCACCAACGGCATCCCCGAGGGTGACAAGGGACGCATCGGGCTCGCCATCGCGCAGACGTACCCGCGCATGCTGCTGGCGACAATCGAGCATCCAACCGGCAGTGGCACGTACCGGACGGACGACGGCGGCGAAACATGGGCCCGCGCGAACACGACGAATCCGCGGCCGATGTACTACAGCAAGATCTACATCGACCCGACCAACGAACGGCGCGCCTACATACTCGGCGTCGAGGTTTCGCGCAGCGACGACGGCGGCCGGTCCTTCCGGACCCTGCCCAACTCGCCCGCGTACGACGTCGGCCTCAAGACCGACCATCACGCATTGTGGATCGATCCCCGGGACCCGAAGTGGCTGTACCTCGCCGGAGACGGCGGCCTCCACGTGTCGGCGGACATGGGAGACAACTGGAAGCGGGTGAACAACTTCGCGATCGGACAGTTCTACGGGATCGGTGCCGACAACCGCGATCCCTACTGGATCTACGGCGGCCTGCAGGACAATCACTCGTTTGGTGGGCCGAGTGCGACCCGTCACTGGTTAGGCATCATCAACACAGACTGGCGGCAGATCGGCTTCAGCGACGGCGCGATGCAGCAGCCGGATCCCTTCGTGCCGCGGTGGATCTACTCTTCGAGCACGGGGATGAACCTGACGAGGGTGGACATCGAGACGGGCGATCGCATGAGCATCAGGCCGGCGCTGGCACCGGGTGATTCGGGAGCGGTGCGGTTCGACTGGGTCGCGCCGCTGGTCGCCTCACGGCACACAAAAGGCACGTTGTACGTCGGCGGAAACCGGCTCTTCACCTCGAAGGATCACGGCGAGTCGTGGACCTACACGAAGGACCTGACGCGTCAAGTCAATCGCGACACGCTCCGGGTCATGGGCGTCGTTGGCAGCGAGATCCGGATCTCGCGCCATGATGGCGAGTCGAACTACAGCGAGCTGACGACGATCGGTGAATCGCCGGTTAATCCGCAGGTACTCTGGGTCGGCGCGGATGACGGCGCGGTGCAGGTGACCCGGGATGGCGGCGCCACCTGGACCGACGTTTCGGCAAACTTCACCGGCCTTCCCCCATTCACGTTCGTCAGCCGCGTGGTGCCGTCCGGCGCGTCGGCAGGGACCGCCTACGTAACGTTTGACGGACATCGGTCGGGTCACTTCGAGCCCTATGCCTTCCGCACGACGGATTTCGGCCGCACGTGGACGAAGGTGACAAACGGCCTTCCTTCCGGAGACGTGGTCCGGACCATTCACGAGTATCCCGGTCAGCCTGCGGTCGCGTTCATCGGTACTGAGCGCTCGATTTACCTCACAACCGATTCCGCCCGTACGTGGACGCGTTTCAAGTCAAACCTGCCTACCGTCCCGACGTACGACATCCTCGTGCATCCGCGCACAAAGGACCTGATCCTTGGCACGCACGGACGCAGCATCTGGATTCTCGACGATGCGTCGCCGATTGCCACGTGGTCGTCGACAGTTGCGGCGAAGCCGGCGCACATCTTCGCGCCGCGTCCCGTGAATCAGTACCTGTTCTGGGAGGATTTCTCGAACTGGGGGCAAGGCGAATACGCGGGCGACAATCCAAAGGACGGTGCGCTGATCTCCTATTCGCTCTCCAGACCGGCGACCAACGTCACGCTCACGATCACGTCGCCAACCGGCCGCACGGTGCGGACGCTACAGGGTCCCGGTGAAGCGGGCGCCATTCACCGCGTGAACTGGGACCTTCG
>CAZSNV010000001.1:0-53893 GCA_964608035.1 uncultured Gemmatimonadaceae bacterium | reverse complement strand
TGCTTTCCATCCGCCGCTTCGGCGCGGATATCACGGTCAAGGAACTCGTCGAGTACGGGAGCATCACACCGGACATGCTGGTACTGCTGTCCGGCTGCGTGAAGGCGCGGCTCAACATCCTGATCTCCGGCGGTACCGGTTCCGGAAAAACGACATTGCTCAATGCGCTCAGCTCGTTCATTCCGTCCGACGAGCGATTGATCACCATCGAAGACGCCGCGGAATTGCGGCTGCAGCAGGAGCACGTGGTCCGGCTCGAAACGCGTCCGCCCAACTCGGAAGGACGTGGCGAGGTACTCGCCCGCGACCTGGTCAAGAACGCCCTGCGTATGCGTCCAGACCGGATCGTCGTCGGCGAAGTTCGATCGGCCGAAGCACTGGACATGCTGCAGGCCATGAATACCGGTCACGAAGGCTCGCTCAGCACGGTCCACTCGAACTCGCCGCGCGACGCGCTGGCGCGTCTCGAAACGATGATCCTCATGGCCGGCACAAACCTTCCCCAACGCGCCATGCGGGAGCAGATCGCTTCGGCGCTCGACGTCATCATCCAGGTGCAGCGCCTCAGCGATGGCGGTCGCCGCGTCACCAGTGTGGTCGAAGTCGTAGGCATGGAAGGCGACATGGTCACGACACAGGAGATCTTCCGGTTCAAGCGGCGTGGCGTCACGCCGGATGGCAAGATCGTAGGCTCCTTCGAGCCTACGGGTGTTCGTCCGCTGTTCGCCGAGAAACTCAAGATCGCGGGCGTCGAGATGCCGCGCGGACTCTTCGAGTAGACCATGGGCGAACTGCTGACCCTCGCCCTCGTCTTCCTGGGAACCATCGGGATCCTGGTCGGGACCTGGACATTCCTCAACAGGACCTCGCTGACGGTCAGCGACGCGGCGCTCGAACGGCTGCGCGAGGTCGAGCAGGCTCAGGACGCGGCACGCAATATCCTGCGTGACGAGAGCGTCAGCAGCGTCCCCGCCCTCGACCGACTGCTGGGCGGCCGCGACCTGACGGCAAAGCTGACGGAGAAACTGCAGAACGCCGGCGTGCAAATGACGCCCGGCAGCCTGGTCCTCGCCATGGGGATCTCGGCATTTGGATTGATGATGCTTGGCCGCGCACTGTCGGGTAGCATCATCGGTGCAGCGATCGGCACCGGCATCGGACTCTTCCTGCCGATCATCTGGTTAGGCAGGAAAGAGCGGAAACGCCTGCACACTTTCCAGGAACAGTTGCCCGACGCGCTCGACATGCTGGTCAGCGCCATGAAGGCCGGCTATTCGTTCCAGGCAGCAATGAAGTTCATCGGTGAGGAAGTGCCGGAGCCGCTGGGGCCTGAGTTCGCGCGCTTCTATGAAGAGCAGCGGCTGGGTATGGAAGTGCGCACGGCACTCCTCCAGCTGCAGGACCGCATCAACAGCCTGGACCTGCGGATGTTCGTGACGGCCATTCTGATCCAGCGTGAAACAGGCGGCAACCTGAGTGAGGTGCTGGGGAAGATCTCCACCCTCATGCGCGAACGATCGGCGCTGAAAGGTGAAATCGAAACGCTGACGGCCGAGTCAAAGCTTTCAGCGCGCATCCTCGGCTCGCTGCCGTTCGTGGTCTTCGGGGCCGTGAACCTGCTCAACCCGGGCTTCATGCGCCCGATGATGCAGACGGACTACGGGCCATGGGTGTTTTTCGCCGCCACGCTGTCCGTGATGATGGGCTACTGGGTGATGATGAAGATCGCCGACATCGAGATCTGACGAGAGTCGCCATGAGCCCACTCCTCATCGTTCTCCTCATCCTCGGCGGCCTGGCGGTGCTCATTGCCAGCACGTCGCTGGTGTCGATGCTGCAGCGCCGGGATGTGATGACGCGTGCGTCAGAAGATGCCATTGTGGGTCCGAGCCTCGTGCTGCGTCCGGAGAAGACTGAGCGAGGGCGCATGAGAGACCGGCTCGAAGCCTGGGCCAAGGATCGCGAGGAGAACGAGGATCTTCAACACAAGCTCATTCAAGCGGGGTTCGAGTCCCCGTCAGCGCCAGCGGTCTACTTCCTGGCGCGCACAAGCTCGATCGTGATGCTGCCATTGATCGCCCTGCTGGTGATTCCGCGGACGGCGTTCATTCTGTGGGTGATGTCGATGGCCGTTGGTGTTTTTCTGGGGCTGATTGCCCCGATTGCAATGCTCGACCGGCTGGTGCGACTGCGGCAGGACCGCGTCAAGAGATCGGTACCTGATGCGCTCGACCTGCTGGTCGTTTGTGTGGAGGCGGGGACATCACTCGACGCGGCTATCCTCAGGGTCGCGAAAGAGTTGCGCCTGGCTCACCCCGACCTGGCACACGAACTCGCAGTCGTGAACCGTCTCACGAACGCCGGCATGCCTCGGGACGAGGCCCTTCGCGGTCTCTGGAAAAGGACCGGGGTGTTGGACATCCGCGCCCTGGTTTCCAGCCTGATTCAGAGCGAGAAGTGGGGGACCAGTATTGCGACGGTGCTACGGGTGGCGGCGGAGACACTGCGGCGGAAACGCAAGCAGGACGCCGAGAGGCGCGCCAAAATGGCCCCGCTCAAGATGACGTTCCCGCTCCTGCTGTTCATCCTCCCTGCCTTGTTCGCCGTGATTCTTGGGCCGGCAGTGGTGCAGATCATTCAGGAGTTTGGGAAGATCTAGCTTGGCGAAGCTCGTCTTCCGTGGCTGGGCCCTAGAGCAATCCCTGATAGTTTAGTAGGATCTAATCTTCGTTGAAGGATCTGAATCCGGGCGAGGTCGGGTCCGGTGTTACCACAACAAGATCCGGTTCCGATTATCCGGCCCAGTGGTTCAGTGGTTTCCTGGGTGGGGTGGGGCCGTCCCGGGAGGGGAATCGGTGAGACTGCAAGCACGCCGCGGCGCAGTGGTGGTGATGCTGGGCATCATGATGGTCACCCTGGTAAGCATCTCGGCAATCGCGATCGACTTCAGCCGGCTCTGGACGCTTCGGAACGAGCTGCAGACGTCGGCTGACGCAGCGGCCCACGCCGGAGCCATCCAGCTCCTCCCGCCTAACAACGCCGGCACTACGGCGGCGGTCGCGACTTCATACGCCAACGTGAACAAGGCAATGCAGGGTGTGGTCACGGTCGATTCCGTGCTCCTTGGCGACTGGGATGATGTGGGGAAGACGTTCGCGCCAGGTGCGGCACACACTGACGCGGTCAGCGTCACGGTCAGCCGACAGTCGACCGGCCTGATGATGTCGTTGCTCGGCGTCGCGCAGCCTCGCATGAAGGCCAGGGCGATCGGCTGGGCCGATGCGCCGGTAACTACCTCGTCCGGCTGCATGAAGCCGGTCGCCGTTCCGTTCACGCAGTTGATGTGGCGGATCAACATCGAACGCGGGATCGCGAATACTCCGGACACGCTTGGCATGTACCGGCCATTCGATACTGTGAACGACATGGCGGCGCTCAACAACATGACGACCGCGGAGCGCACGTTTTCCCTGAAGATCGGCTCCGGTCAGGTCAATGATACGCTCGGCGCGATGAGCGGGAACTATCAGGCCGTGAAGCTGGGGAAGTACTGGGATGTTTCCACCGGCGCGCTGGCTGTCCCGGGTCCCGCCAGCGGGGGCGCAAACGCATTCAGAGGCCACATGTCCGGCAGCACCTGTCACACGCTGGCGGTCGGCGATTCGCTGATCACCGAGCCGGGTAACATGGCCGGGCCGACGATTTGTGGCGCCGTAGGCAATGCGAGCTGCAATCCCGCCCCCGGACCGGGGATCTGCTCCAGTCTACCCGGCGAAACCGACAACACTCCGACCACCAGCTCCACCTACGGCGATTGCAAAGATGCGAGTGGAGGCGTGGGGGTCGACATCAAGGCGGCCTTTTACCGATGCGTGACCGGATGCAACGGAAGGTCGACCGTTGAGGTAAGCCTGCTCGGCTCCTTCACCTTGACGAAGGTGTATCCCGACAAGTCCAAGAAAAACCAGACTCCCGCTTTCGACAAAGCGCAGATCGTCGGGATCTTCAAGCCGGTTGACGACCCCGGCACCGTGGGTCCCGGTAGCACGACGCTCGTCAGGCCGATCCTTGTGAAATAGGTCGCGCGTTCCTCGCATGAGAGAGACCGGGGATCGAAGCCATGCTTCGATCCCCGCTTTCATTTCCGAAGGCAGGGGTCACCTACTCATTGGAGTGCTCCAATGAGTAACGGTTCTTTGTCTCCGTGGCATGAATCCGGCAATGGTCGTCGCATTGGAACCACCAGTGATATTCACACAGGAGTTGAGTAAGATCTGATCGTCGTTGCGGGGCCGGAATCCGGGCGGGTCAGGGTCCTGTGTCTTCAAACAATCCGATTTCGGTTTCACCAGTGAGCGGACGGTTTTGTTCGGGTGGCGGTCGCCGCACTGGAAGGAGAAGCACAATGAGATACAAGGCACGGCGCGGCGCCGTGGTGGTGCTGCTGGGAATCATGATCAGCGCGCTGGTGAGCGTCTCGGCGATCTCGATCGATTTCAGCCGGCTCTGGGCGCTGCGGAATGAACTCCAGACGTCCGCCGATGCCGCGGCACACGCGGGCGCCATCCAGCTCCTTCCGCCTAACAACGCCGGCACCACGGTCGCGGTCGCGACTTCGTATGCCAATGTGAATCTCGCGATGTACCGCACAGTCACCGTGGACTCGGTCATCCTCGGCGACTGGGATGACATCGGGAAGACATTCACGGCCGGCGCTCCCCACACCGATGCGGTCAGCGTAACGGTCAGCCGCCAGTCGTCCGGACTCATCATGTCGATGCTGGGCGTACTGCCTCCCCGCCTGAAGGCACGCGCTATTGGCTGGGCCGATGCCCCGGTGAACACCTCGGCCGGCTGCCTCAAGCCGGTGGCCATTCCTTTCACGCAGTTGATGTGGCGGCTCAATATCGAACGCGGGATCGCGAATACTCCCGATACGCTTGGCATGTACCGGCCATTCGATACCGTGAACGACATGGCGGCGCTCAACAACATGACGACCGCGGAGCGCACGTTTTCCCTGAAGATCGGATCCGGTCAGGTCAACGATACGCTCGGGCAGATGAGCGGGAACTACCAGGCCGTGAAGCTCGGCAAGTACTGGGATGTTTCCACAGGAGCGTTGGCCACCCCGGGACCGGACAACGGGGGCGCAAACGCGTACAGGTCCCATATGTCGGGCGGAACGTGTTACACGCTGGCCGTCGGAGACTCGCTGATCACGGAGCCGGGTAACATGGTCGGGCCGACCATTTGCGGCGCCGTAGGCAATTCGGGCTGCAATCCCGCCCCCGGACCGGGGATCTGCTCCAGTCTACCCGGCGAAACCGACAACACTCCGGTTACCAACTCCACCTACGGCGATTGCAAAGATGCGAGCGGAGGTGTCGGGGTCGACATCAAGGCGGCGTTCTACCGATGTATGACCTCATGCAACGGCAACTCGACGGTCGAGGTGAGCCTTCTCGGATCCTTCACGTTGACGAAGGTGTACCCGGGCTCTTCCAAGAAAAACCAGACACCGGCCTTCGACGCTGCGGAGATCGTCGGGATCTTCAAGCCGATTGACGACCCTGGGACCGTGGGACCGGGCAGCACCACGCTCGTTCGACCCATCCTGGTCAAGTAGTCTTCCCCGAATACAGTCTGGGACCGGAGCCATCGCTCCGGTCCTTCTTTTTCGGGTTTCAGGCATGGCCTTTGCCTATTATTTGAACGTGTCAAGCACTCGCGCCGCCATCGGGACCTTGTTAGTGGTCTTCGTTGCGCAGCCGGCGGCTGCGCAGTTTCCGCGACTCGCGCCGCCTCCGCCTTGCCGCGCCAGCTTTGCTGCGCCCGCCCTTCTCAGCTATTGGGCCAGCGACGCTGGTCGCGATTCGCGTCGGAAGGTGGCGGTCTTCTCGCTTCAGCCCGACGTCGATGATGCGGGGCGGGTGTACCTCGCGGTTGCGCTACCGGACCGGATTCGCCAGCGACTGGCGCAGGACCCTCGCTTGCGCATCGCCTCTGAAGGGAGCGTTGCCCGTGCAATGAGCGACGCGCGCTCCCGCCAGGATTCGGCGGGTGTGCTCCTCGGCGCCGAGTACCTGGTGTCGGGCAGGCTGCTCCTCATCCGCTCGCAACAGGAGGTGGAAGTCGTACTCCAGCGCCGCGGCCAGGCCGTGCCGGTGTGGCGAGCAACCTTCCGTGCCACCACGTCGTTGCGATCCGTCGAGGATGGAATCGTACGTGGCCTGTCGCGCGCGCTGGGTTTGCCTGCGGCGCCACCAATGCCGAAGGGGTGGCCAACCAGTGACGAGGGTCATGACGCGATCCTGGCCGGTGATGCGTATCTGCGATCCACGACCCGTGTCGGTTCCGACTCGGCCATTGTTTTCTACGAACGGGCACTCGCCCTCGATCCCGGATCTACGGTGGCAGCGGCACGGCTGGCGCGAGCCTCTGTGACGAGCCTCGAGCGTGGCGGTGAGATCCCCGGATATCCCGGTGCCGCTGGTCCGCGGCGCGTCAGCGAACTGATTGGCCGCGCTTTTCCCTCCGACACCAGCGCCGAGGGCTGGACCATCAGGGCGATGCTGGCGCGCGTGATGGACCCGATCCGGTTCACGGGGGCGTCGGCGGCTCATTTCCGTGCGGTCAGCACCGATCCTCGTGATGCGGACGCCGAACACGAATACGGAATGACGCTCCTGAGACTTGGCGATTCGCGTTTAGCGGAAGCCCGATTCCGGCGGGCACTGGCGCTGGCACCCGGCCGAGCCACGACGCTCGCGGCGCTGTCCTGGATGGACCTGCAGGGGTCGCGGTGGGATTCGGCGTGCGTTCTGAGCAACGCCAGCATCGCGGCGTGGCCGTACGATCCGCTGCCCTATGCTGTTCGCGCCGAAGCGAGGCTGCGACTGGCCGACACGCGAGACGCATACTCGGACGCTGAAATGGTGAGACGTCTGGCGACGGGGGCCTGGCCGCAGGCGCTGCGTGTCCTGATTTCCAACGGCGCGAGCAACGTGGACGAGGCCAGGCAGCAGGTCATGGGTCTCACCGTGGCCTGGCTGGCGTCAGGAACGCAGTTCAGCGTCCGTGACGCGGAGTACCTGGCGCTGGCGTACCTGACGATGGGTGACCAGCGGAGGGCCATAGAATCGCTGCGGCGCGCTCGCCCCGTGGGCGCCGACCTTCGTGTTGCGTTGCTCAGTCGGCGGCTTGGTGCGATTCGAACCGATACAGCGGTCGTGCGGATGCTGGCTGAAACCGTGGGTCGTAACCGCGAGTGACCGCACTCAGCTTCTCACTGCTCGCTTTTTCCTGCGACCTGTAATCCGGAATCTGCGCTCTGCGTTTTTTCGGGCTCTTCCCGCGCCGGTAGCAGTAGCAGGAGCACGAGCGCAGGAGCGTAGATGGTTAAGACGAGCCAAGGGAACGCGATTTCGTTTTGGAGTGGTGATGCCCGGCTGGGATACCAGGCGAGGTAACCGACCCAGCTCGCCGCGGAGAGAGCGAGAGATCGCCAGAGCGTGGACGGAATGAGCCAGAGGATCAGCGAGTCGTAGAAGACTGGGAGCTGGGGAATCAGCGACATCGCGACGAAGAGCCTCCCTTCGCGCCGCCGCCAGCGGAGCAGGCCGAGGAGGAGGAAAGCGCCTAACAAGGTCGTCGCCGGCCCGCGGTACTTGTTGGTGCTCCCCAAGACCTCGCGCCAGTCGCCCAGCCATTGCGGCAGCACGAGGAATGCGGCGGCGACGAGGATCAGTCCTCCGATGATTCCCCTGAGCGACGGGCGGTAAAGCCAGGCCGCCAGGCCAACGGTCGGTTTGGCCGCGGCCAGGAACTGCAGTGTGGGCATCAGCGCAGCCGCGGTCAGGAGCGGCGACCATTGGCCGAGGATTGCAGCCTGGACGAAGGGAGCGCTGATGAAGAGCGGGAGGCGGTACGGGCAATCGCGAAGCACGGCCCAGCCGAGGAGCGCGGCGGAGAGTCCCACGAAGAGGGCGCCAGCGATCTCGGGTCGCAGGGGAGCAAATGGTGTGGCGACGAGGGCGGCGGGGAGTGGATACAGCAACCCGGCGTTGAACGGGTACTCGCCGACGGCCCGCATGACCTCATAGGGATTGTCGCCGGCGAGCAGGGCGCGCGCGGCGCGCCAGGGGTACGAGAAGTCCTTGGCGAGGTGTTGCGGGTGCGAAACCATCGAGAAGTACGCGATGAACGCGCCCCAGCCGCCCAGAGCGAGCGCGGTAACGGCCCGGTCGCCGGTCTTCACCAGGTCGCCCCATATAGGGCCAGATCGACCATTTCAGGTGGCGCGGTGACGCATCCAGTTGAATCGCAGCAAGTCAACGTCAGTTAGCCAGAAAGGAAACTGTGATGCTGTCACGCTGGGGACGGGGATTCGGCCAGTCAAATCGCGCGAAGCGCTCGACGAGAGACGGGACAGTCCCCTCAATGGCGCACATCAGATTGAGACGCAGTTGAATAGTCCTCGGACCCAACGCGCCCGGGCGAGCACACGGTACGTCGACGACATGCGGCCACTCAAGGCCCAGCATCCTTGCGTAGTTCTTGAATCTCGGTCCGAAATTCCCGCGGCTGTCATACTGGTTCATCGCAACGTCCACCAGGACAGTATCCACATTCTGCATAGCGGCGACGCGGGTGACCGATTCCGCGAACGCCCGGTGCAGCGCGCGCATGCGCGAGGATTCGTTGGCCGCCTGCGCCAGGGCGTAGGTCAACACAATCGTCAGGCACGAGAGGCTGATGGCGCGCAAATGCCGCACGACGCTGAGCGAAGACACGGCCTGGCCCATAAGGAGGGACCCGGCGAGCACAAACGGAAGCGCGTAAATGAGAAGATAGAACGGCCAAGGTGAATACATCGCAGCACCGAGAACCGGCACACCAAGAGCGAGTAAGAGAACAACCCGACGGTGCCCCTGCAATTCATCTGGTTCCAATGCCTGCTGCCAGCCGGCGACGATGAGGACAAGAAACGCCACAATCACGACAAGCAGCGCAAGGCGCGAGGGTTCTGGCACAGGCGCGAAGGGGAGCCATGCGGCGAGCGACCCGCCCGCGATATCCGCGAACGATATGCCGCTGCTAGCGTAGCGCGAGGCGAACGAGTCGGGAGGAGAAGACCGCCAGGTCCACAAGATCGGGAGCGAGCCCACGACGAGAACCAGGAATGACGGCATGAGCATCAACAGTCGCTGGCGATCGAACTGGAACTTCCTGAGTGAGCCATTGTCGCTCGAGGTGATAACCAGAAGGGCAGGCACCACAAACGCTGCGGTCATGATCTCTTTCGTCCACATCACGCCAAGCAGCAGCAATGCCAGGAGCCACGGCGCAAGCTTTGCGCGCGCCAGAGCCACATGACACGCGATTGCCAACAGCAATAGACCGACCGGCTCTGGCGTGCTGAGTCGCAGCCAACCCATCACGGCTGGAGGCGATACGACAAGCGCTGCGGCAGCGGCGAAGGCGCCTGCAGGACCCAATCGAAGCTTGCGAAACAACGAGAACGAAATGAAAAGGACAGCGACCATTACGGCGAAGCGTGCCAATTGCCACCCCGGCGTCCAATTCCCAAACCAGGACCACTGGCCCGCCAACAGCGCATTCGCGATTGGCTTCCAGCGTCCGTGGGCGGCGTACACCTGCGACAGTGTCTCATACTGCTCCCGGAGGCCCTCATGCGGCTGAAGGACGAGGATGTCCTCGGGAAAGTCCACATAGTCAAAAGGACGGGCGAGTTCCGGCCGATACAGAGCCCAGGCGCTCACTATGAGCAGAATGAGGAGAATCCGTCCTGTAGTCCGGTCAGGTCCCTCAAGGGAGTCCATGCGTGCATCCGAGCGCGTCATCGAATTCTACGACCGCACATCGCGTTTGCTGTTACGCCCGATCCGATCCAGCCAGGAGAAGGGTATTGTCATCACTCCCTCGTTAGGCCGCCGCAACACCATCACCAACGCCGGGAAGTAGCAGATCCAGAGCGTTCCATTGCCGACCATGCGTCCCCAGGATTCATAGTCCGGCTGTGGCGTGTTGAACCCCACATAGAAAAACAACACGATAGTGGCGGACGCAAAGACAAGCGCCTCCGCTCTCGTCAGGCAGACCACGGCCAGCAGCAGCTGATCGTAGAACGATGGGGCCTGCGGAATGAGGGCGAGGGCGAGCAGCCATCGCGCTTCCGGCCGCCGCCACTTGAGGGCGGCCAGCAGAAGGAGGAAACCGAAGGGCCGCAGCACGTGCGGCTTGAAGTGGTCGGCGGCGCGGAGGTTGTCGAGCCAGGATTCGTGCCAACCCGGCTGCAGGAGCTGGCTGATGGCGAGAAGGGCGAACGTGCCCGCGGCGAGCCACGCCAGCGTCTGTTGTCGAGGCGCTGCCGCGGCCAGAGCGACCCCGAAGTTCGGCTTTGCGATGCCAATGGCTCCTAGCGCCGGGATGAAGAACGCAGCGGCGTAGAGCGCCGACCATTGACCAAGCTCCATCGTGACCATGAAGGAGACGCTGAGGAAGATGGGGAGTCGGCTCCAGCCGTCGCGCGTAATCGCCCATGCGAGAAGGGCCGCGGACATCCCGCCAAAGATCGCGCGCGCGGCAAGCACGGGCAGCAGGCCTAACGGAGCGACGGTGACGAGCGCGGGGAGAGGATAATACAGCGGCCATCGCCAACCGAACTCCCGCCCTGGTCCCACGACGGTGTATGGATCCTTGTCCTGCCACAGCGCGCGGGCCCCTGCCCAAACCTGATCGAAATCGCTCGTGAAATCAGGGTTGGCACGTCCGTGCATTACGACGTAAAGTGCGCACACGAATCCAATCACCGCGGCGACCATAAGCCGCTGTTTCACCGACGGTGGTTCAGGTGCTGGACGTGGCGCGAGGGGCTGATCGCGTCCCAAATTGTTGGTCACCCTTCCAGGGGCTATGTCCGACACAACCTATCTGGTTACCGGTGGCGCGGGTTTCATTGGCTCAGCTCTGGTACGTGCGTTGATTGGGGAAGCGGCCGGCAACGTCGTCAACATCGACAAACTCACCTACGCTGGCAACCTTGATTCCCTGGCATCGGTTGCGGGTAGCCCCCGGTACCATTTCGAAAACGCAGACATCTGCGATGCTCCTGCGATCCGTCGGATCTTCGACCGGCACCGGCCCAAGTACGTCATTCACCTCGCCGCCGAAACGCATGTAGACCGTTCAATCGACGGTCCGGCGCCATTCGTCGAGACCAATGTGGTTGGCACGTTCGAGATGCTTCGCGAGGCGCACGAATACTGGCAGTCATTGGATGCCGGCGCGGGGGATAGTTTTCGGTTTCTTCATGTATCAACGGACGAGGTTTTCGGATCATTGGGGCACACCGGGTTTTTCTCCGAGACTACCCCATATGATCCGAGTTCTCCCTACGCGGCCAGCAAGGCGTCGGCAGACCACTTTGTTCGCGCCTGGCAACGGACTTACGGCCTGCCAACCATGGTGTCGAACTGCTCGAACAATTTTGGTCCGTTTCAGTTTCCCGAGAAGCTGATTCCATTGACCATTCTCAACGCGCTCGAAGGAAAACCGATTCCTATCTACGGACGTGGAGAAAACGTCCGGGACTGGCTCTTCGTGACCGATCATGTCGCGGCCCTTCTGCTGATGCTTCGCCGCGGAACCCCCGGAGCAACGTACGTGGTCAGCGCGGAAAACGAGCGGCGCAATATCGATGTCGCCCATGCAATCTGCGACAGCGTCGACGCGCTGCTGGGCGACAAACCGGGATCGCGCCGTCAGCTCATCGAGTTCACCACCGATCGACCCGGGCACGACCTCAGATACGCGATTGATGCCACGCAACTCCGCCAGGAACTCGGATGGCGCCCCTCGACGGATTTCGACTCGGCGTTACGCGATACCGTTCGCTGGTACGCGGACCATGATGCGTGGTGGCAACGGATCCGAAGCGGCGGGTATCGGGGCCATCGCCTTGGACTGGGAGGAGACCAGTGAAAGGGATCATCCTGGCTGGGGGAGAGGGCACAAGGCTGTACCCGGTGACACGGGTGATCAGCAAGCAGCTGCTTCCGGTGTTCGACAAGCCGATGGTCTACTATCCGCTGACGACGCTGATGCTGGCGGGCATTCGGGATATTCTCGTCATTTCGACGCCAAGGGACGTGCCGCGCTTCTCGGAACTGCTCGGCGACGGAACACAATGGGGATTGAGCTTGCAATACGCAGTCCAGGAAACGCCGGGTGGGCTGGCGCAGGCGTTCACCATTGGACGCGAGTTTGTTGGCTCGGCACCCGTATCCCTCGTCCTTGGCGACAACATTTTCTACGGCGGCGGGCTGACGGGACTCCTTCACCGCGCCGCGTCACGGCCGGTTGGCGCTACGATCTTCGGCTACTATGTCAAGGACCCGGAGCGTTACGGCGTAGCTGAGGTCGATGCCGACGGACGCGTTCTATCCATCGAAGAGAAACCTGAGCGGCCTCGCTCCAACTACGCCATTGCGGGCCTCTATTTCTACGACAATGAAGTGCTCGAGATCGTGCGCGGTCTGCGACCTTCCAGCCGCGGCGAGTACGAGATCACGGACGTGAACCGCGAGTACCTGCGCCGCCGCACGCTTCATCTCGAGATGCTGGGCCGCGGTATGGCATGGCTGGACACGGGAACGCACGAATCGCTTCAGGATGCGAGTTCATTCATCCAGACAATCGAGTCACGGCAGGGACTAAAAATCGCGTGCCCGGAGGAGATCGCCTACCGGCAGGGCTATATCACGGCTCAAGAGCTTGAGCGGCTGGCAGACACGCTGGGAAACTCTTCGTACGGAGTCTACCTGCGGTCTCTGCTGCGAGAACCTGGTAGTTCGTCCAGATAGGTCGTTAGGCTTGTCGCGGCAATGTCACTACCCGCACCAGCAAGGTGAGCTGACTGTCGCTCATCGGCGTTTCAGGTTCACGAAAATCTCGGCTCCGAGATCGCTGAACTCCTCGTTGACGTCGAATAGCGCGTCGAGCACGCGCACATCGATGACGCCCTGATCCAGCATCTGTTGCATCTGCTCATGCGTGAACGGCTTCAGAAAGTACGAGCCGGATGAGTCAACCTCGAAGCCTGCCTGGCGCACGAAGTCGCTGAGCGATCGCAAGTCAAACGTGCTCTTGCGTTGAAGGCGCTCGGCGAGCGGTGACAGCGCGAAAAGATCGGGGATCAGGCCCATCCTCAATCCCAGCCTGTTGTGCAGCGACCGCGCGTTGGGAACGTTGACGTGCACGATCGTGTCATCGTCGCAGAGTGTTCGGACGGCTCCCAGAACCTGCTGAGGAGCAACGACCTCGTGAATGAGCCCGGATACGACGATGAAATCGAAATGTTGACCGGTCAGCACGGTCGCCGCCTGCTCAATGGTCGCTTCGTGCACGACAAACGGCTTGCCTTTGCTGGCTAACTCGCGAGCATTCGCCGCGAAGGTGGCCCCTGGTTCTACGACGATGTAAGTGTCCCAGTCATCGACATAATGTGCGAGTGGATCAAGCCCACAACTCACTTCGAGCACGTGGCGGTGCGAATAGTCCCTCAGGCACTTGAGGACCTGGCGTCGCCGGTACCGGACCATGTGGGCCTCGAATCCATAGGTCGCAACGTATTCCGACTGGTATCGGTCGAGATCTCTCACGAGAACCGCTTGTCGAGCGTGAGCTTCAGGCTTTCGGAACAACCGAGGTTCTTCTTGTACCGAATCAGGCCGTGATTTGGAGCGCCATCGATGTTGGCAGTGCCGAGGTCCAGGAGCCGGATGTCGGCTGCGCGGCAGTACTCGAACAGGTGACTGGCGAGGAATGTCACCGGGCTCCACGCCTCGACGCCGGCAATCTCGCCCCAATGCGCCACGTACAGCGCGTGACTGTTGATGCGCAGACACAGGGCGGCTGCGATTGGATCAGCGCCGCGCTTGACGGCGAAGCAGGTGACGTGATCCGGCAACGCGTCTGCCATTGCAACGAATGTCTGCCACGACATCGACAACGTGTATCCCCGCTTGCTCCTATTTTCAGCCACGACTCGGTAGGCAGTCTCGAACTCAGATCGGGGGAGGCTTGAGGCCATCAGTCCGTCGCGGATGCACTTCTGAAGTCGTTTCCGGTTGCCGGAATCGATTCGATCCACGAATTCCCCGACTACGTTGATCCCGTAACTCAGTTCGTGCCGCGAAACGTTGAACCCGCGGCGCAGCAGGATATCGATCCAGGTTGACGTCTCGGGAAGGTGGTACGCAAGCGCCGGCATGACTACGCTCAATCGTGTCGCGCCCTCAGTCACCAGATGCGCCTCTACGGCGCCAACGAAAGCAACCATTTCCGCAATTGTGAGCGGCGCGCCGGGAACCACGGTGAAGCCGCCGAATGACCCGCGGAATGGGCTCGCCATCTCTCCCGCCGACCGTTCGTGAAAGTGCACCGTGGCCGTGACTGCACCGGACCGGCGGTCGATCAGTGCCGAATGGAAACTGCGTAGCGCGTCCGGCGCGTGGAGGTCCTGAAAGGCACGCAGGTTGAACAGGTCCAGATCGGTCCCGTCCAACGCGCCGTTGACGATCAGTTCGAGGTTCTCGTCTATCGGACAGGGCGCGTACCGCGTCCTCATCGCACTTCCTCGATCACGGCTTCGGGGCGTCGACTCACTTCGTCGAATATCCGCCAGACGTACTCGCCGATCACACCGAGCATGACGATCGCGAGCCCCAGCAGAAACGATACGAGCGCGGCCATGCTGGCCCAGCCAGGAACGTCGGGTCCCCCGCGCAACGCCGAGAACACAACGACCAGGCCGTACCCGAAGCTGAGAATCGAGACCAGGATGCCGATCAGCGAAATCATGCGGATGGGCACGATGGAGAATCCGAGCAGCGAATCGAGCATGAACTTGACTCGCTTGGTGAAGCTCCACCGGCTCCTGCCGTGAATGCGCTTTCGCCGCTCGTATGTCAGGACGGTGGGCTTGAACCCCAGCCAGTAGGCGAACAGCGGGGTGTTGATGTTCTTCGCGCTCGTCTGCAGGTACCCCAGCATCGCCTTGTCCATGAGCGCCAGGTCGTAACCGGTGGACGGGTAGTCCTTGGCGACGTAGAGCCTGACGAGTCGATAGTAGAGATTCGAGAATATGCGATTCGTCAACGGATCAGAGCGGCCCGCGCGGGCACACACGGTGTATTTCGAGCCCGCCAGCCAGCGATCGGCCATGGCGACGATCATGTCGGGCGGATCCTGTCCGTCGGCGGCGAGCATCACGAAGCAGTCGCCGGTGACATACTGGAAGCCCACCTTCACCGCGTGCACGCCGCCGAAGTTCCGTGTTAACTTGATCAGCCGCGTTGCCGAGCGCTGCTCCTTGATGCGAATCAGCTCCCGATATGACTGATCGCCGGATCCATCGTCCACGAAGATGAGTTCCAGCGCGAGGTTTCGCTCGGCGAGCGCCCGCTCCACGGTACGCAGCTCCTCGAACAACAGAGGGAGCGACTCTTCGTTGTAGTAGACCGGAATGACAACCGACAGGGTCTTCATGAGGAAAGGGGTGCGCCTCACTCCCGGAATGTCGTCGACCGTCCGGACCACCGGACCAGCCGAGGCAACCTCGCCGCTGGAGGATGGCGCCGCGCTCGAAGGACGGCAACTGTCAGTAACGAGGTCGACGAGTCGATGAGAACAAGCGCGCGAATCGTCCAACTGCCGACTTTCAGCGACGCCCGCGGCATGCTGAGCGTCGGGGAACTCGGTGCGGCGCTGCCATTCGAGCCCAAACGCTTCTTTCTCGTCTGCGACGTGCCTGCTACGGCAGTTCGCGGCGCTCATGCACACAAGCACTGCCATCAGTTCGTAATCGTCCCGCGGGGATCGTGTCGGCTGACCTTGATCGACACGAATGGACGCGACGATATCATGCTCTCGTCGCCGGCCGTTGGTGTTCATATTCCGCCGATGGTCTGGGGAGAACAGAGCGATTTCGCGCCGGATACCGTCGTGCTGGTGCTGGCGTCGGACCGGTACGATGCCGGTGATTACATCCGATCGCTCGATGAGTTGGGAGTCGGCGGGGCGCGATGAACGCGAACATCCCGTTTCTGGATCTACGACCCCAGTACGACGAGTTGCGTCTCGAGCTTGACGACGCAATCGGTCGGGTTTCGGCGAGTGGGTGGTATCTGCTGGGGGCGGAGTTACGCGCGTTCGAGACAGAGTTCGCGCAATATGTCGGTGCCCGACACTGCGTTGGAGTTGCGAACGGACTCGAAGCCATTCATCTGTCGCTTCGCGCTCTTGGCATTGGAGCCGGCGACGAAGTCGTTGTGCCGTCAAACACGTACGTAGCTACCTGGCTCGGCGTGACCCACGCCGGCGCAACGCCGGTTCCTGTAGAACCCGATCCTGCGACCTACAACATCGACGTCGATCGGATACGCGCGGCAATCACGCCCCGGACTCGCGCGATTGCGCCGGTGCACCTGTACGGCCAGCCGGCGGATCTCGATCCAATCCTGCAGTTGGCCCGCGAGCACGGTCTGCGCGTCGTGGATGATGCGGCGCAGGCGCATGGCGCCCGTTACAGGAAGCGCGCGATCGGAACCAGCACGGACGCTACCGCGTGGAGCTTCTATCCAACGAAGAACCTCGGCGCCTGGGGAGATGCCGGTGCAGTGACTACCGATGACGACGTTCTGGCCGATAA
Source organism: uncultured Gemmatimonadaceae bacterium (assembly GCA_964608035.1). Lineage (GTDB taxonomy): Bacteria > Gemmatimonadota > Gemmatimonadetes > Gemmatimonadales > Gemmatimonadaceae > JABWBJ01. Next base: position 37,158 of record CAZSNV010000001.1, on the reverse strand, counting down.
GCTGCGCGTAGTGCGCAACTACGGATCACGGCAGAAGTACGTGAACGAGGTCATTGGTTACAACAGTCGTCTCGACGAACTGCAGGCCGCCATTCTGCGAGTGAAACTGTCGAAGCTCGACGAATGGAATGAGCGGCGAACCCATAATGCCCGAACCTATTCGGAAGCACTCGAAGGACTTCCTTTGCGGCTGCCGATCGTGCCACCGTGGGCCGCCCCGGTATGGCATCTCTATGTAATTCGGTGTGCAGGGCGTGACGCGTTGCGTCAGTCGCTCCAGGATTCAGGCATCGAAACGATCGTGCACTATCCGGTGGCGCCGCACATGCAGGATGCGTATTCGAGCATGGGATTTGCGCCGGATGACTTCCCCATCGCGCGGACCTTGCACGACGAGGTTCTCAGCCTTCCGCTGGGGCCGCACCTAACGGGCGAACAGCAGGCCCGCGTGATCGACGCACTTCATGCGACCGCACCTGCCTGGAGTCAGTCGAAATCACTCCCGAGCCTCGATCGGTGATTGTGTCGCTGTCAAGACCTGCTGACAATCAACGCTCCCGAGCAGGGATTCTGTTTTGGGCCGTCGCAGGGATTCTCGTTGCGTGGGCGTTGTACCGCCCTGATCGAGTCCGTCCATTCGACGTGCTCGACTTCGGTGAGTTCATCCCTCTCCTGAAGGCCACCGAGAGTTGGACTGAGCAGTTTTCGAGCGTACTTGATTACGGTATCACGCAATCAGGGCGCGCCAACGTGTTGCAGGTTCTCGCCGCCGTCCTGAAGTGGAGGTGGTTCGGGGACTGGATGCCGGGCTGGCAGCTCGTGCAGGCTGCGATCATGGGTATCGTTACCGCGCAGTCGTTTCTGCTTCTTCGACGATTCGGCGCCACCGTCTTCGGCGCCGCTGCAGGGGCGTCGGTCTTCCTGTTCGCACCTTCGGCCGCGCGGGGGTGGGTGCGCCTGACGATGGCTGAACCAATGGCCATGGTGTGCGTCCTCGCACTTGCGTTACGCGCGACCGGTTTTCAGAACCGCCAACGGTGGAGGCCTGACCTATGGTGGTTTGCATTTGGCGCGGTGTTCGTGATCCTGACGAAGGAGCTTATGGCGCCGGTTCTCCTCCTTCCTGTTTACCTGGCGGTTGCCTCGCAGACGGATGGAGGGTTTTCGCGACCGCTCTGGAGCAAACGCAATATTGCGCTTGTGAGTGCGGTCGGTGTCGTGTCGCTTGCGACTCTCATCCCACTCGCCGTTGTCTACCTGAACGCCTCCTCGACGGCGTTGGCTTCCCAATACGGAAGTGGGATGCAGTCGTTAGGGGGGATGCTGGCGATCTGGCTCAGCACGCTCGTGCCATTCGAGCTCGGCCCGCGGCAGACATCAATCATGTGGGGAGCAGCCGTCGTAAGCTTCATTGGCCTGTTGACGTCAGGCTGGTGGATGGCGTTCCATCACGCAACCGATCGAGAGCGTGCGAAGAGCCTCTTCATCGCAGCGATCGCATTCCCGGTAGTGGGAGTACTCTCGTACGCTCCATGGCCGACGTATGAGGAGCGTTACTCCTTCCCTTATCTTGTTGCCACCTCGCTGCTGATCGGGCTGGCCGCGAGCCACTTGCAGCGGCGCTGGAGGATGGGAATGTTAGCCGGCGGTCTGGCGTGGCTTGTGATAGGTGCATTTGGATCAAGCGGTGCTGCGGCGCACGCGTCGAGAACAGATGCTGTGCAACGCGCCGCAGATCAGGTTGTAGCCACAGTCGCTTCTCAGCACGGTATCGATTCCGTTTTCGTCGGTACGGTTCGCGCGGCGAACCCGCCTTGGATCGGTCTAGGCCCCACGCTGTACAGATTGGCAGCTGCGACGGATCGCCCATGGCCAGCGACGCGGGACATTCGTTGCGGCGAGATTGAACAGTTTCGGGGAACCAGACCCCTAAGCGCAATTGTCGTATTCTCCTCGCAATGTGAAGCGACCACGTTGCCCACGTACCGCATTACAGCCACTCATCGATCGGTAGACTGGCGGAGGTGGCGAGTCGTCGTGGATTCGATGAACGCGGACATCCTGACGAACGCCACGACTAGCGTTCGCGGCGCGCGGCCGTGAGCCGCTCGGTGTGACGGTCCTATCGATTTGGCGAGCCTGACTGACTCAGTCGCTCCTGGCGCCACACGTTCCGGATTCCGCCCTGCCCACACCTGATCGACGCCGCTGGTGAAGTCAGGATTGGCAGGACCCGGGCAGCGTCAGGCAGCACGCGAAGTGCAGACGCAGAGGGCATCGATTTCGCAGTGCTTTAACTACGATCGGACACCACCCGCCGATGCCGCTACGCGGCGTAGGGGCGACACCAGCGGATCACTGACGAACCAAACGGCAGTGATCCGCGAGCAAAGAGCCGCGACTCGGCAATGCTCATTCGACGCAAAAGGTCGTTGAGTCAGGGACGCGGGACACGTTCTGGAACCGCGCGTCGGGGTACGATCGCCTCGATGGCGCGCACCGCAAGCTTCAGATCGACGCCCACGTACTCTCGCTGTCGAAATACCCGGCATTGGTACCGGGTCCGCACGCGACATCCAGGACGCGCCGAACGCTTGCGACGTCCTGACGCGCCAAAACTGGAGCCAGTTTGCTTGGCGCGAATCGCGCCTGCCAGAGCCGATAGATCAACGGCTTGCCCATGATGCGGTCGAGAAGAGTCATGGTTTCCACCGAATCGTGAAGCGTCCCGCCTCATGCGCGGACGGGAACTTGGTTTCGAGCGCAGCCTGAATCTCCGGTTCCAGCGGGGCGGAGTGCACGACGCGGCGTCTGAGGGCCACCGCGTTGATGCCATACGAATCGAGGCTCTGAACCAAGTGTTGATGAAAAAGAGTGTCGGGGACGAGAAAGTCGAAGATCGCCGGGGTAGGGTTTCTTAACTGAGCAAGGAAGTACACCTCCGGCGCATCGGGTCCCGCGTATGTCACACCGGAGGTCGTGTGCGTTCGCAGGAGTTCCACAGCCTTGGGATACTGTTCCGCGTCCTCGCGTCCGACGCGAAGGCCGGCACGTGGCAGCTTGAGAAGGGCGACATCATCCCGGGACACCGGCCCAAGGAGTCCTTGGACTTGCATTGGCGTGATGAACAAGGCCCCGTACAGCAAGTAGACGCAAGTGAGTCCTTGGAGTGCTCGCTTTCGCACGAGAGTAGTCGATTGAGCCAACGCGACAACCGCGAGCAACAAAAGCGGTAGGGAGTAACTAAAGTAGATCGGCGCGGCGAACGGATACTGGATCAAGCTGCAGAAAGCCGCCACGCAGCCCACGAGAACGGATCGCGACTGCTGCTTCGGATCAACGCCGCCGCGTATGCTGTTCCGCACAGTGATGATCGCGAGGAGTGCTACGACTATCGGCGTGGCCTCCGCCAGCGACTGCCAAACCATCGGTTCCAACTCCAAGGCCAGTTTCGGCACGAGTGTTACTGCAACCACCGCGATCGCAATGGCGTGCTGGAAGAGCGCGACGCGGGGCGCCTTCCCTTTTGTGTCGATGGCGACGAAAGCTGCGAGCGCCATAGGAATTACCGCATACGGCAGCGCGGGGCTCACCGAAGCGTGGTCAAACCGTCTTGTAGGAAGACTGACGACGCCTCGCACCAGCTCCGGAAGAGCTTCCGCGATCGCGTAATAGGCGGCGAACGCCCCCAGAGGAATTGCCACGCCAAGCATGTACGGAACGACGGCACCGACGGTCAGCCTCGCGGCTGTGACCGAAGGCCCCGGCGCCCGAAACAGCTCCCATGCAACCGTGCCAACCATCGCGAACCCTGGAACGGCGAACTGGTACACATCCACCCACCTCCCGCGCGACATGCTAATAGCGACGAGCGCGATCGCAGCAATGACTAGCGGAAAGCCTGCAGCGAGATTGAATAGGGTCCCGCTCTTTCGGTACTCGCGTAGAGGATTGGTGGGCCGCGATTCATGATAGAGCAGGAATAGGAGACCAGCGCCGACGAACAGCACGCCTGTGGTCTTAACTAGCACGGAGAAGCCCCCAGCAAGGCCGGCAACGACGAGCCAGTGGCGTTTCCCGGAATCGATGTACGCAAGCAGCGCTGCAACACCACCGGTTGCGAAAAACAGGTTGTACCAACTGGGCATGGCCGCGGGGTAGTTCGGAACACTCCAGAACACTGCCAATAGCGTCACGGCTCCTGCGACGGGCGGCGACGCTAGGCGTGTGGCGGCATAGTAGAGGAGGGGAACCCAGGTGACGAATGCGGCGAAAAGCAGGTAGCGAATGGCGAGGAGATGAACGCCGAAGACTTTGAATGCAACAGCGTTGAGGTAGCTCAGCCCACCTGTGTATGGGTCGGCAAAGTCGCGGTGCGGCATCTCACCACCCAGTACCCGCTCTGCACTGTGTGCGAGCGTACCTTCGTCGTGGGGGATCCAGCCCCGATCGACGAAGTACAGCATGTAGAGGCCTCCAACGACCCATGCCACGGCGAGCCAAAACCACCACTCAACGCGGCTCGTCGCCCGTACCTGCGGCTCACCTAGCGCCGCCTCCCCCTTCAGCGCTCGGTCATTAAACAAAAGAGGCCCGGAAGTCGCCACGTGTTCTCTGGGTGGAGATTCAGTTTCCGACTCAAGCGCCGATTCAGCTCGGTTACCCACTTGCACGGCCGATGCGTCCGGCTCATCAACGGAATGGCGTGAAACCGATTGTAGGTCGGCCAGGGCAAATATGTCATGGCGCCCCGCAACGGGAATCCAATCGCGATGAACAACTGGCGCGTATCACGACGCTGACTCACTGTCTCTTTCAATACGAAGTCTGACAGCCCACCCGGCGATCAGGACGGTGGCCAGCGCCAGCACCGCTACCTCAGCAAGCCGACAAAACTCCTGTCTTCGATGAGGCAGAAATCGTGGGGATCTTCAAGCCGATTGACGACCCTGGGACGGTCGGCCCGGGCAGCACCCACCCTCGTTCGACCCATCATGTTAAGTAGTCTTTTCCGAAGGCAAGCACCGGGAGTAAACTTCACCATGATGTCGTGCGCCCCCGCCTCGAAATGACATGGCCTCTGGACTTAGCGATCGGGCCCCATCCGCTCTCAACCGACGATCAGCAGTCCGCCAACACGTTTGAACTTAGTGTTGTCATGCCGTGCCTCGATGAAGCGGAGACCATTGAGAGCTGTATAGCGAAGGCCCAAGCGTCGATCGCGAAGCTCGGTATCCGCGGGGAAGTAGTGATCGCCGATAATGGAAGTACGGACGGGTCGCGTGAGCTCGCGGGTGCACTGGGAGCTCGGGTAATCGACGTGTCAACGCGCGGATACGGTGCGGCGCTGCAGGAGGGGATCCAGGCAGCGCGTGGCGAGTTTGTGATCATGGGTGATGCTGACGATAGCTACGACTTCTCGCGGCTGGAGCCTTTCCTGGAGCAGCTGCGTGCCGGGTACGATCTCGTCATGGGCAATCGTTTTCTGGGCGGCATCGCACCCGGCGCGATGCCATCCTTACATCGTTATCTCGGCAATCCGGTACTCACAGCTCTTGGCCGATTGTTCTTTCATAGCCCGAGCGGCGATTTCCATTGCGGGATGCGAGGTTTCAGGCGGAGCGCAATTCCGCGCCTGAATCTGCGCACTACAGGCATGGAGTTCGCCAGCGAGATGGTCGTGAAGGCGACCCTGATGGGACTGCGAATCACCGAGGTGCCCACCACGCTCTCAAGGGATGGCAGGAGTCGTCCGCCACACCTCCGTAGCTGGCGCGATGGCTGGCGGCACCTGCGATTTCTCCTGCTCTACAGTCCGCGATACCTGTTTCTTGTTCCTGGCGCGGTGCTGACGCTAGCGGGGCTCGGGCTCTTGTCGTGGCTTCTGCCGGGGTCGCGCGTCGTAGGCCGAGTCGCGTTCGACATTCACACCATGCTGTTTGCGGCAGCAGCGGTGGCTGTTGGTGCTCAAAGCATGATGTTCTGGTTGTTCGGCAAGGCTTTTGCGACGAGCGAGGGGTTATTACCGCCAGACCCGCGGCTATCGGTTCTTTCGGGCCGTCACAGCCTGGAATTTGGAATTGTCGCGGGTCTCTTGCTCTTCATCACCGGCATTGGATTGGCTGCCTACGCCGTGTTCTCTTGGGACCGGCGCGCCTTCGGGCCCCTTAATCCGCAGGAGACTATGCGCGTGGCGATTCCTGCGATGCTTCTGCTCATCCTCGGCGTACAGATCATCTTCGGGAGCTTCTTCCTGAGCGTCCTCGGACTGAAGCGTCGGTAAGGAATGCGACGGCTCGATCGAGTCATTCAGCGGCTGCGCATCGATCAAGCGCTCCCGTGGATCTCGCCTGGGGATCGAGTCCTAGACGTTGGGTGTGCGGACGGCGCATTGTTCCGACGGGCACGGCATCTGCGAGAAGGTGTTGGGATCGATCCCGATCTTCAGACTGATGCACAAGGCCTCGCAGCTACTCTGTTGCGAGGCGCCTTCCCCGAAGATCTCCCTGAGTGTGCACCTTTCGATGTTATCACGATGCTGGCCGTGCTTGAGCATGTCCCGCGAGATCGCCAGTCAGCGCTCGCCACGGCCTGTGCTCGGTGCCTGAGACCCGGCGGGCATCTGGTGATAACAGTGCCCTCGCCACGAGTGGACACCATACTTTCGGTCCTTCGAGCGATGCGACTGCTCGACGGTATGTCCTTGGAGGAGCACTACGGCTTCAATCCGCGATCCACTCCGTCGATCTTCATTCCACACGGCTTTGCCGTCGTCGCACATCGACGGTTCCAATTCGGCCTGAACAATCTGTTCGTCTTCCGTAAGCAGGCTGCCTAACTGCATGCCAGCAGCCGGACGACGAACATGAGCGCTCCAGAGACAGGCAGTTTGGAAACTGCCTTGCAGCGACGGCTTCTTGTGGCGTTACGGCTGCTGATCGTCGTGCTCGGTGCCCTTGCAGCCTGGACCTGGCGCTACATCCCCAATCCAGATGGCATCTCGTATGTCGACGTGAGTGGGCACTACCTCGAGGGGAACTGGCCGCTCTCGAGCTCCGGATACTGGAGCCCGATCTATCCGACGTTGTTGGCGGCAGCGCGCCTCGTCGGCGGCACGAACATGACGAATGCGTGGGTGCTCGCCCATGCCGTGAATCTCATTCTCTTTTTGAGCAGCCTCGCAGCGGCAGAGTATTTCATTCGGAGTGTCCGTGCGGTCACGCCGCGGGATGATCCCGGTTTTTACGAAACGATGTTCACGTGGACCGTGCTCGTGTATCTGCTCTTCGCCTGGACGTCTCTGTCGTGGATTACACTGCGTCTTCTCACTCCAGACCTCGGCGTCGCGGTGCTGGCATACCTTGCCGCCGGGCTATCTATAAGAATTGTGCGCAACGATGGTCTCGTGTATCGATGGATTGCGCTCGGAGTGGTCCTCGGACTTGGCTACTTGACGAAGACCGCGATGCTTCCGATTGGCATCGCGATCCTAGCGGCTGTGGCATTGACTGCAACTCGTCGCAGTCGGCTTGGCGTAATAGTCGCTGTGGCGGTGTTCGCGGTGATTTGTATGCCCCAGATGGTTTACGTGTCCCTACTCAAGGGAGCACCTACCATTGGCGATGTTGGGCGCCTCGCGCACGCATGGTACACTGCACGTGTGCCCGCGCCCCTGGGGGACATCGGTCCAGGGATTCTTCCGGCATTCATGCCTTCGCCGGACGGACCGAAGCAGAAGTTGCGAGTCCTCGATCCCGTCACCGATGATCATCCGATGGTCTACCCTGTCGATGGTCCGGTCCCGGGTACGCTGCCGATCTGGTATGACGCTTCGTACTGGTATCGTCACGTGCATGTGCCGTTGGCGCTGAAAGAAACGCTCACAGGAGCAGCTAGAAATGCGCTCGGCTATGTGCGCCATTTCTTTCTGTTCATCCTTGCCGCGCTTCTCGCGCTGATCACGTCGCGCCAACGAAGCCTGGCGAAGAATCGATTCCGAACTGGGGGTGTTCTGGTTCTACCGGCTCTGTTCGTGCTGGCGCTCTATGCGCTCTCGTACTCGGAGCCACGCTATATCGCTCCATTCGCTGTGATATTGCTTGCCGGGCTCGTTCTTCCCGACGCAGTTGATCAGCTGTCAAGCCGAATGCGTCGTGGATTCACCTTCGCGGCGCTTCTGCTGGTGGCGTATAGCTTCACCGAAACGATTGCGCTATTCAAAGGACGACGGACTAACGAGCGCGTCTACGCGGCGTGGACCGCATCAACCGACATGCTTCGGCAGTTGGGGATTCGCTCGGGAACGCGGATCGGCTTGGTGGGAAATCCCTACAAGGCCTACTGGGCGCAACTAGCGGGGCTTCGCTTTGTCAGCGTGATTCCCGCTCCTGAGGTGGCGGCCTTCTGGGAAGCAGATTCGCTCCGCCGAGTAGCGGTGCTGGAGAAGATGAGGGATCATGGCGCTGAGTTCGTTCTTGCGCAGGTCAGCGAGCATTTTCCCACGCCCGCGGAGTGGGTTCCTGTCAACAGCGACGGTACTCTGCTGCTGTACCGCCCTTCACAGGCAGCAAATGGCTTTGCTCAACAGATGTTGCCTCGCTGACCTCAACGTGGCAGGTTCGCTCGATGCAGTGCACGTGTCTTTGTGCCCACCTTCATTGGATGAGCGCATGACCAACTTCGGCCGGCGTCCCCTTCGGGCGACGGAGGACCATCACCAGCGCGGGCAGATAGACCGTGAGCACAAGCATTTGCGCGTGCGCGGCCGAGAAGTCCAAGTATGATGGGAAGCTATGTACGTTCGAGACGGCGAGGACTGTGATCCACGTGCCGACAGCGAGCACTGTCACACCAGCCCAGGTCTGGGGGATGAGCAGCAGAAGTAGAGTTGTTTCGACGCTGGGCGTCTGTGGAATGATCGCCATCGCGGCGAGCAAACGCCCCTCCCACTGACGCCACCGGATTAGGGCGAGCAATAAAAGGGGGCCACCGGGTACGGAGACGAGCGACCGCACATGGTCGGCAGTGCCTAGCATCGCGAGCCATCGGGATGGCCACCACGGCCACAGAATTACGCTCGCGAGCGAGAGCGCGGCGGCGAGCGTCAGCACAATCCACAGGTCGCGCCACGACCGGAGGCCAGCGAGTACGGCGAGCCCGAGCTGCGGTTTCGCGGCGATGAGGAACCCAGTAGCCGGCACAAACAGTGCTGTTGCCAACGCGGGCGTCCATTGGACCAAGTACGCGAACATGTAGAAGGCGCCGGAACCGGCGATGAGCATCCGGTGAAGCCCATCGCGACTCGCGAGGAACAGAAAGGCAAATGCGGTGAGCGCGACCCAGACGAGGCGAAATTGTCCCGCAGTCAGCCACGCGAGCGGGGCTACCACGAGCGGCGCTGTCAGCGGATAGAGGTACCTGAAACCCTGGCGCAGCTCCGCGGTCTGGTGCGGACCGATTGTAGCGTATGGGTCCCGGCCCTCCCAAAGCAGGCGCATGGCGACGCGGTTCTGGTCCATGTCGCTGACGTAGGGAGTGCCCACCATCGGTTTCGCGACCTGCACGGCCCAGCAGGCACCAAGCATGGCGCCGAGAATCCGAAGCTGGACGATGCGGACGCGTGGCATGACGGACGACGAACCGAGCGGGCAGCCGGCAACCCCAGCGGCCGAACCTACGTCGGCTTGGAAGCCGACAGATGACCAAGATGTTAGCCTCGATGGTTGCACTGCGCCACCCTCGCCATCCTGATTTCAGTGTTCAGCGGTGTCCAGCTCATTTTTCTTGGAGTATTCGGCGAGTACATCGCAGCCATCTTCGATGAAGTCAACATTCGACTGGCGGTCGCACGTCGAAATCGCGCGACCGGACTACTGGTTCAAGAACGTCTTCGTCATCCCCGGGATCATCATCGCCCTGGGCACGGTTACGGACGTGGATGCCCGGGACCTCGCCGTCCGCATCATCATAGGCCTTGTCGCCACCTGCCTGATCGCGTCCAGCAACTACACGCTCAACGAAGTACTCGACGCCCCGTTCGACCTCCATCATCCGGAGAAGCGGAATCGCGCTGTCCCATCGGGCCGCGTTCGACCGGCCGCGGCCTACGTGCAATGGCTAGTGCTCTTCATCGCCGGCATGGCGCTCGCGCTCACCGTCTCGATTCCGTTCGCGCTCTCGCTCCTGGCGCTCTGGATCATGGCTGTGGTCTACAACGTCCCGCCCATGCGCGCCAAGGACCAGCCTTACATGGATGTGCTGTCGGAAGCGATCAACAACCCGCTCCGCATGCTGGCGGGCTGGTTCATCGTCACCAGCGACACGATGGCTCCGGCGTCGCTGCTCCTGAGTTACTGGATGATCGGCTGCTATTTCATGGCGCTGAAGCGTTACGCCGAGTTAGTGGCCATCGGCGATCGAGCACGAGCGGGCGCGTACCGCCGCTCCTTCGCGTACTACACGCCCGACCGCCTGATCGTCGCGATAATGTTCTTCGCAGCCGCGGCGATGCTGTTCTTCGGCGCGTTCTGCATGCGCTACAGGCTCGAGCTCATCCTCTCGTTCCCGCTCGTGGCGCTGGTGATGTCGATGTACCTGCGCGTGGCGCTCAAGCCGAACAGCGCCGCCCAGAATCCGGAGCACCTCTACCGGGAGCGAGGACTGATGACGGCCGTCGTGGCCACGACCATCGCGATGATCATCCTGCTGCGCGTCGATCTACCGGTGTTGCACCGCCTCTTTACACCAACAGCCCCCACCCAACAGGGATGACGCAACAAGGATCGTACGCGGCGCACAACGAGGAGACGTGAACGGCCCCCGCCCAGACCTCTCGGTCATCCTTCCATGTTACCGGACTGCCCAACTCGCGAGGCGGTCAGTCGATGAACTCTCGACGGCACTGGAGGACTACGGCCTCACCTGGGAAGTCATTGTCGTTGACGACGGTGGGAATGACTTCCACGAGGGCAACCGCTTGGGGTCCGCGCACGCGCGCCTCTTGCAACATCCAGAGAACCGCGGAAAAGGCGCAGCGGTTCGCACAGGCATGCTGGCCGCCACGGGTCACGTCCGCATCTTCACTGATGTGGACCTGCCGTTCGGCACCGACTTGATCCCAGTGATCACCGCGTACCTTCGCGATGGCCCTTTTCACGTGGTCATCGGCGATCGTACGCTTCCGGGATCCAGCTACCACCACGCGACTGAGTGGGGTCGCCGCGCTGCCTCGGCGGTCTTCACTGGGTTCGTCGGCACGATCGTCACGGGCGGTTTCTTCGATACCCAGTGCGGCCTCAAGGGCATCCGCGGCGACGTGGCAGATGTCTTGTTCCCCATCCTGCAGCTCGACCGATTCGCGTTTGACGTCGAACTGGTCTACGTGGCCCTAAAACACCGGCTCGACATCAAGCGCATCCCGGTCAAGCTGCTGAATAACGAAACGTCCTCTGTCCGACTGCTTCGCGATTCTGTCCGGAGCGTCGTGGACGTGCTGTCGATCAAGGTGAACCAGCTAAACGGCCGGTACGATTCGCCCACACTGGATGACATCGTCCGCCGCGACTTCGAGGCCGCGCGGGACGCATCGACGCGCGCCCGCGTCTCGGCTGGGCACTAAACGAGGGGAACTACCAGGGATCCCGGCTACGCCGCTTTCATCCAACGAAACATTTCCCGGAACGTGACCCGCTTCCCGTGCATCAACAGGCCTGTGCGATACACGGTCGCTGCGCGAGACCCGACTACTGGTTCATGAACGTTTGGACATTCCAGGGATCATCATTGCCCTCGGCACCGTCACCGGCGTTGACGCTCATGACGCGTGAGGCGGTGGCGCCGTACCTGAAAAGGCTGCGGCGTTCCGCCGACACCAGACCAGCACCGACGAGCCGAACGGCAGCGGCACGTGAGCCAGCAGCCGCGCCTCAGCGAGGCTTAGTCCTAGGAGCAGACGGTTCAACCACTGGTGCGGCACTCGTTCGGGCGTGGCGCGTCCCGGCGTGATCACCTCGAGGGCGCGTACAGCAAGCTTCGCCGGGACGAGCCAGCGAAAGAGGTACCGCGCGGAGTCGACCGCAAAGCCGCCGCGCTCTGCGAGATCGCGGATTCTCCGGATCGTGTAGCGATCGACATGCTGGTTGAAGTCGTCGTGCGCCGTCCACAGCAGCCTGAAAGCCGGCACGGTCAGTAACAGTCGACCGTCCGGTTCGAGAAGCAGGGCGGCGCGACGCAGGGCATCCTCGGGATTCGACATGTGCTCCAGCACGTCGAGCATGAGGATGAGCCGAAAAGTTCGTTCCGGCTTGTACCCGGAATCGAAGGGGCCTTCATGAATGCGAGATCGGTGATTGCCGCCCGTCGTGAGCAGTCGCGCGTCGGGCTCCACACCCCACACCTCACCGAACTGCCCAAGCTGATCGAAGAACAATCCGTCGCCACACCCGACATCGAGGATTGATCCCCATCCGCCGGCGGGTGCGTGCCGCTTCAACTCGTCGAGCAGGAGCACTTCACGGGTGCGCCACCACCAGTGCCGCTCGTACAGGTCGCGATAGTGGCTCGCGTAGTCAGGCCTCATGACCGTCTTCGCACCGGGCGGCGGAGAACTTTCGCCTTACGTCCCGGCACGACCGACAACCCGGTCCACGACATACAGCGGCCGACGCTTGACCTCCTCGTAAATCCTGCCCACGTATTCGCCCACGAGGCCGAGGAAGACGAGTTGCACGCCCGACACGAATGTCATGACCACGATGAGTGCCGTGAACCCTTGTGGTGACCTGTCCAGGAACAGCTTTGCGATGATGCTGTAGAGCGCGAATGCGGTGGACGCCAGGATCGCCAACGCTCCCGCGACCGCGGCGGCCCGCAGGGGAGCGATGGAGAATGAGAACACGCCGTCGAGGGCGAGGGCCATGAGTCGGCGGAGCGTGTATTTGGGCGCTCCCTTGGTGCGAGCAGCCCGCTCAATGGGCACGCCGACTTGCCGGAACCCCGACCACGCTCGCAGGCCCCTGAGATAACGATGTCGCTCCGGGGAGCGCCGCATGACGTCAGCGACGCGCCGCGACAGCAGCGAAAAGTCACCGGCGTCCAGGGGAAGGTCCACGCGCGATACCCAGGCGGCGAGCCGATAAAACAGGAAGTAGCTCAACCGCAGGAGAAGGTGCTCCTTCCGCTTCTCGCGCTGCGCGAAAACCACGTCGTACCCCTCGGCGTATTTGGCCAGGAGGAGCGGAATGGCCTCGGGAGCATCCTGCAGGTCGCTGTCCATGAGGACGACGACATCTCCGGTCGCGTGGTCAAGCGCCGCGCTCAGCGCCACCTGATGCCCGAAGTTTCTCGCGAGCCGGACGACCACGATCGATGGATCCCCAGCCGCCGCCTGCACGAGAAGCTCAAACGATCCATCAGCACTCCCGTCGTCCGCGAATACGATCTCATGCGGCCCACCCGGTATGCCGCGAAGGACGGCCTGCAGCCGCGCGACCAGCTCGGGAATGACTTCGCGCTCGTCATAGACCGGCAGGGCGACGGAAACACGGACAGGTGCGCCCATCAGCGAGCGGTGCCCACGGCGTACAGCATGTGCCACAGCGGCACGCCCATGGCCGAAAGGTCGTATGGCTGGAACCACTCAATGTGCAGCGATTCGTCCACGAGCTTCCTCCATGCCTCGAGCGGTCTGGCGTAACTCCCGCGATCGAGGCGCGCCAGCGCTCGCGCGACTCCCCACGAAGGGGGACGAACGAGCTCCAGGATGTGCATCTTCCCTCCAACCTCGAGCCGGGTCCGCAGGCTGCGCAGCAGCGTGCTGACAGAGCGATCGTCGAGGTGATGGAGGAAGCTGTTCACGAGAATGAAGTCGAACTGTTCGCTGGTTTCCGCGGACCACGTGATCGCGTCGGCGGCGACGAATCGACCCGGCTGCCGGTCGCGCGCCGTTGCGATGTAGCGGTCATTGATATCAATGCCGATGTAATCCGTGCCGGCAAACCAGGCGGCGTTCGTTCCGGGCCCACAGGCAACGTCGAGGACCCGTCGCACGTCCCTGATTGGCTGCCGTGCGAGGACCGGTGCCAGCTTGGTGGCCGCGAATGGTGCTTGCCAGAGCCGATAGACCACCGGCTGCGACATGATCCGATCGAGGACCGTCATTACTTCCAGCGGAGCGTGAAGCGCCCGATCTCGAGCGCCATCGGGAACTGCCTGACGAACGCCGCGGCGACCTCCGGCTCCAGGGGCGGTGAGTGCACCACGTGCCGCCTGAGAGCCACCGCGGTAACGCCGGACGAATCGAGGCGCTGGATGAGGTTCGGATGAAACAGCGTGTCGGGGACGAGAAAGTCGAAGATCGCCGGAGTCGGGTTCTTCAATTGTGCAAGGAAGTACAGCTCCGGGGCGTCGGGGCCGGCGTAGATCACGCCGGAAGTTGCCCGGGACTGCAGCAAGCGGATCGCCTCTGGATATAACCTGGCATCCACGCTCCCGATACGGAGACCGCCTCGCGGCAGGTTGAGGACTGCAACGCTTTCCCAACTCACGGGGCCGAGCGGGCCGTGGACACGCATGGGCGTCACGTACAGCGATGCTGCAATTGTAACAAGCAACCTGATCCCAATCGAAATCGGTGTAATCAGGGTGTGAGCAGTTTATCTCACATCCGCCATCCGAAATCCGCCATCCCGGTTAGGTGGCTCTGATCCAACGAAACATCTCCCGTATTGTGACCCGCTTGCCGTGCATGAGCATCCCGGTGCGATAGACCGTCGCCGCCAGGTATACCGCCAGATAACATCCCGCGATCAACGCCAGGATCGACAAGCCGATCTCCCACGGGGGAACGTCGACGGTGGTCATGCGCAGCGGCATCATGATCGGCGATGAGATGGGAAGGAGCCCGAGAGTCATCGCCAATTGCCCGTCCGGCTCCAGCAGCACCGGTTGAAGGAACATGATGGAGACAACGAGCATCAGCACGACCGGCATCTGCGCCTGTTGCGCCTCCTGTTCGCTGCTCACCATGGCGCCAACCGTAGCGAATAGCGCCGAGTAGAGCGTATAGCCCAGCAGGAAGAAGATCAGCAGGATCGCCAGCTGGCCTATCGAGACCGCTGGCATCGGGATTGGTGCGGCTTCCAGGCCGAACACTCCCATCACCGGTGCGCGGTAACGCATCATGACGATGGTCGCAAAGAGCCAGATGGCCATCTGCGTCAGCCCAACAGCTCCCACCCCCAGCACCTTCCCCGCCAGCAGCGTCGTCGGCCGCACACTCGACACCACGACCTCCGCCACCCGGGACTGCTTTTCCTCGATCACGCCCCGCAGCACGTTCTGCCCGTACATCAGGATGGTCATGTACAGCAGAATGCCCACGACCGATGCGAACAGGATGTTCACGCGCGCTGATCCGCCTCGTCCGCTCAGCGACACCCGTTCCGCGCGCAGGCCGGCCCGCAATCGCTTCACGCGATCGACTTCGACCGTCGATATCCCGGCCCGGCTCAGTTCGAGCCCGATCAGTTCGCGCGACACGGCGTTTTCGATGCGCCTCATGTCGGCGAGGGCCGTGGCGTTCAATCCCGCATAACGCGAACCTCTCCCCTCAAGCGTGCCGGGATCGAGCACCAGATAACCCTTGATCACTCGACTCCTGATGTCGCGCGTGGCCGTCGATTCGGCTTGCGCGAGCGCTTCAGGCCTGACGAGTTCCACCTGAGTGGAAGTGGTGTCGCCAAGGACGCCGCCGCCCAGCTCGAGCGCGACCTGTTGTCCGAGGTTGACGCCGGTCGCGTCGAGGATGCGGATGCGCCCGACGTCGGCGGAGGCATTCGAGCGAGTCGCCATCCAGGCGGGAAGGAACATGAGGGCGCCGAAGAACACCGGTCCGAAGACGGTCGCCACCAGGAACCAGCGGGTCCGGACCCGTTCCATGTACTCCCGCTCGAAAACGACCAGAAGCTTTTTCATGAGACGATTGAGTTGAGCAGACGGGATGGGAGATGTGAGATGGGAGAAGTGAGATAAACTGCTTTCCGATCAGATCGGAATTGATCGGACATTGCAGGTTATCTCACGTCTCCCATCTCACATCTCGCTTCCCACAAAAGCCATTGCTTCACGCAACAGCGCCTTCGAGAGCGTAACCTTATACCCGTTCCCTGAGAGCGGGCGCGCATCGTACAACGCGCGCTCCGCCAGAACATCCAGGTCGTCGCCGGACAGCGGCGCCGAGGCAACATCCTCTTCTACTGATGGATTTACGCGCCAGGGCACTGGAGCAACGCCGCCCAGCACCATCCGGACCGAACCGTCAACACGCCTGACGACGGCAATCGACGCGAGGGCGAAGTCCCACGCGGCCCGTTGCAACACCTTCGTGTAACGCTGTCGTCCGCCTGACGACTCGGCGGGCAGATCTACGGCGATGACGAACTCGCCCGGCTCGAGCACGGTCTCCCGGTGCGGATCAGGATCCGGAAGGACAAAGAAATCGGCAATGGGAACCGCGCGTCGTCCCTGCGGGCCTTCGATCTGAATGATGGCTTCGAGCGCCGTGAGCGCTACCGCGGGATCGGAGGGATGCACCGCGTAGCACGGCCCGCCTCCGAAAATGACGTGATGCGTGTTCTCGCCCTCGTGGGCGGGGCAATCGGTGCCGTTCGACTTGAGGCAGGGAATTGCCGATCGGAAATACCAGCATCGCGGCCGCTGGCACAGGTTGCCTCCAATCGTGCCCATGTTGCGCAGCGCGGTGCTTCCGACCGATTCGCACGACTCGGCGAGTGCAGCGAATCGCGCGCGCACCTGCGCATCACCCGCGATGGTAGCGATGGTGGTCGCCGCGCCGAGTCGGAGCGAGCCGTCCGTGCCCCACGTCATCGCGTCGCTGTCGGGGAGTGCGCGCAAGTCCACGATGCGTTCCGGTCTGACGAGACCTTCACGCATGGTCACGAGGAGGTCAGTGCCTCCACCGAGCGCATGCGTATGCGCGCCGGCCAGTATCTCGACTGCTCGCGACGTACTTGTGGGGCGCTCGTATTCCACAGCGGGGGTATTCGGAGTCGGCCGGCAGTTCGGGGCGGAACTTCGTCGAGGCGAATCGTACCGCCTTGGCGGCTCGGATGAGACATGACCGCCGCCACGGGCAAGCGAATTCAGCCCGGCGACCGTAAGCCATTGCAGAGAAACGGCTTACATTTATGTGATCCTGCTGACAGCCACCTGCAATTCGCGACTCGCATTGTGCAGGTTGCGTCAAGTCTCGTGACTGGAACTGGGAGGACGGAAGATGGGTGCGCGAAATGTTTTCCATGGCCTGCTTTTGCTCGGCGCAACGTCGTGCACGGACGCTACCGGTCCCAATCTCAGCGACACTCCCGGATACCTGATCAGTGCTGTAAGGGTGAATCCGTCAGTCGATACGATCTTCGTCACCGACCCGATCCGCGCCACAGACCGCGTCACCTTCACGGCATCCGCCACGGGTAAGAACGGCGGGCTGTTGTCGGTGTCGGTTTTTGCCTGGACCACGTCGAATTCCTTGATCGCAACGGTGGATGCGTTCGGCGTGGTCACCCCGAGATTGGTTGGAACCGTGCAAGTCGCCGCGAGCGCGGACAAGATCGGCCGGGCAACCCTCGTGATCCTTCCGGCAACAATGACCGTGTCAGTTGCGCCCGCGATCGATACCATCCTCGTGACGCTGCCTATCGTGGACACCCGGGATACCCTTCGATTGAGAGCAACGGCCCGCGACCTCACCGGAGCGTTGCTTCCGGAAGTAGCGTTCACGTGGCAGTCATCCGCGAGTTCGGTAGCCACCGTCGACAACAGCGGTCTCGTGCGCGCGGCTGGAGTTGGAACGGCGACGATCACGGCGATCGCCAACAAGCATCGCGGCTCGGCCGTGGTTCATGTGTTGGCTACGGGGGCACGATAAGAGCAAGCGCAAAGGGCAAAGCGCAAAGGGTTTCGGTCTGGCGCCGTTCGTCGTCAAGTTTCTGACGATGAGTACACTCAGAGCCTCCTTCACCTTTTGCCGCACGGTCGCGCTCGCGAGCGCGATACTCCTCGGGGGATGTTCGCGCGCGCGCATAACGACGGAGCCTGCGCCACTTCCGGTCCCCGCCGAGGCGTCGCCCGCCACGCCGGATTCAGCGACGATCGTTTTTGCCACGCCTGAAGCGGCGCTGGCCGCGAAAGGGCTGATCATCCCGGTGCAGGGCGTGGACATTTCGCGCGTCCGCGACTCCTACACCGCGGCACGCGGCGGCCGCACGCATGACGCGGTGGACATCATGGCTCCGCGCGGCACGCCAGTCATTGCCGCGGATAGCGGGACGATCCTCAAGCTCAGGCAGAACGACGCTGGGGGGATCACCATCTATCAACTCGACCGGGCCGAGCGCTTTGTCTACTATTACGCCCACCTCGATCGCTACCAGGATGGACTGGTAGAAGGCATGGCGATTCATCAGGGAGACGTGCTCGGGTTCGTCGGCACCACCGGGAACGCTCCCAAGGACACCCCTCACCTGCATTTCCAGGTCATGCTCTATCGCGGTCGCGGACAGTACTGGGGCGGCGACCCGATCAACCCGCATCCCTATCTGACCCGCTCCAGCCGTCGGCAATGACGATGCGCGGGAAGGACCGGGCCGAACTGCGCGCCGAAGCCCATCACCTGCGCGCGACGGTTCATGTCGGCCATCACGGGATTACCGCGACGCTGCTGCAGTCGCTTCACGAGGCACTCGAGGCGCGTGAGCTGGTGAAGGTGCAGGTTGAACGCAATGCGCCGTTACCCATGAAGGAGATTGCGGGTGAACTGGCGATGCAGGTGAGGGCGGAGGTGGTTCAGGTGATAGGGAGGAAGACGACACTCTATCGATACAACCCGGAACTCCAACGCAAGAGCGACGCACCACCGCCGTGGCGGTAGTCGGGATGGGAATGGGAGAACCATCTCCCATCTCAATTCCCGAGCGCCGCTAATACTCTCCAGGGGGTGAGCGGCAAGTCGTTCACGTGGACGCCTAACGCGTCAACGACGGCGTTAGCTATCGCCGGCGCGGTCGGAATGATCGGCGGTTCCGCCAGTCCCCTGGCGCCCACGGGATTGGCGACGGTGTCCACGGCGTCAAGGCAGGTCGCATCGATCTCCGGCAGGTCGGCCATCGTCGGGATCTTGTAGTCGTGCAGACCGGCGTTGAGCGGGCGGCCGAGCCGCTCGTCGATGACGCGCTCTTCGAACAAGGCAAGGCCGAGTCCCTGGATGATGCCGCCCTCGAGCTGGCTCCGCGCGAGCAGCGGGTTGAGCACGCGGCCCACGTCGTGCACCGCGGTCAGGCGGACGACGCGCACCACGCCTGTCCATGTGTCGACTTCGACCTCGGCGAACTGCGCGCCGAACGTCATCAGGCCCACGCCTGACTGATTCGGGCCGCGCGATCCGTGGCCGAGGATGGTCACATCGCCCAGCTTTGCGGTGACTTCGGCGATGGGGACGGCAGGGGCGCCGGTGCAGGGAATGATCATGCCGTCGCGGACCGACAGGTGTTCGGTCGCGACGCCGAGTATCTCGGCGGCCGCCTCGACCAGGTGTTCGCGAGCGTCCTCGGCGGCCATGCGGACGGCGGGCGCCACCGACGGCGTGGTCATGGAGCCCCACGAATTGGGCGTATACGGTGTTCGCTCGGTGTCTCCCAGGATGACCCGCACGTCGGCGAGCTTGGCGCCTAACGCTTCGGCGGCTACCTGGGCGAGGATGGTGCGGGCGCCGGTGCCGAGGTCCTGCGTGCCGGTGAGGACGTCGACGGATCCGTCGGGGTGAATGCGGACGGTGGCGTAGGCGGGCGGTCCGCCGCCGGCGGGCCAGATCTGCGCGGCGAGCCCGAATCCGCGGCGCAGGCGGGGGGCCCCCTCGTACCGCGACGGGAGACGGGTGACGGGTGACGGGCGATTCGCGGGGCGCGGGTCGATGCGTTTTGCAGGTTCGATTGCAACCTCTCCCGTCTCCCGTCTCTCGTCCCCCGTCTCTCGAATGAAGTTGATGCCGGAATCCCGGTTGTGCGCCATCGTTTCACGGCGCCCGGGATCAATCGAACGCGAGCGCCTCTCGGCCCAGCCGAATCGCCGCGCTCCTTCCTCGAGGCACCGCGCCAGGTTCCCACCCGAATACGGCCGCGACTTCTCCTGATCGTGGTCTGCGTGGTTGATGACGCGAAGGGCCAATGGATCGATGTTCAGCTTCCGCGCCAGGTCGTCCATCGCGCGCTCCTGCGCGAACGCTCCCTCGGTATGCCCGGGGCCACGAAACGCCGCCATGGCGTGCGTGTTCGTGTAGGCGAACGTCTCAGTGGTGCGCACGTTGGGACAGGCGTAGAGCTCGTGGAAGATCTTTGTCGTCGACGATTCCCAGCCTGAGACGCCCTGGTCCACCAGGGCGTCTACAACAATTGCCGTCAGCCGGCCGTCCCGCATGGCGCCTAACGTCACGTTTATTGCCGCGGGCGCCCTGTGTCCCGCGTCCGACTGCTCCCCGGCGCGATCCAGCACGCAGCGCACCGGCCGCCCCGTTCGACGCGACAGGATCGCCGCAGCGTACGTGTGGGCCCCGGCGTGGTTCTTCGCCCCGAACCCGCCCCCCATGTGTTCCATGACCACGCGCACCCGCGACTTCGGGATGCCCAGCGCCGCCGCGACTTCATCCCGGACGGCGAAGATGCCCTGCGTCCCTTCGTAGATCGTGAGCTGGTCGCCGTGCCACTCCGCCACCGCGCCGTGCGCTTCCATCGCCGAGTGCAGCGCGCTGGAGGTGGTGTACCGTCCATGGACGACCACGTCGGATTCGGCTAACCCATGGTCGACGTCGCCGCGGGCACTCACCATCGGTGATGAACGCGAGACGTTGCCGCCTCGAGCCTTGGCTCCTTTCGACCGCACCGCGGGTGCATCTGGTGACACAGCCGCAGCGGCCGTGATGGCAAAGGGCGTGGGCTCGTAGTCAATGCGGACCGCGTGAGCCGCGGCTCGCGCCCGCCCCATCGACTCGGCGCAGACACAGGCCACCGGCTGTCCCGCATAGGAGATGTCGGGGTCAAGGAAGCGCACGCCGCCGGCGCGGATCGCCTTTCGCGATGACGGCAGGTCTTCGAAGGTGATGACATCCAGGACGCCCGGCATGCGACGAGCGGCAGCAAGGTCGATCGACTTCGCACGGCCCCGCGGGATGGTGGATCGCACCAGCACCGCGTGGAGCATGCCCGGTGCCCACCGGTCAGCCGTATAGACCGCGGCACCGGTGACCTTTTCACGCGCGTCGACGCGCGGCACGGGCTTCCCGACCACGTCGAGCTGCTCCTCAGCATCCCACGGCCGCAAGGTGCGATCGGGGATTTCGACGACCTTGGTCTCCTCGCGTCCCTCGACTTCGATGGTCGTGGTGATGAAGCGGCGCGGTGATTCAGCCGGCATGGCGAGGTTCCATTTGCGGGGCCGCGGCGCGGATCGCCGCCACGATGCGCGGATAGGTTCCGCAGCGACACAGATTGCCGCTCATGGCATGTTTTATCTCGGACTCGTCTGGCGCTGCGTTCGCGGCGAGCAGCGCCACGGCGGCCATGACCTGGCCCGGAGTGCAGAATCCGCACTGCACCGCGTCGTGATCGATGAAGGCGCGCTGTACGGGGTGCAACTCGCCCGGCGACGCCAGGCCCTCGATCGTCGTGACAGCGGCGCCATCACACGCATTTGTGATCGTCAGGCAGGAATAGACGGCGCGACCGTCGAGCAGCACGGTGCAGGAGCCGCATTCGCCGCGGCCGCACGAGACCTTGGTGCCGGTGAGGTGCAGTCGCCCGCGGATTGTCTCAGCGAGCGATTCCACCGGACCCGGCGACACCTCACGTTCCTTTCCGTTGACGACCAGTCGCATGTCGTGAGATAGGAGGCGCGTCCGGTGATGTCCAGTGCGTGAGTTGTGCCCGCCAACGCACCGGGTGCGGCTTCATTGCGCCCTGCGGGGGCCCTATTATTCAACTCCGCACAAAGGACCCACCACCCGGTCACCATGCCGTACGTCATCACCGAAGCCTGCATCGGCGTCAAGGACAAGTCGTGCGTCGACGTGTGCCCAGTCGACTGCATCTATGAGGGCCCAGACATGCTGTTCATCCACCCGGATGAGTGCATCGACTGCGGCGCCTGTGAACCCGAATGCCCGGTGACCGCGATCTTCCCCGAAGAGGACGTGCCGGGGAATCTCAAGCAGTACATCGAATCGAATCGGGAAGTTTTCAAGGGCGATAATCCGCCTGGGCGACCGACCAAGTAAAAACAGCTGAGTACGTGACGGTCTGAAGCAGCGCTCTGTCTTACTGAAGGGCGAGTCTCGCCAGAAACTCCGAGACGACATGGTTGAACGCAGCCGGTCGCTCGAGGTTGGACAGATGTCCCGCGCCGGTGATCACTTCGAGCGAGCTGCCACGAATCGCGTCGTGCATCAATCTCGCCTCCGCGACCGGAATGATCGTGTCTTCGTCTCCCGTCACGACGAGTGTCGGGACGTCGATGGTGGATAGCGTCGGTGTCGAGTCGGGCCGGTCCATCATCGCCTGCAGCGCGCCAATCACTCCTTCCACCGGCTGCGACGAGATCATGCGATGAACGGTGTTGGTGATGTCCGGTCTGTTGCTCCGGGTCGTCTTGCCGAGCATGCCGGGCAGCATGGAATCGGCGATGGCGGAGCTGCCCTGGTCGCGGGCCACGGTCATGAGCGCCCGGCGTTTCTCACGCGCTTCGTCACTGTCGGCGGTCGCCTTGGTGTTGGATAACACCAGGCCTCGCACACGATCCGGATGCCGTCTCCAGAGGGCGAAGGCCGCGTAGCCGCCCATCGACAGTCCGGCGATGACAGCCCGATCCACGCGCAGCACGTCGAGGAGCCCCACCAGGTCGTCCGCGTACTGATCCATGGAGTACGGAGGCGCCGCGATCGTCTCGCCGAAACCGCGCAGGTCCACGGCCAGACACCGGGCCTGAACGGTCAAAGCCTGGAGCTGCGGAGCCCACAGGGACCGATCGTGCGGGAAGCCGTGAACGAACAGGACGGGGATACCCGTCCCGCCCTCGTCGTACGCGAGCTCGATGTTCTCAAGCAGGGCAATCATGTTATCTCGGTTGACGGAGCTGCCTAACAGACGAACTGACGCTGAGTTCTTAATGCTGTTTGCCAGGGGTGGGAGGGTGGGAGGGTGAGAGGGTGACAAGGTCACCCTTCCACCCTCTCACCCTTCCACCCCTAACAAACAGCATCAACAACCAAGCTGGCTGTCGTTTCCGCAAACATGCGCTCCCCAGCCGGTACCCTGCTAGATTCCTCGTCCGTCGCGAGTCAGCGCCTACCCGTTACTCAATACTGCTCCGTGTCAGGATCCCCGGGGTCCAACGGACCGCAATACATCGATTCCACCGAGGCTGCGGACCGCTTCCTGGCCTCGATTGCGGGGACGCGTGCCCTCGCGCTCGACACCGAGGGCGCGAGCTTCCACCGGTACGTCGATCGCGTCTACCTGCTGCAGCTCTCGACGGATCATCAACACGCGATCATCGATCCGCTGAAGGTCGCGCCCGCCGGACTCGGCACCCTCCTCGAGTCGCGCGACGTCGAGGTCGTCTTTCACGACGCCGACTACGACCTCCGCCTGCTGCACCAGGACTATGGTTGGCGCGTCACCAACATCTTCGACACGCGAGTCGCGGCGCAGCTTCTCGGGATGAAAGCGTTCGGCCTCGCCGCACTGCTCGAAGGATTCTTCGGCGTCCGCCTGGACAAGAAGCACCAGCGCGCGGACTGGTCCATGCGTCCGCTGCCTGTCGACATGCTCGAATACGCCGCCCAGGACACCTTGCACCTGCTCCAGCTGCGGCAGCGGCTGCATGACGCGCTCGACAAGAAAGGACGACTCCACTGGGCCCGGGAGGAGTTCGAGCGGCTCGAGGGCACGCGGTGGGAAGAAGCCGGCGAGGATACGAGTTTCCTCCGCATCAAGGGAGCCCGCGACATCACCAGGCGGGAACTGGCGATCCTGCGCGAACTCGTCGCCTGGCGCGATGGCGTGGCTAAGGAACTCGATCGAAGCACCTTCCGGGTCGCGGGAAACGAAGTGCTGCTCGCCATGTCGCGCGAAGCACCGACGAGCACGGCCGCCGTGGAATCCAGGAAGGGCTTGTCGCGAAGCGTCGTGGCGAAGCACGCGAAGGCCATCCTCGACGCCGTCGCCCGCGGCCAGCAGGTCGCCGAAGCGGACCTGCCGAAGTTCCCGCGGGGGATGCGCTGGGCGCGGGATCCGGATTTCGAGGATCGAGTCACCGCGCTCAAGGCGGTGCGTGATCGTCGCGCCGCGGAACTGGAGCTCGATCCGGGTGTGCTGTGTCCGCGAGAGCGGCTCGAAGCGATCGCCCGCCGCAACCCGCATTCACTCGATGAACTGATGAAAGTTCCCGACGTCCGGCGCTGGCAAGCCGAGGTGCTCGGCGAGGAGTTCATTCAGGCGCTGCGAACCGGCGCGCCTGACGAGTCGCCCTACCGCAGCGCCTGATGCGAACGAGCTCCATCATCATCGCGGTTGGCGCGCTTGCCGTCGCCAGGCTGGGTGCAGCGCAAGGCAGCGGTGTTCGGGGTATCGAACTGCGAGTCACGAATCGCGACGTGTACGCGCCCGCGCTTGTGGCGGATGCCGATGCGCCGCCGGTGCCGCGCGAGTTCCGGGGCGTCTGGATTGCAACGGTCGACAACATCGATTGGCCGTCGAAACCAGGACTCCCCGTCGATTCTCAGAAAGCCGAGCTGATCGCCCTGCTCGATCATTCCGCGCTCCTCCGGCTGAACGCGGTGATCCTGCAAGTGCGCCCGGCCGCCGATGCCCTGTACCGATCGTCGCTCGAGCCGTGGTCGGCCTTCCTGACCGGGCGCAATGGGCGCGCACCCGTGCCGGCATGGGATCCTCTGTCGTTCGCGGTTGCCGAGGCGCATCGGCGCGGCATGGAGTTGCACGCGTGGTTCAACCCGTATCGCGCCAAGCATCCCGGCGATCGGGGACCGCTCTCCTCGAGTCACGTGAGCCGCACCATGCCCACGGTGGTGAAGCGCTATGGCACGCACCTGTGGATGGACCCGGGGGAGCCAACCGTCCGCGCGCACACGACCAAGGTCATACTCGACGTCGTCAGGCGGTACGACATCGACGGCGTGCACATCGACGACTACTTCTACCCGTATCCTGAACTGGATCGCCGGCGTCGGGAAATCCCCTTTCCGGATGACAGATCGTGGACGCGTTATCGCCGATCGGGCGGGACGCTCGATCGCGACTCGTGGCGTCGCCAGAACGTCGACCTGCTGGTTGAATCGCTCTATCGCGGGATCAAGGCCGCCAAGCCGTGGGTGAAGTTCGGGGTCAGTCCATTCGGCATCTGGCGTCCCGGATTCCCTGCGTCGGTGCGTGGCCTGAACGCTTACGAGGTGCTCTTCGCCGATTCCCGGCGATGGCTGGTCGAGGGATGGCTCGACTACTTCACGCCCCAGTTGTACTGGGCCATCGGAGCGCCGCAGCAGAGCTATCCCGAGTTACTCGAATGGTGGGCTGGGCAGAATCGGCGCGGGCGCCACCTGTGGCCGGGGAATGGGACCTTCAAGGTGACGAATACCGGCGCGCGCTGGCCGGCGTCAGAAATGCTTCAGCAGATCATGCTCACCCGCGATCAACCCGGGGCGGGTGGGAATGTGCACTACAACATGACCGCCCTGGTGCGGGGCTTCGACGGGCTCGCCGATCTGCTGGCCAGAGGTCCGTACCTTCGACCCGCGCTGGTGCCGGCGTCGCCGTGGCTTGCTGCGCTGCCTCCGGCGGCACCAACCGTCTCGGTAACACGCGGGGCCGGGAACATCACGCTGCGCATCTCAGCGGCTGCAGGTCGCCCCGCCACCTCTCAGCCGCCGCGGTGGTGGCTCGTCAGGTCTCGTTATGGCGATGGCTGGCACGCCCATGTCGTGGATGCCGGCACTACCGTCGTCATACTGCCGGCCGGACCTGTCGGAGACCTGCCGGATTTTGTCGTGGTCAACGCGGTTGATCGGGCGGGAGTCGAATCGCCACCGGTGAGATTGGTTTCGGGCACTCTGCGGGCTACGGGGCAGCCGTAACGGCAAAACACTTTAACACGGAGTTCACAGAGTTCACGGAGTAAGGATATCAAGGCCGCGAACCCGTGAACCCCGTGTTTCAGTCTTTTGGTCGATCACACCGATCGCTGATCGCTGATCGTTGATCAAAAGCCCAAGTACGCCCTGACGCGAGGTTCTATCCTGTCGGGCGTCCAGGGCGGCGACCACACGAGGTTCACGTTGACCCCTCCCACGCCTGGCAGCGCGCGGACCTGCTCCTCGGCTTCCTGCAGGATCTGTGGTCCGGCGGGACAACCGGGTGACGTCAGGCTCATGTCGACGCTCACGTCGGCCCCGTCGAGGCTCACCGTGTAGATCAGCCCCAGGTCGACGATGTTCAGGCCGATTTCCGGGTCCTTCACGCGCCGAAGCGCGAGCCGCACCTGATCCTCGCTGAGTTCCCCGCTCTCAACAGGCTCGGCCTCTTCGTTACTCTCTGGGGCGAACGGATCCTGGGACATGGAAGAAACTTACCTAGGCTCGAGGGTTCAGGCTTCGGGCTTCAGGCTTCCGGGCAGGGGGAAGTGCCAGCCTGGAGGCTCAAACCTGCAGACTTCTCTGAAGGCTGAGGCCCGAAGCCTGTACCCGACGCCGTTGACCGTTTTACGCCGTTGACCGTCTTACGATGTCGGTCGCCGACCGTTTCCCGCAGTTATTTGTCTTTACCTATGCCGCTGTTCAGGTTCTCAGCGGCGTAAACAGCGCTATAGGTAAAGACTGAGACGGCGGGAAAGAGTCGGCGACCGACATCGTAAAACAGTCAACCGCGTCAAGGGTCAACCGCGCCTGGCGTTGCTACTTGGCGCTCGACTTCGCCGAGGCGGCCTTCGTCGACGTCGACTTGGGTGCGGGTTTCGCCGCTGGCTTCTTCGACGCCATCACCTTCGTGCTCGACGCCTTCGCGGTCGATACTTTCGTGCTCGACGCCTTCTTGGTCGTCGGCTTCTTCGTCACGGTCTTTGTCGCGACCGGCCGGCGGCGCGCCGAGCCTGAACGGCGGCGGGTGCTGCGGTTCCAGCCGACCGCTTTGTCGGCCCGGAAAGAGGACGGCATTTTGAGGATGTTGTCATCCACCACGGACAACACCGCGGCGTCGGCCAGGTCGGCGCGGACGTCCGCGATCACCTTCGCCGGGCGACGCGCCCTCGGCGCATGCACGCGATTCGTCAGCAGGATCACGAACAGGTCGCGATCGGGATCGATCCAGAGCGAGGTGCCGGTGAATCCGGTGTGGCCATAGGCGCGTTCGCCCATGTGGATGCCGGCCGTGCCGTCGCCATCGGAGGTGTCCCATCCGAGGGCGCGCTTTCCGGAGACGCGTTGCGTGAAGCGGGTGACGGCCGTATCGCTCACGATCCGGACGCCGTTGTACGTGCCCCGGTTCAGCATCATCTGCGCGAAGAGCGAGAGATCAGCGGCGGTCGAGAAGAGGCCGGCGTGGCCGGCCACTCCGCCTAACGCCCAGGCGTTCTCGTCGTGCACCTCCCCCCGTAACGGGTAGCCGCGTGGCGAAGACACCTCGGTGGGCGCGATACGGTCGCGTTCCGACAGCGCGGGCTGGAAGTGCGTGTCGTTCATGCCCAGGGGCGTGAACACCCGCTCGTTGAGGAAGGCGTCCAGGCCCTGGCCCGCGATAGCCTCGACAGCAAAACCGAGGACGTCCGCTCCAAGGTCCGAGTAGACCTGGCAGGCGCCGGGCCGGCAGGCGAGCGACGTCGACATCACGACGGTGCGTGCTTCCCAGGCGCTGTTGGCCAGGCGCCGGAGATCGCGACCGGCGGGAAGGCCGCTGGTGTGAGTCAGGAGGTGCCGGACGGTGACGTCGTCCTTTGCGCCTCCCGAAAAGGACGGGAGATACCGGGAGACCGGGGCATCGAGCTCCAGCCGTCCTTCGTCGTAGAGAATCATGGCCGCCGTCGCAGTCCCAACGACCTTCGTCAGCGACGCCAGATCGTAGATCGACTCGTCAGGCACGACCGCGGCGCTGCCGCTGCTCCAACCGAGCCGGCCGTATCCCTTCTCGAAAACGGAATAGCCGCGGCGACCGACGATGACCGAAGCACCTGGATATCCGCCGGCTGTGATACCGCGCCTCACGATGCGATCGATGATCTCGAGGCGATCCGCCGACATTCCCACCGACGCCGCGGGCCGGGCGGGCAAGCCGTCCGACGGGGCAAAAGCGATGGCGAGCGCAGTGAGTGTGGCGAACACAGGTGTCCTGCGGGTGACTACTACGTCAGACTACGTGAAATCAGGGCAATAGTTGAGCCGGCAGCTTACGGATCTGCCGGCTTGGACCTGTCCGAGTCTTAGTTCGTTGGCTTGAAAAAGGTTCCGGCGCGCTCCTCAAGTGATCTCTCGGGTGTACGATCTCTGCCCAGCCCGGCCTTAATTAGGGCAATTCGCGGCACCTGTCAAGAAAAACTTGAGGGATTGGAGGAGGCCATCACGGGTCATCCCCTTGCTGCTACACGACTTCCGACCATGATTCGTAACTACAGACCCATCCGTGCCGGAATTGGTCACCTTTCCCTCTCCCTGCAACCTCCCGGCGGCAGGCCGTGACAAAGACAGCGAAACGCCATGGCGACGGACTTTCTGACGATCCAACGCGCTATCGAAGGTGATGAGCGAGCGCTGCGAGCCCTTTGGTCGCAGCACGCGCCGCACATCGATGCCGTGGTCAGACGCCTGGCCGGAGATCCCGACCTGGCCGAGGACATCGCCCAGGAAGTCTGGATCCAGATCTTCCGCGCGCTTCCGTCGTATCGCGGGGAATCGCAGTTCGGGACCTGGGCGCACCGGATTGCCGTGAACCGAACGCTCAACGCGCTACGCCGGACTCGACGGCTGAGCAAGATCGAGACCGATATGGACGAGGACACGGTGTCGGTCGAACACGGAGGGGATCAGGTAATGCTCCGTTCCGTGATCGATGCGGCGGCAGCAAAGCTCTCGCCGGGAGCGCGAACCGTGTTCCTGATGCACGATGTGGAAGGCTACACTCACGAAGAGATCGCGACGGAGTTGGGGATCACGGCCGGCGGATCCAAGTCGCAGTTGTTCAAGGCGCGGGCCAAGCTTCGCCGCTTGCTCGCGCACTTGGTTGACGCACATGGGCATGAACCAGGACAAGAGAATGCAGCACCTGCTTATTGAACGACTGGCGGAACTCGCTGATAGCGAGCCGACCGTCGCCGAAGAACAACACCTCGCCGAGTGCGCAATGTGCGCCGCGGAGCGCGTGGCCTACTATCGGGTGGTCTCGATGGCGGCCGACGAGCGTCGTCGCATTGCGCCACCGATCACCACCTGGGGCATGCTCAGTGAAGAGCTCCGTGAGCAGGGCCTCATCACGACGCGCGAGCAGGCGACCGCTCGCACCGTATTCATCGCGAAGATCACAGCGATCGCGTGGCGCACCGCGGCCGGGATAGGGATCCTCGTCACGGGACTCGTGAGTGGCCGAATCACTGCTGGCATGCCGCTTCGCTCGGCGCTGGCACTCGCCGGCTCCGATGCGGCATCGGCGTCTCAGGTTTCAATGACGACCGAAGACTTTGCGTCCAGCGCTTCCGCCATGCAGGTGTTGCAACGCGCGCAGCAGGACTATGAACGAGCGGCGCTGTACCTCGCCAACAACGACACGAGCACGTCGGAGGGCGCATCGGAAGCATACCGGACGACGCTCGCTGCCCTCGACGAGATGGCGGAGACGTCACTTCGGGCGCTCAGTGAAGCACCCGCCGATCCAATCATCAACCAGGTCTACTTCACCACGCTCGGCGCCAGGAACATGACACTGGGCAAACTCGCGTCGGCCCTTCCCACGGGGTCGCGGCTGTCGCGGTTCTAGGAGTGCAGTCTTGAACAGGCAACACGTGGAAATGCATTCGGCTTCACCGATCTCGAAGCGTCGCCATGTTCCCATGGCGAAGCGGGTCTTGTTACTGCTACCGGCGACACTGGTGTCGTCGTCGCTGGCCGCGCAGCAGCCGCGCGATACCGTCTCCGCACGCACGGTGTCCAGCTATCAGATGGACGTCGACCGGTTGAAGGAGCAGCTCCTTACCCAGCGCAGTCTCGAACTGGCGCTGTTCCGCATGCTGGCTGAAGTCGAGATGCGGAAGCAGGCCGCGCAGCCCGATTCGCAGCACTACAAGCTCCAGGCCGAGTCGCAGCTTCTCTACAACCGGATGCGGGAAGCGTCACTGGAGCAGGGGAAACTCAAGCGCCGGATCGAGACGTTGTGCGCTACGGCGCGGAAGCCGGAAGGCTGGTTGGGTGTTGCCACGACGGGCGTCCAACTGAAAGAACAGCGGGGCGATGGAACGACATACATCCGGTTCCTCGAGCTACCCACGGTTGCGTCAGTCGACCCGGGTTCGCCCGCCGATCGCGTAGGCATGCGCGCTGGTGACGTGCTGTTGGAGATTGGCGGGCAGCGCTTGCTGCAAACGAGCGTGGCTTTCGCCGAAATCCTTCGGCCGGGCAGGGAGATCATCATCAAGCTGCAACGCGATGGGGAGACGGTCACCCTGATGCCGAAGGTTGAGCCGCTTCCCGAGGTCACAACGACCCCGTGCGCGTGGGTTGAGCCGGCGATGGCGTATCTGGTGAGACCGATGCCGGCGCAGGCTCCGGCTATCGTGCGGGTCGAAACCGGACCGGGGAAATTCGCATACAGCATGGTCCGTCCTCGCCGGGACACATCGGGTGTCGCCATCGCCGCGGCGCGGGGGACGGGTGGCGTAATGGCCGGACCTATGGTTTCGCTCTTCACCGGCGGCGCGAACTCTCTCGCCGGCGTTCAACTCGTCGCGCTCAGCACCGAGTCGAGCCGCGCGTTGGGCGTGGCGCACGGTATCCTGGTGAACCAGGTGCTCCCGGGCACGCCCGGACGCGAAGCTGGTCTGCTGGGCGGAGATATCCTCGTGTCAGCGGACAGCGTTGACCTTCGGTCGATCCAGCAGCTGCAGCGGGTGATAAACAACGCGACCGATCGCGTGGTCACCCTGGTGATTGTGCGAGACCGTAAGCGGGAGACGGTGCAGCTCCGGTGGTAGGGGCAGCGCAGAGCGCAAAGCGCCAAGCGCAAAGGGGGTGCCCCGCAACCCCTCGGCGCTCTTCGCTCTTCGCTGGCTATCGGGCAAAAACTCGAGGGAGCGAAAACCAAGTCTCGGTTTCGCTCCCTCTTTGCGCTTTGCGCTTTGCGCTAATTACCGGCGCGAAGACCCCTCGCCCAGCCGCCCAGCCGGCAGCCGATACAACAGCTGCGCCGTTGCCCGATCGGCAGCCGACAGGTCGCGGACCCGCACCTTGGGCGCCATGATCGACGTCGTGTCGGTCGTGTGGTCCAGGCCAAGGAGGTGCCCCACCTCGTGCATCGCGATCGCGCGGATCGAGGTTGAGTCGAGCCTCTCGCCTGAGTGATGGTGGACCGCCAACTGGATGTTGGCGTCGATGATCCACCAGTCGTCGTCGTGCGCCCAGAGGGTCTTTCCGCTGATCGACTCGTTGAACTTGTCGACCCAGGTCACGTGCACGTCGGCCATGCCGGAATCCAGGACGAAGCTGAATGGCACCGGGATTCCGACTTCGGACCACTCGACGAAGGCGCGGCGAACGACAGGGACAAGTGCCCCGTCGAATCCCGGGTGGTGGGACGACGGCTGGACCCACACTCGTAACGGATTGCCGGCGCGATCGGGCCAGCGTGCCAGCGCAGAGTCGTGCGACGCAATCACATCGGCGATGTACGTATCCTGGCTTGCAAGCTCGAGGCGACGCCTGGTGTCAGGAGCGGAAGACTGCGCAGGGATCCTGACAACGGGTAGGCGAACAACGATTACCGAGTCGGTTACCGAGTCGGGGGACGCCACTGTGTCCACGCGGGCGATGCCGAAGCTGGCAGTGCGCTCGGCACCGGACAGCGCACGCGTGGCCAACGCTTCACGCGTTACGAAGGCGCCCAGCAAAGTGAGCGCAGATCCCACTGCGAGGTCGAACCGTTTCATTCAGGGTCCGTGTAGCGGCCAATTCAGATTCGACCGGCGCGGGAATGTCATTGGCGACCCTGGGAACGGCAAGAGCCAGTTTCGCGTGCGCATCACCGAGATGAGAGCCGATTCAATTCCGGCCGACGGAAGTGGATCGGACCCTCAATGCAAGACTCTCGTCCTGCCCGAGACGTTACAAATTGTGTTAAGCAAGTGACGGGCCATCTCCGGAGCGCAGAGCGCAGAGCGCAAAGCGCAAAGCGGAAGCGGACTTGTGGCCTTCGTCTCGAGTGGTGGGGCGCCGCCGATATCGACTGATCGTTGCGGGGGCGCGCAACGATCGAGGCGAAAGGCTCGAGGCTTTGAGGCTAGAGTTGTCCCTAACGCCTCTAGTCTCCGCTCTTCACGCTCTCTCGAGCCTCAAGCCTCGAGCCTGGAGCCTCCGCGCGAAGCGCGAGAGCTATCTCGTTAAGCACCATCGTCTCCCGCTCCTCGAGGGCGCGCGCGCGAAGCGCGTCCACCGCGTCAGGCGTCCCGAGTGCGCCGAGTGCCCAGGCCACGTGGGCGCGCACGACGGGATCCGGCTCCAGCGTCAGGGAGTTGGCCAGTGCGGCGACATCTCCCGGATCGCCGCGATTACCCAGCGCGATCGCAGCATTTCTCGAGAGGCCTTGCCGGCCGGCCCGAGTCACGGCCGTGCCCCCGAAGCGTCGCTGGAACGCGGCGCCGTCCATCTGCAATAGCGCCACCGGGTCAGGAGATGCCTCAAGGCTTCCTGTCGCCAGGTCAGGATCCTCCGCGTCCCGGGCGAATCGGACGTTCCAGGGGCAAACGTCCTGACAGATGTCGCAGCCATACACCATGGTGCCGATGGGCTTTCGCCACTCGGCGGCGATGGCGCCCCGCTTTTCGATGGTGAGGTACGAAATGCAGCGGGTGGCATCGAGGACGCCTTCGTCGGCAATCGCGCTGGTGGGGCAGGCGTCGATGCAACGGCGGCAGGTCCCGCAATGCTCCTCGCCAAATGGCGGATCGGCTTCCAGTTCGAGATCGACGAACAGCGCGCCTAGGAACAGGAACGACCCGCGCCTGGGGTGGATGAGCATCGTGTTCTTTCCGAACCATCCCAGACCGGCCAGGCGGGCGAGGTCGCGTTCCAAAATCGGACCAGTGTCGACGTAGGGGCGTCCCGAGACACGCCCTCCGGTCTCGGTTTCGACCCACCGAAGGAGCGCGTAAAGACGCTCCTTCATGACGCCGTGGTAATCACGCCCGCGCGCATAACGGGCGACGGTGCCGGGGGGTTGCCGGCCGCCGTAGTCGAGGGCAACGACGATCGCTGATCGGGCGCCGCGATGGGGAAGTCGCGTGTCGCGGCGGAGGGCGGCATCGCGACGGAGCCAGCCCATGTCGCCGGCATGGCCGCGCGCCAGCCATTGCTCGAACGCCGGGAAGGTGCCGGCGGGCCCCAGTCGCGCGATTCCTGCCAGGTCGAAGCCTAACGCGTAGGCCTGCGCCTTGACCCGCCCGGCTTCCGGCGCCGGGCGGGGTGACGTCAGCGGCGCCCGGCCCATCGCGCGTACCGGATCACGTCCTGCACCGGAGGCACCGCGCGTTCATCGCCGTACGCGGTGTACATGCGCCATCGCATATAGGCGCCGGAGGGAATCGGCAGGAAGGGCGGCCTGAGGAACCAGCGGCGCGACCGGAACGCCCAAGTCAACCGCAGAAGATCCCGAGCCAGTGAAGGCGAAGTGGCGGCGCGGACCGCGAGCCCGAGTAGCAGGGCTCCCCATCCATGTGACCGCGCCGTCTCCGCCGTTCCCATCACCGCCCGCTATCGGGTGATCACCTGGATCACTTCCGCGACGCGCGATCCCCATTTCATCTGGGCCTCGGACTTGGTGAGGTAGCGGATCTCGCTCGTGTTGCTCACCGGCTGGCTGCGCAGGATGTCGTATCCGCCCATGACTTCGTTGTTCAGTACGATTGTGACCGCGGTTGGCCAACCCGGACGGACCTGGCGGATCAGGTCCGCGAGGGACGGCGCCGAGCTCTCCCGGATTTCCTGCGACGAGATGACGTTTGTGCGTCGCGCCGTCGAGGTGGCGGTTACGGACGGCTCACCGGCGGGCGTTCCTCGACTGGCGCACGCTCCGCCCGCGATCACAAGGCCTAGCGCCAACGCTGCAATTCGCATGACAAATCTCCTGTGGTGCACGGGCGCAACCCGCGTCGGGTTCGAATGAAGGTAACTGACGCCGCTGTCTTCGACGCCTACCGTTTCGTCGTCACCTGAATAACCCCGCTGCCGAAGCCCGTTCCCCAGCGCGTCGTGGCATCGCGAGAGTTGATGTACCGGATCTCCTTCACGCGATCGGCCGGGATGTTGGCCATTGCGCCCACGTCACCCATTCTCGTGTCGTCAACGAAGAGCGCTATACCCACCGTGCCGCCCTGCGGGCTGGTTCCCCGCGCCCTCATCATGGCCGGCCGGAGGTTCTGGACTACTTCGAGCGCACTCTGAAAGCCGCTGGCCTTGATCTCAGCTTCGGAAATCACATCAGCCGGGCCGCGAACCGGCCGAGAGACGGTCGAGGGCTGCGCGGCCCCGCCGCCACCACCGCCACACGCAATCAGCGCCACGCCAAAGGCGCACAACAAAGCCCTGCGCATTTGATCCTCCTCGCGCCTTTACGTCCGGGCGCTAGCCAAAGTCTACACCGGATCCGCGCCGTTCCCCGAGTTCCAGGGCATTCAACATGGCTGGAAACAGATCCGCCGTCCGACGCGGCGTTTGGGTGAGGCGACGGTTCCCTACAAGAGGCACCAGCATGTGCGCCGCGTGCAAGGCCCCGTGGGACGATACGTGATCGATCGGCTCGTAGCGCAGCCGGAGATCCCAGCCCGGGTACCGCGAAGATCGCCGCACATCTAAACTCCCGCGACGCGCACCACCAGTTCCATCTCTGATCGCCCTACTCGATGAAAAAGCGCAAGCAACGGGACCGATCGAGCTCTGCCGATCCTGCTGACCGTCCCGACGCTAAGCGCAACCGTTCCAGGAACTCACGATCACGCATCGATCCGGGCCGCCGGGCCGACGCTGAGAAGCGGGCGCTGGAAGGGGCCAAGGAGCGCACTGAGGAAGGACATCTGGCGGCTGGTCGCACACCGCCTTCGCAGGGCAGCACGCCGCGCACGAGCGGCGCGCACCGCAGCGTGGACACGTC
Source organism: uncultured Gemmatimonadaceae bacterium (assembly GCA_964608035.1). Classification (GTDB taxonomy): domain Bacteria; phylum Gemmatimonadota; class Gemmatimonadetes; order Gemmatimonadales; family Gemmatimonadaceae; genus JABWBJ01. The sequence goes on along the minus strand of CAZSNV010000001.1, from coordinate 1,693 downwards.
GATCCGCGACGCGGTCGTGCTCACAGAGGATGCCAAGCTCCTTCAGCAGCCGGGACCTCGACAGGTAGACTTCACGAAGACGGATCCGTGGCGCGTCCTGCGGATCATGGGCGAGTTCATCGAGGGATTCGACGTTCTCGCGACGGTGGAGAAAGGTGTCGCCTTCTTCGGTTCGGCGCGGACAGGACCCGACGACGCGATGTACCAGGCAGCGCAGGAAACCGCGCGGCTGCTGGCGGCGGCCGGCTACGACATCATCACCGGCGCCGGTCCCGGCGTCATGGAAGCGGCGAACAAGGGCGCAAAACTCGGCGGTGGCCGCTCGATCGGATGCAACATTGAATTGCCCTTCGAGCAGGGCACGAATCCCTACGTCGATACCGTCGTGCACTTCCGGTATTTCTTCGTGCGCAAGACGATGTTCATCAAGTACTCGAGTGCGTACATCATCTTCCCTGGTGGCTTCGGCACACTCGATGAACTGTTCGAGGCGCTCACGCTGATCCAGACGGGCAAGATCAACCAGTTTCCGGTGGTGCTGTTCGGCCGCCATTACTGGGCGGGGCTGGTTCGCTGGCTCGGTGCGCGCGCGCTGGGTGAAAAGAAGATCTCGCCGGGCGACATGGATCTCTTCCTTCTCACCGATGATCCTCGCGAGGCGGCCGATGCGGTGATCGCGGCGTTCGAGTCGCATCGCCGCGCCACGCACGACGTACCATGAGCTCGCACTCCACGGTTCAGGGCGAATGAAAAAGAAGCGCGCCAGCACACCGAAGGCTCCGGCACGTTCGATTGGTCTCAAGGCGTCTCGTGTCGGCCGCCACGTCCAGCGGGCGACCGCTGGCGGGCCCAAGGCAGAGCAGAAGCGGGAAGCGGAGGAACGCGAACGCGCCGGCGCGGAGCCAAGGCTCGGAGCCCCCGTCGCGAAGGAGCGGAGCAGGTTTCTTCGTGGGAGTGCGATCGATCCGCGGAGGATCGATGGCACCGAGCGAGTCGTCGACCTCATCGAGGGAACGTTCCTCGCGTACAATGCGGCGCGACTGCGTGAGGCGTGCCAGCTCTACGTCGACAAGATGCTGGACAGGAATGTCACCGTCGGCCTGACGATGACTGGCGCGCTGACGCCGGCCGGCCTGGGCATGGCAGCGATCATTCCGTTGATCGAGGCTGGATTCGTCGACTGGATCATTTCGACCGGCGCGAATCTGTACCATGACACGCATTTCGGGCTCGGGCTGTCGATGCATCGCGGGAACCCGCAGACGTCGGACATCGTGCTGCGCGAGGAAGGTGTCGTCCGGATCTACGACGTGTTCTTCGATTACGACGTGCTGCTGTCCACCGACGCGTTCTTCCGGCAGATCATCCAGGGGAAGGAGTTCCAGCGTCCGATGTCGAGCGCGGAGTTCCACTGGCTGTGCGGGAAATACATTCACGAGCGGGAGCGCGTGCTCGGGATCGGGAAGAAGTCGCTGCTGGCGGCGGCGTACGAGAGCGGCGTTCCCGTCTACACGTCGTCGCCGGGCGATTCGTCGATCGGCATGAACATCGCGGCGCTGACGCTCGACGGGAACAAGTGCGTTATCGACCCCAACGCCGACGTCAACGAGACGGCGTCGATTGTGTTAGGCGCCAAGCGCTCGGGTGGCCTGAGCGGGATCATGATACTAGGCGGCGGCAGCCCGTAGAACTT